>WQWC01000013.1 GCA_009785525.1 Oscillospiraceae bacterium | reverse complement strand
GGCGCGATAAAAAATTGGGCAGAGCTTGCCGATGAGTATAATTGCTATTACATGATTGTGGACATGCACGCGATAACAGAGCGGCAAGACCCGGCGGAGCTGCGCAAGCTCACGCTCAGGCAGCTTGCGGAGTACGTGGCGTGCGGACTTGATCCTGATAAAAATACGATTTTCATTCAGAGCCATGTACCGGCCCATGCGGAGCTTGCCTGGGTGCTGAATTGCTACGCAATGTTCGGCGAGCTGTCGCGCATGACGCAGTTTAAGGACAAATCGGCGAAAAATGCCGACAACATAAACGCGGGGTTGTTTACATATCCCGTGCTGCAAGCCGCTGATATTTTGCTATATCAGACGGATCTTGTCCCGGTCGGCGCGGACCAGAAGCAGCATATCGAACTGACGCGAGATATCGCCGTGCGCTTTAATGGCATATACGGAGATGTGTTCAAAATGCCGGAACCGTACATCCCCAAGGTTGGCGCGAGAATCATGGATTTGCAGCGACCGCTGGACAAAATGTCGAAATCCGAAATATCAGACGGCGGGTGCGTACTGTTGCTTGATAAGCCGGAGGACATTTTGCGTGCGTTCAAGCGAGCCGTTACCGACAGTGAGACGGATGTGCGCTATGATCCGGAAAACAAGCCGGGTGTATCGAACCTTATGCAGATATACTCCGTGTGTATAGGCAAAAGTTTTGCGGAAATTGAAGCCGAGTACGGCGGACAAGGTTACGGGACGTTCAAACAGCACACGGGCGAAGCGGTGGTGGAGACTTTGCGGCCAATCCGTGAAGAGGCGTTGCGTATTTTTGACGATAAAGCGTATATAGAAAAGATATACAAGCAAGGCGCTGAAAAAGCGTCTTATGCGGCGATGAAGACATTGCGGAAAGTCTACAAAAAAATAGGTTTTGTACAGGGATAAAGGTTCAGGGACGGAACTCCTGCCCAGGCTTAGCGCGCGGTTTGCGTGCCATGCCGTTTGATCTGTTGACATTGCAAATTTAAGGGGGCCTTGTGCCGATATGGATAATATATATATAAAAATAGGGGCGGCAATCCTGTTGGCGCTGGTTCTGAGCTTGGTTGCGACGCCGCTTGTTAAGCGTTTTGCCCAGCGTGTCGGTGCGGTTGATGTGCCGAAAGATGCCCGGAGAGTCCACAAAAAACCGATACCACTGCTCGGCGGAATTGCTATTTTCATAGGATTCGTGATAAGCGTTCTCTTGTTTGCCGATATTGACAGGCAGATCCGGGGTATTTTGATTGGCGCTGTTGTCGTCGTTATCATCGGCGTTATTGATGACTTTAAGCCGTTGAAAGCGTGGTTGAAATTTATTGTCCAGATAATCGCTGCCTTGATAGCCGTTTATCATGGCGTGGTTATTGATATACTTTCAAACCCCCTTATATTCAGTGCCGAACCATATCTAAATCTTGGGGTTTTCGCATACCCTATAACGGTGCTTTGGATTGTTTTGATTACGAACTCGGTCAATTTCATAGATGGGCTTGATGGACTGGCGGCCGGTGTGTCAACCATTTCATCAGTCGTCATGCTTATTATTGCCATGTTAGTGCCGTATCCGGATCCGAACGTGGCGATAATAATGGCAGCGCTTGCCGGGGCATGTATCGGATTTATACCATATAATTTCAACCCGGCGAAGATATTTATGGGAGATGCGGGGGCGCTTTTGCTTGGGTTTATTTTGGCGACAGTTTCTGTTATGGGGATGTTTAAGTTTTATGCGGCGGTGTCGTTCGCCGTGCCGCTTCTGGTGCTTGCGCTGCCGCTTTTCGATACATGTATAGCGGCGCTGCGGAGGATTTTGAATGGCAAAAAGCCCTGGGCGCCTGACAGGGGGCACTTTCATCACCGACTGATTGACATGGGGCTGTCCCAAAAGCAAGCGGTCGCGGTGTTGTATGCCATCAGCGGGCTGTTGGCGATTGCGGCGGTTGTGGTGACAACAAGCGGTGAGATCAGAGCGATTATCTTGATTGTCGCGGTTGTGATTGCGGCGGCGATCATCTACTTCGCGTACAGGGGAGCACACCCAAGAACAGTTAGGCCGGCGTCCGATGCCGAAGAGATTCCGGAGGAGCTTGCAAAGGAAAGCGAAGATGAACCCGTACAGGTGGAAGAATCGATAGAATCGCCGGAGAACACTGCGGAAGAGGACGTTGAAGAAGAACGTGAGAAAGATGTGGCGACTAAATGAGTACGAAGAGGATACTTGGAATCGCGGTGTTCGGTGCGGTACTTTGCGCCGCCGCGATAGGTATTATGCTTATAACCACGTTTTTCAGATCAGATAACATCGCGTTTGAACTGCCCCGAACAGCCCAGCCGGCTATGCAATCCCCAGGTGCGGGGGATGACAGCTTGATTCACGTCGAGGTAACGCCCGAAACGGTTCAGGCGGTTATCGGTGAAACGCTGTCCCGCCCGGAGACATACATCCGTTACATTACCATCGAAAGCTTCTGGGCAGGCGGTGGCTGGGCGGTCACTGATATCAGAACATCAGTGACTGCCGGCGCAATGTCGCTTATGGCACGTTTGCCGGACGGTGTTGAGCGGCGGATCATTACAACGCAAAACAGCCTGTATATATGGTACGGGGACGAAAGCTCATTTTACACGGGTCCGCTTGCCGGCGGGGATAGGGCGGTTGATGAATGGAGAATGCTGCCCACATATGAAGATGTGCTGCTTCTGCCGCCGGCGGATATAATATACGCGGGATTCACCGAGCTAAATGGCGAACTTTGCATATATGTGGTGTACAGGTCGCCGCTTTTTGGATTTATACGAAGGTACTATATATCAATAGAACTCGGACTTGTCATAGGTGCGGAAGAGTTTGACGAAACAGGTGCCCGAGTTTATCGTATGACGGCGGGCGAGATTATAATAGGGGAGACGGATCCGGAGGCGTTTATCTTGCCGAATGGATTCAGTGTGCTGTAGAGTGTCATTTATCACGATGATCTTTGAATATGCTGTAAGCCAAGAAGCCAAGGATTATTAGAAACTCTTCATCCCCGCTTTCGAGAAACAGGAAGAACAGCAGCGCTAGTATAACAAGGTCGCTTAATTCCAGCCCGAGAGGGAGACCGCCCTCAAGGAATTTAAAATTCCCCAATCCGAACAGGGACGTTTTTTTTCGGGAATGGTCGTGATGCTCCGTGCCGCGTTTATCCCTGGACAGGGACTCTTTTGGAAAGAGCTCCACCACATTGTTCCGTCTCCTATCAGTCCGCGCTCTATCGGAAGGCTCATTTACTCTGTAGACTTTACCTGTGTTGCCGATATACCGGTTATACATTATTCGTCACCGCCTTTGAATTCAGAGAATGCCAGCCGTGCCAACCGCGCAAGCCGTGCCATGTCAGTTGCTTTGTCGATTTTCTCGCGCCGATCCTCTTTCAAATATGGTTTTACGGCGGAGATAAGGTCAGTTTTATCATTGGTCTTTGAGGAATATTCAGAGAGAACACGGCCGATAATCCCGAACACTTTCGGGTCCATATTGCCAAGCAGATCCCCGGCCGAGCCGCCGAGCATGGAGGCGAGTGAGCTGATGTCCGGTACGCCGCCGCTATCTTCTAGGGAAGCCGCGCTTTCTTTCTCCGTACCCAGCGAAGAGGAAAACGACTTTGCCATATTTATTATCTTCTCCATATCTTCCGGAGACGACAGGATTTTACTTATTTTATCTTCAAACTCACTCATTACGTTTACCTCTCTTCCGCCTTTTTTGAAAAAAAGGCGGAGCCAAAAAACTTTACGAGCCTCTGGCGGATGCCGTTAAAATGCAGACTGACATAGAATCCGGCGAAGCCCAGTGAAGTTCTTTGGTCTTACCTTTCTTTCAAGAAAGGTAAGAGTTATTTAATCATTTTCACTATTTGCCCGGCAAGGCGCGCGCCCTCTTCCGTCGCTAATACTTTGGAGAGCGTGTTTTTCAATGAATCCATGTCGCCCTTCCGCACAGCACTCATTAGGTCGTCATCGCCGCTTTCAAGCATTTGCTTTACTTTTTTTCCGTCTGATGAGGCCATGAGCTTGCCGAACTCATCCTTTTTGATTTTTGAACCGGCCGGGGACTTCAGGAATTCGTCCGCGACTTTTTTGAAATCGGATGCCATAATTATGACCGCTCCTTTCATAAGGCGGACAAACCAAAGGTTTTTGATCTGCCCTAATCCAGTATATTCGGCGTGTGCCGGGAGGTGACTATGAAAATATTAGTGATATCCGACTCACACGGGAATACGCCTGCGTGCATACAGGCAGTGCGCCTAATCAATCCGGAGCTTATACTGCACCTCGGCGATTATGACAGTGACTGTGCCGCTATCTTGAGGGAGTTCCCTGATATACCTATTAAAGCTGTCAAAGGCAACTGTGACCCTACATCAAACAGGCCGGAGGCGCTTGAATTTGAGGCTGCCGGGAAAAAGTTTTTCATCACTCACGGGCATTTGCATGCCGTGGCGGCTACTCCTAATTTAATCGTTGCCGCCGCCAAAAGCAAAAACACGGATGTTGCGCTTTTCGGCCATACGCACAATCCATGCTATGAAATAAATGATGGAACGGTGCTTGTAAATCCGGGCAGTATCGGCCGTCCACGACCGCCGACAGGCAAAAAAACATACGCCGTCCTTGAAATCAAGAACGGCGTTGTATCGTGTGAAATTAAGGAGCTGTAATGTCTGGCAGTTCGGTAAAAGACCTGTATATGTATACGGCTAAAGTGAAAAATCTTCTTTAGTATATCCTGCGCTGTTGAACCGCGGCCCTATGTGCGGCATACGTTTTGTCGGCTCATAGGTGAAGTGTACGCAATAGCCGTGACTGGCCATTATCCCGCGTTTGCGGCAGGCAACCTCGCCATGCCCCAAATCCTCACCGTAACGGCAGTATGTGCAGCTAGGTTCAATATTACTGTCGAATAGCATCGTTAGTCACCCTTTCGCGGATTATACCATATGCAGAGAGTTGGTATAACATGCAGCGCGGCCAAAGTCTTGCACCACGAGCAAAATTTGTGTATAATTAATTTCATTATAGCATGTGTCATATGTTATCACAATATTATTTTTTATGGGGGTTTATAGCATGTCATTTTTTGACCAACTTTTCAATCCGCTTTCGGCTGAACTGCCGGACAGCAAGGCGTATCTTGACCGAATCGGGATGGAGCCTGTGCAAAAGCCGGACAAAGCAACTTTAGACGCACTGATATTGGCACACCAAAGGAATGTTCCGTTTGAGAATCTGGATGTCTATGACGTTGGGGGAGACTTGCCAATCGACATTCCGTCACTTTTTGACAAAGTCGTGACCCGCCGCAGGGGAGGGTATTGTTTTGAGCTGAACGCCGTATTCATGGCGCTGCTAGAAAGCCTTGGGTACGACTGTTACCCCATTGCCGTCAGGGTTATGATGGGTGCCACACGCGTAATGCCGATTTCACACAGGGCAATTGTTGTGACAATTGATGGTGTGAGATATTTTGCCGATGTCGGATTCGGCGGGCCATCTCCGCAAAGCGCGCTGCTGCTTGATGACCTGAGTGACCAGCCATCCGGCACAAACGTGTTTTTCTTTGAAAAAGATCATCCCCAGGGTACAATGTTATACAGACGTGTGGATGGTGGGAAAGAGACTGTCCTGCTGTTCCGCGAAACGCCGGCGGACCCGGTGGATTTCATTGCGTTGAACGAATATCAATCAAAAAGTAAGACATCAGGCTTCGTGATGGGGCGTATGCTTAATAAAGTCACGGAGACCGGCAACATAACACTGAATGCGAATGTGCTGAAAATCAACACCACGGGCGGGGACGCTGTTGAAAAAACGATTGAAACGGAAGACGAACTCCGCCGCGCTTTGGAAGAGCACTACGGCCTCAAGGTTGATTTCCCGTTAAAGATGGACTAAACGATTTACCCGTATCGCAGAGTTCTCTGATACAGCAAATAGGGCAGGCGGGTTTTCTTGCCGTGCAGACCGCCCGCCCGTGCAGAACTAAGCGGTGGCAGAAGTCAGACGATTTCTCGCCCGGCAAGATTGCACGCAGTTCATTTTCGATTTTTACCGGGTCTTTCGTGCTGACAAGGCCGATTCTGTTTGACAGCCTGATGCAGTGTGTATCCACCACAACGGCCGGTTTTTTATGTATATCGCCCAGCATCAGGTTGGCCGTTTTCCGGCCGACACCGGGCAGACGCAGAAGCTCTTCCATAGTATCCGGAACCTTTCCGCCAAAATCGGATAGAAGTAATCCCGCGGCCATGACAATGTCGCGGGATTTTGTCCTGTAAAAACCGCAGGAGTGGACAATCTCTTCAACATCGGAGATATCCGCCGAGGCTATCGCTTCAAGTGTCGGATACCGGCCAAAGAGCGTGGGGGTCACGGTGTTTACCCGCGCGTCAGTACATTGCGCCGCCAACCGCGCGGCGAATAGAAGCTCGTAGTCCTTTTTGTAGTCAAGTGCACACAAAGGCTCCGGATAAGCAATTTCCAGGCGTTTTATTAATTCGTTTATTTCTTCGGGATTGAACATTATGGCCTCCGAAAATATTATTTTATGATAGCAGTATACCATGGGGGAGGGGTTTGTTCAAGTATGGGGGACGAGGGGTGGGAACAGGACGAAGGTACGGCGTCCCCCACATTGGCCGTTAGGATTGACCATGTGCGACAAAACTCTGTACCCCTATAGCTGCCCGTAATGGGCGGATTGGTCGTTATGCTGAATTATGCGCGCCTCTGCGATTTTGCCGCCGCTTTTTTTGCGCCTAGAACGAACAGGACAAACACAATTCCGGCGCCGAGTATGGAAACAAGACCGGCTGTTGCGAAATCGACCGAGGCCAGGTAAGTCACTTGCTCAGCCAGATACGTTGACGTCACCGCATCGATAAAAAGAAGCCGCACGATCACAAACACAAAGCCGGCGGACAAAATGCCTTGCAACAGCTTGCCGTATATATATGTGCGCACGGATAATCCGCTGCTGCCTATAAACGACAGCACTTGAGAATGCACTGACAGCCCCGCCCAGCCGAGCATGAATGCCGCCATCGCGACAGAAGCCGTAAGCTGTCCGGCCGCGTCATTTAGCGACCATACGCCGGAGGAGAGTTCAATAACACCCGTCAAAAGCCGTTCCGCCCACTGGCTGTCGAATCCTAGCGGGCCGAGAAGCAGGCCTATAATCCCGGCAAGCCATGGGATGAATCCGGAGACAAAAAGCAGCCTGATGAAAACGGTGAAGAATATCACAAACCCGCATATATTCAGCATTGATTGCGATGACGCTTTAACGGAAGTTGTAAACGCGGCAGAAAATCCCTGTGGGTGCGCCGCGTTTTTATTGCGCGGATTTTTGTGTCTTGTATCGCTTTTTCCCCAGTTCCGAAAAATTACACCGACGATCAAAGATGCCAGCGTGTGCGCCAGATATAGAACAAGTCCGATCACACCGCTTGAAAACACGCCCGCGCCGACCACGCCGAATATGAACGCGGGTCCGGAATTGTTGCAGAACGACAATAGACGTTCCGCCTCTGTTTTTGTGCAATCCCCATTCTCATAGAGCGAAATAACAGTTTTCGCCCCAACGGGATATCCCCCGATGAAGCCGAGTACAAACGCCGCGGCACAGCTTCCGCTGACATTGAATATCGGGCGCATAACAGGCTCCAGCAGTTTCCCCAGATGTCGGGTTATGCCGGTTTCAACGACAAGGGCAGAAATCACGAAAAACGGGAACAGCGATGGTATTATCACATTTAAGCAAAGCGAAAGTCCGTCACGTGCCGCCAGAATAGATTCATCTGGGAAGAAAACAAGGGCGGTAACGGCGATTATCAAAGCTAGGCAGACGGCAATATCATATATATGTTTTCTGCGAAAAATTGTTGACACAGACAACACCTCAATAGACTATATGCGCCGCCTGGCCTATTTTTTCTTCTTTGGGCATAGATATATAGAGACATCCCCCGTCACGCATGAAGGGGAATGGGGATAGTTCCCACAAGTCAAGACTGGAAGAGAGGACTTGCCCATGCAGAAGAAAAACCACAAAAAAATGCTCGAACGTGTGTCTGAAGCGTTCGAACTTCCCGGCGAAGTGCTTGCCGGAATCCCGAAGTTCTCATTGACAGGCAATCGCCGGATGCACATTGAGGGCCACAGGGGTGTGCTGGGCTATGACGACGCCGTTATAACTATAAACTGCGGCGCGGTGGTTCTTCGCGTATACGGGCGCAGGCTGGAGATAATTTCAATGAACGCTGAGGAACTGTTGATCGCGGGGTATATAGAGAAGCTTGAATTTGAACGATTTTCGGGGTGAATAGGTGTGAAAAAAGCTGTAAACTTTATGCGCGGGGTTATCTGCGTTGAAATAGAATGCCCGAATCCCACGAGGTTTGTAAACGTTTGTGCGCAAAGCGGGATTGAGTTCTGGCGGCTAAAACGGATTTCGCAAAACGCCGTCACCGCATATATGCACATCGGCGGATACAGACGGCTGCGGGGACTGGCGGAAAATGCGGGATTCATGGTAAGGCAGATCAAAAAGACAGGCGTGCCGTTTTTTTTGCGAAAAATACGCCGCCGTTATGCTCTGCTCTTCGGAATGGTGCTGTGTCTTCTGGCTGTGCACACAATGTCGCTTTTTATTTGGGAAATGCGTGTACACGGCAACGAAAGCATATCCGCGCGGCTGATTCTGGATACGCTTGAAGAACTTGGAGTTAGCCCGGGGTCATTCGGCCCGGCTATTGACACCGCGATGGTGCAGAATGATGTGATTATCAGAATACCGGAGCTTTCGTGGGTTGCCGTCAATATCCATGGCTCCCGCGTGCGGGTGGTTGTCAGGGAGCGGATACCCAAACCCGACATAATCGACGAAACAAGGCCGGTTATGATCTATGCCGGTAAGCCCGGCGAAATAGTGCGAGTCAGTGTGCTGGAGGGCAGGCAGGTAATCGCTGTCGGGGATGTTGTCGAACAAGGGGATATAATAGTTACCGGTCTTATGGACAGCCTCGCCTACGGCGGAAGAGCTGTTCACGCAATAGCGGCGGCCTATGCCAGAACATGGTATGAGAAATCGGCAAAAATGCCGCTTGAGGCAGTGATAAAGGAGCATACGGGGAATACTCATACAAGAAGAACCGTTGTAATTATGGGGAGAAGAATAAATTTATTTTTTAATAGTAGAATTTCCATGGCGAATTATGATAGAATCACAAGTGAGGGATATCTCAGGTTGCCGACGGGAAACAGATTGCCGGTTTCGATGATACGGAATGAGTATGTTGAATACATACCGCAAATATCTGCCCTCAGCGTGTCGGATGCGGAGCGGATTTTACAAGAGAGCCTCTTGAACGCGTTACTTGAAGAAATCGGAGACGGCGAGATCGTAAGCTCGCAATTCGTGACGACGGTTGAAAACGGAGTTATAACGGTCACGCTGACAGCGGAGTGTATTGAGCAGATCGCCGTTGCGCGGAATTTCACGGAAGAGGAATGGTATGATGCGCAGATGATGCCGGGATTGGTGGAAGGTGGATGATGGAGGGTTAGTCGTTTGATTGGTGGATTGAGCCATATTACTTTGATAGTTAAAGACTTGGAACGCACATCTCTGTTTTTGGAGAAGATTTTTAACGCGAAACAGGTCTATTCAAGCGGGGACAATACTTTTTCGTTATCAGAAGAGAAGTTTTTTCTTATAAATGGCCTCTGGATTTGTATAATGAAAGGTGAACCGCAGGGAGAGCGCACCTATAATCATATTGCGTTTAAAATTCAGGACAGTGAAATTGATGAATATATCTCACGAATCAAGGATACCGGGGCGGAAACCAGGCCGGAACGAAGCCGCGTGGATGGCGAGGGACGCTCTATATATTTCTATGATTTTGATAATCATCTGTTTGAATTGCATACAGGTACGCTTGAGGAAAGGCTGGTGCGTTATTCTCAAGGCAAATGAGGAGAAAATCGTAGCGAATTTGTAGCAGAGGGGGCAGCTATTATGCTGAGGCATATTGTAACATGGAATTACAAAGATGGATTTTCAGAAGCTGAAAACAAAGAAAACGCCTTGAAAATCAAACATGGGCTTGAATCCTTGGCTTATTTTGACGGGGTCATTGAAATCAAAGTCTATATAAATGAGCTTGGTTCAAGCAACAAGGATATCGTCCTTAACAGTCTGTTCGAGAGTGAAGAAGCTTTGACTGCCTATCAAATCCATCCTGAACATAAGAAAATGAGCGCACTTATAGGCTCTGTCATGCAAAACAGGGCGTGTATAGACTATTACGAATAAAAGGAGTTATCAATACATGGGTGAAAAAACTATGAGTGTTGACAGACTTGAGAACATTATCAGCGTATTCGGGTCTTTCGATGAGAATCTCAGGCTCATAGAAAACGAGCTGAGGGTAAAAATCACAGACAGGAACTCTGAACTGAATCTATTGGGTGAGGAGGAAAATGTCGATTACGCCGAACGGGCGATTAACGGGTTGCTGCAGCTTGCCGCGAAAGGCGAGGCGATTGACCCGCGCAGTGTGCGGTATATTATCGGCCTCGTCAAAGAGGGCAACGACGACAAAATCGGCGAAATCACACGGGATGTAATCTGCATATCCGCCAAGGGTAAGCCGATAAAGGCGAAGACGCTGGGACAAAAGGCGTATATAGACGCTATTATGGGAAACACGGTAACGCTTGGAATCGGCCCAGCGGGTACGGGAAAGACTTATCTTGCGGTCGCCGCCGCCGTGGCAGCGTTTCGTGGGAAAACAGTCAACAGAATTGTTTTAACACGCCCGGCGGTTGAGGCGGGGGAGAGGCTGGGATTCCTGCCCGGGGACTTGCAAAGCAAGGTTGATCCGTATCTGCGGCCGCTGTATGATGCGTTGTTTGAGCTTATGGGTGCGGAATCATATAACAAATACTTAGAGCGCGGAAATATAGAAGTAGCGCCATTGGCTTACATGAGAGGCAGGACGCTGGATGATTCATTCATCATTTTAGACGAGGCGCAAAACACATCGAAAGAGCAGATGAAAATGTTTTTAACCAGGCTTGGCTTCAACTCAAAGATAGTCATAACCGGCGACATTACGCAGATTGACCTGCCGCCGGACAAGCAGAGCGGGTTGAAGGATGCGATGCGCGTTCTTGCCGGCGTCCCAGATATCGCCATATGTAACTTGACCGGGGCAGACGTTGTGAGGCATGAGCTGGTGTCAAAAATAATTGCGGCGTATGATAACCGCGGTAAGAAAACTCAGCCAAAAGGCAAGCCGTGATGAAGCACACGATTTACGTTGAACACGCAGAATCAGTCCGGTCAGATGTGAGGCTTTCGATTCCGCTGATAAAACGCTGTATCCGAGAAACGCTTCGTCTGGAGGGTATGGACATGCCTTGTGAGGTGAGTGTGCTGATAACCGACGACGACGGAATACACGGAATAAACCTTGAATTCCGCGGAATAGACAAGCCGACGGATGTACTATCATTCCCAGCGCAAGAGTTCGCTCCGGGTGAGTTTGTGCCGGGAGACATCGATCCGGAAACGGGACTTATGCCGCTGGGAGACATAATGCTCTCAGCCGAGCGTGTGGACCATCAGGCGCGGGAATACAGGCAATCACGGGAGCGCGAGACTGCGTACTTGGTTATACATTCAGTGCTGCACTTACTGGGGTACGACCATGTTGACGAGGCGGAAGAAAAGCGAAAAATGCGTCGGCGTGAAGCGGAAATTATAACGGAGATGGGATTAAAAACATGATTAAAAAAACAGCCATGATAACAATCGCCGGCAGGCCAAATGTCGGAAAATCCACGCTTACAAATGCGCTTATCGGCGAGAAAGTCTCAATAGTCACGCCGAAACCGCAGACGACGAGGAACCGGATTTTCGGCGTATTTGCACATAACGACACACAGATAATCCTGTTAGACACGCCCGGATTCCACAAGGCAAAGACCAGACTCGGAGACTATATGGTCGGCGTTGTCCGCGAAAGCGTCGCGGATGTGGATTTGGTGGCGCTTTTGGTTGAACCCATTGACAACATCGGCCCACAGGAAGAGCTGCTGATTCAACACATAGAGCAGGCCCGGGTCCCCGCCGCGCTTGTAATCAATAAGATCGACACCGTAAGAGTGGATATGACGCTACCGATAATTGAGCGGTATTCACAGCGGTTCAATTTTCAGGCGATTGTGCCGATATCGGCGAAAAAAGGCGACGGAATACCGCAATTGGTTGAGCTGTTTGAATCTTACGCGAAAGAGGGTCCGCAGCTCTTCCCGGACGGAATGACAACAGATCAGCCAGAAAAGCAGATAATCGCCGAAATCATACGCGAGAAGCTGCTGATCTGCCTTGACAAAGAGATACCGCATGGAACTGCCGTTGAAATCACAAAATTCTCTGAGCGTGAGAATGAAATTATAGATGTCGAAGCGACGATCTACTGCGAAAGATCGAGTCATAAAGGTATGATAATCGGCAAAAAAGGCATGATGCTAAAAAGAATCGGGGAGCTTTCGAGACATGATATTGAGCGGTTCATGGGTACAAAGGTCTTTTTGCAGACATGGGTCAAAGTAAAAGAAAACTGGCGCGATAGCCGCACGGTTATGAAAAATTTTGGGTACACGAATTAAAATTACCAGCTTTAAATATATCCGCCGCTGATAACAATAAAATCATGTATAATGATATATGGAATCTGTTTACTCAAACAGGCAGCATTGAATACTACCTTTTATATAAAGCCATTTTGGAGGTTGAATACGATGGATGTTGAATTTGCGCTTGTGAAACTGGACAAGTGGTTTAGGAAAATGGTTGTCGTGTGCATTATTTTTGCCATAGTAACGTTCGTTCTAGGGGTGGAGCTCAGGAACACGTATAACTATGCAAACGCGGTCGCCCGATTTTGGACAAGCGCTTCATTAACTGTTTTCTTCGGGATAACTTCCGTGACGGTAAAAAAGATACATAAAGTCCTGCTACGTTTGGACGAGAAGAGATAGCATGTACATAAACACAACCGGCCTTGTGCTTCGTGAGACGAGGTACAAGGACTCAAGCAAAATATTGACGGTCTTGACGTCTGGCGAGGGCAAGCTCACCGTTACGGCGCGGGGGGCGCTCCGCCGGAATAGCAAGCTGATGGCGGTGACGCAGCTTTTGTCATTTTCGCATATGACGCTGTTCTCTAAAAATGACCGCTGGACGCTTACAGAGGCGCAGAGTATCGAGGAGTTCCAGGGATTGAGCCATGACATAGTGCTTCTGGCGTTGGGGTCATACTTTGCGGAACTCACAGAAGCGGTGGCGGATGAAGACAGCCCAAATCCGGATATTCTGCCGCTGTGCCTGAATGCGCTTTATGCCCTCAGCAGTGGGGCAAAAGAGCCCGAGTACGTGAAACCGGCGTTCGAGCTGCGCCTGCTTGCGGATTCAGGATTTGCCCCGCTTGCCGATAGCTGTGTCGTGTGTGGGCAACGCGACCTTGAGCGAGCATACCTCGACCTCCAAGGCGGCACAATCCGCTGTTGCGGCGGTGCAGATTATGGCAGGGAAGAAGCCCAACTCACAATCGGCGCGCTGGAGGCGCTGCGGTATATCATCAGCTGTGACCCAAAGAAGCTGTTCTCGTTCACGCTGGGCGAGGCTGCGCTGAAGGAACTCACACGAGCGGCGGAGGGGTACTTGCTGTTTCATCTTGACAGGGGCTTTCGGACGTTGGATTATTATAAGAGTTTGGGGAATGTGACGTGAGGGTGGTTTTATGCAAAGTGAATTACCCGTGAGAAGAAATATCAGGCTAAAAGATCACGATTATTCGCGGGCGGGGTATTATTTTGTCACAATATGCGTAAAAGATGGGCATGAGATGTTGGGCGTAATAAAAAATAATCAACTGTCATTTAGTGAACACGGTCATGTCGTAAAACAAGAAATAGAAAATATAGGCAAAATAAGAAAAGAGTGCATCGTTAAAAAATTTGTTTTAATGCCGAACCATGTACATTTAATCGTTCAAATTGTAGGGGACGATAGTAATCGTCCCGCCAATGCGCGGACGGGCAATCGTTCCGTTGAGCCGCAGTCACAACGGGCGGACACAGTAGAGCCACGGGCGGATTGCCATCCGCCCCTGCGGAGATCTATTCCAAACATGGTGCAAGGATTAAAAGGCGCGATAACAAGGCAAATCGGTTTTTCAATATGGCAACGTTCTTACCACGACCATATTATACGTAGCGAAGAGGAATATCAGCGTATATGGCAATATATAGACGAAAATCCTGCAAAATGGAGAGAAGATCGTTATTTTGGTAAAAGGTAATGAAGGGTTGGAGCTACCTTGAAATTTGGTGACTACTTGATAAGTGATGACAAAAATTTAATTCAAAGCGATAGAGTTTTTGAAATGCTGTCCGGTACATATTTTGCAAAAGGCCGCACAAAAGATACAATTCAAAAATCTATAGACAACTCTATGTGCTTTGGAATTTATATAGATGATGTACAAGTAGGATTTGCGCGTTGTATAACGGACTATGCCACTACGTATTATCTTTGCGATGTTGTTGTCGATGAAAATTACAGAGGGCAAGGGCTAGGAAAAGCATTGACAAAATTTATAACAGAACATGAATTTTTAGCTACATCGATGGGTGTGCTTGGCACCGAAGATGCGGATGGTTTGTATGAAAAGTTTGGATTTATACGCGATCAAGGTATGTATAGGCCGCCTAGTCTGCAATCAGAATAAAAGGATGAACATATGACACTATACGAAAAATCATTAAAAATACTGGAACTCCCGGCGATACTGGACATGCTCTCCGCCGAAGCCGTCAGCGACGCGGCGAAGGAATCCGCGCGGGGGCTTGCGCCGTCTGAGGATTTTCACACGGTGCAGAGTCTTCTGGAAGAGACGTCGGCGGCGAAAGATATGATGACGCTGAAAAGTAGCCCGCCGTTTTCGGGAGTTAGAGATGTGCGAGGGTCAGTTCGCCGGGCCGATATCGGCGGGATGCTGAACACGGTGGAGCTTTTGGGAATCGCCCAACTTTTGCGCGTCGCCGCGTCGTCTATCTCCTATGCATCCGGCGGGCGGGGAGGCGACAATCCGCCGACGGCGATTGATTATTTGTTTAAATCCCTGATATCGAACAAGGCGCTGGAAAGCAAGATATCGCAGGCAATAATTGCTGAGGATGAAATCGCAGATACAGCCAGCGCGGAGCTTGCGTCTATCCGGCGGAAGATTCGATTATCTGGAGAGCGTGTGCGTGCCGCGCTGCATAAGATCATCACGTCGCCGACGTATTCCAAGGCGTTGCAAGAGCCGATTATAACGATGAAAAATGACCGATATGTGGTACCTGTCAAAGCGGAGCAGAAATCGGCAGTCCCGGGGTTGGTTCACGACATATCCTCTTCCGGCGCGACGCTGTTTATAGAGCCGATGGCGGCGGTGCAGATCAATAACGAACTGCGAGAATTGGCGGCGGAAGAAAAAAAAGAGATAGAACGTATCTTAATGGAACTCTCCGCCGATGTGGCGGAACACGCGGAGGACATAATCAGCGATTTTGAGACTTTGACGGCGTTGGATCTCATATTCGCCAAGGCAAAACTCTCCTATAAACTGAGTTGCATGGAGCCGGAGTTGTCCGAAGATACGTGCATCAATCTAAAGAACGCACGGCATCCGCTGATTCCGATCAAAGACGCAGTGCCAATCAATGTGCGTTTAGGCGGCGAGTTTGACACGCTGGTGATAACAGGGCCGAATACCGGCGGAAAGACAGTGGCATTGAAAACGCTGGGATTGTTGAGCGCCATGGCCCAGTGCGGATTGCATATTCCGGTGACTGACGGCAGCATAGTCCCGGTGTTCGGCGGCATTTTGGCCGATATCGGGGACGAGCAGTCGATTGAACAGTCGCTATCCACGTTTTCGTCGCACATGACAAATATAGTCGGTATTCTGGAAGCCATAACAGGCAATGAACTGCTGTTGTTTGACGAACTCGGCGCCGGGACTGACCCCGTCGAGGGTGCGGCACTTGCAATTTCAATTATTGAACACGCACGAAAAAGGGGCGCGTTAATCGCGGCCACAACCCATTATGCGGAGCTAAAAACCTATGCCGTAACGTCAAGCGGGGTGATAAACGCGTCCTGCGAATTTGACGTGGAGACGCTGCGGCCAACGTATCGGCTGATAATCGGGATACCGGGAAAATCAAACGCTTTTGCGATATCGCAGCGGCTGGGATTGCCGAAAACGATACTCGACGATGCCAGAACCCGCGTAGCCTCTGAAAACACAGCGTTTGAAGACGTGTTGACAAATCTTGAATTTACCAGGCTGACACTTGAAAATGAACGGCTGGAGACCGCCAAACTTTTACGCGCGGCAGAAGAGAAGCACAAAGACGCCGAGGAGTATAGACTGAGACACGAACGTGAGCGTGATAAGGCCGCGGTAATAGCAAAGCGAGAAGCGGCGCAGATCATAGACGCTGCCCGCAAAACAGCGGAATCGACGATGGAGGAACTGCAAGACATGCGCAAACTTGCGGCAAAAGAATCCGGATGGCAAAAGCTGAACGAAGAAAAGGCAGCGCTGTTCCGCAGATTGAACGAAGCCGAGGGTGCTTTCGGGGAAGAATCCGCCGAGGAGGATATTCTATCCAGCCGCCCGATTGCGGCGGGCGATAGAGTGAAACTAAAAGGTTTAGGCACGCAAGCGGACGTAATTTCGATAAGCCCTGACGGGGTGCTATCACTTCAAGCCGGAATAATGAAGATAACAGCGAAAGAAAACGAGGTAACGCTGATAGAGCAGGAGATGCCCGCAGAGGTGAAGAAATATCTGAAAAAATCAGAAGCGCAGCTGCGCAGTCTTGAAGCAAAGCCGGAACTGGATCTGCGGGGCATGATGACAGATGAGGCGATCCCTATTTTAGAGAGATTTATTGACAATGCCCGCCTGGCAAAGCTGAACTCGGTGACGGTAATACACGGCAAAGGAACGGGCGCGCTGCGAACCGCTGTACATCAATCGTTGAAACGGGAACCGAAAATCAAGGGGTTCCGCCTGGGCAGATACGGCGAGGGTGAAGATGGGGTGACTATTGTTGAGTTGTAATGCGCCCACATTACTGTCAAATTAAACGAAACACTGCCTATAATTAATGTTATTTTTAAACAAAACTTTCTTGACGTTTTTGGCTGCTCTTGGTAAAATGTAAGTGGCATAAAAATCCGGATGTCCGAAGAAGGAGGAAACGCCAATGTACGAAAAAAACGCTACAATTATGAAGCAGGTGGGTCTGCACGCAAGACCGGCCACATTCCTTATTCAAAAAGCGAATGAATTTAAAAGCAGTATCTGGATTGAAAAAGATGAGAGAAGGGTCAATGCTAAAAGTCTTCTGGGGGTTTTGTCGTTGGGCGTCGCCCAGGGCGCGACAATCAAAATCGTCGCAGAAGGTTCTGACGAAGTTGAAGCAGTAGACACCTTATGTGAGCTTATCGAATCGGACTTCGCGGAATAACGCAGAAACGGGAACAAAAAACAACCACGCGGGGGAATTTCTCCCGCGTGGTTGTTGTCGTTTGATCAGGGTTATTGCGCAATCTCCTCATAAACAGAGACGCATTTGCGATTGCGGCCCATCGGCTCGAAACGCACCTTGCCGCTTATCAGGGCGAACAGCGTATCGTCACTGCCTTTGCCGACATTATTGCCGGGGTGAATTTTCGTACCGCGCTGGCGGACAAGTATATTGCCGGCCAGAACAAATTGCCCGTCGGCGCGTTTAGGGCCGAGGCGCTTGGATTTACTGTCGCGGCCGTTCTTGGTTGAACCCACACCTTTTTTATGTGCCATGCTTTTACACCTCCAACTCCGTGCGGCTATATTTGCTACACGGTGATTTTATCAATCTGAACTTTTGTATAAGGCTGTCTATGTCCCTGCTTTTTACGATAACCTTTTTTCGGGCGCATTTTGTAGACGATGATCTTCTTTGATTTCCCGTTTTTCACAACGCTTGCGGAAACCTTGGCTCCCTTTATTGTCGGAGCGCCGAATTTAGGGCCTCCGTCGCCTAAAACAGCCAGGACATTATCAAAAGTGACCGTTTCCCCATCCTGCGCGGGGAGTTTTTCGATAAAAATAACGTCGCCCTCTTTGACCTTGTACTGTTTTCCGCCGGTTTGTATAATTGCCTGTGTCATATGTGTTGTTCACCTCTTATTTGTCAGAGTCTCGCTATCGGGGGCGGAAAGAATCTTTCACTTACATAACCCATTCAAAGCGGCCATGACAGTTTATCATTCGTGTAGGGTATTGTCAACAGTTTTTTATATTATCCGCTTACAAGCTTTTTCGTGTCCCGGGCGATAACGAGTTCTTCATCAGTCGGGATGACAAAAACTTTCGCGATGGAGTCTTCACCGGTTATATCGGTTATATAATCTCTGCCCCTGAACTTGTTTGCTTCTTCGTCAATGCAAATGCCGATGCCGTTTAAAAAACTACATACGCCCCGGCGTGTATATGGCGAGTTCTCACCGACTCCGGCGGTGAAAACAATTGCATCAACCCCGCCCATCACGGCGATGTATGAGCCGATGTATTTCGCGGCCTGATAGCAGAAGATATCCAAAGCGAGTTTCGAGCGCTTATCAATTTCCACGCTCTCATCCCTGTCGCCGGTGTTGATGTCAAACCCAGCCTTGGCCTCAACATCTCGGAAATCGTTGGAGAGGCCGGAAACGCCCAAAACACCGGACTCGTTATTAAGCATATCCAAGGTTTCTTTAACAGACAGGCCATCTTGTTCGGCAAGAACACTGAACAGCGCGGGGTCAACACTTCCGGAGCGTGTGCCCATCGGCATACCTTCAAGAGGAGTCAGGCCCATTGTAGTGTCAATGCTTTCACCGTCTTTAATCGCAGCCAAGGAAACGCCGTTGCCGAAGTGGCAGGTGATGATTTTCGTACCCTTAGCATCAGGTTTTTGCAGAAGCTCGGCTGCTTTTTTCGCCACAAAGCTGTGTGAGGTTCCGTGGAAGCCGTAGCGGCGGATGTCATTTTCCTCAAGATATTTATACGGGATTGCGTACGTATATGCGTAATCGGGGATAGTGCTATGAAACCCGGTGTCGAACACGGCCACATTAGGGACGCCGGGCATAGCTGTCCGGCAGGCGTCAATACCTGTCAAATTTGCCGGATTATGATTAGGCGCCAAAGGTATACATTTTTCAATCGCATCAATAACAGCTTGGTCAATCAGCACACCTTCAGTGAGTTTGCTTCCGCCGTTCACAACGCGGTGACCGACAGCGTTGATTTCCGCAAGGCTGGCAATCACTCCGTACTCATCACATGTGAGCTTTTCGATAACGGCGGCTATTGCCTCTTTATGCGAGGGCAGGTCAATCTCGCTTTCAAATACAGGCTTGTTGTTAGAGAGCGGCTTGTGCTTCATAAAACCGCTGGTGCCGATGCGGTCGCAGTTGCCTTTTGCCAGCACTTCTTCCGTCTCCATATCAAACAACTGGTATTTTAGCGATGAGCTTCCGGCGTTTATAACTAATACATTCATTTGTCATACCCCCTTGAAAAAATAAGAATCTTAAATTAAAATAGATTATATCCATATAATTCATACATTCTAATACATGGTCTGCAAAATATCAACATTTTTTGCAATACAACATTAAAATAAATTATGAACACGGGGTGATACGCGTGGCGACAGCCGGTATAATCTGTGAATACAACCCTATACACTTGGGACATGTGAAGCATATCGAGGAAACCAGGCAGAGGCTGGATTGTGCAATCGTCTGTGTTATGAGCGGGAATTTTGTACAGCGCGGAGACTTTGCGGTGTTCTCAAAACATGCCAGGGCGGAGGCAGCGGTGAGCTCCGGGGCGGACTTGATTCTGGAATTGCCGACCCCATATGTATTGTCCTCGGCTGAGGGGTTTGCAAAAGCCGGTGTATACCTGTTGAATCAGCTGGGAATTTGCGACTATATTTCATTCGGCAGCGAATCTGGAGATGTTGATGCGCTTAAAGAAGCCGCCGGCGCTATAGTGCTGGATAAGGCGGATACACTGACAAAAGACTGGCTGAATAAAGGACTGCCATACGCCCAGGCACGGCAAAAAGCTGCTGAGGCTGTTCTGGGATCGAAAGCGGAGATTTTTCTGACGCCGAACAATCTTCTGGGGATCGAGTATATAAAAGCGATCTATGAGCTAGACTCAACAATCACGCCGTTTACAATAAAGCGTGTAGGAGATGCGCATGACAGCGCGACGGGAGTCTCCGGGTCGGCGTTGAGGAAGATGCTTTTCCTCGGTGAGAGTCCGTGGCTGCACATGCCGGACGAGGCAGCCTCGGTATACCTGGAAGAAATGCGGAAAGGAAGCGCGCCCGTCTTCATTGAATCAGCCGAACTCGCAATACTTTCCCGATTGCGTGCTACGAGTGAGGATGGCTTTGCAAAGCTGCCCGGGGCCGCAGAAGGGCTGGATCGCAGATTTTTCAAATACGCCGTGACTGAGCCGACAGTTGATTTGATACTGGAGAAGATAAAGACAAAGCGGTACGCAATGTCACGTCTACGGAGAATGCTGCTCTGTGCCTGTCTTGGGATAACAGCCGAAGATTCGGCCCAGCCGCCGCCGTATTTAAGGGTGCTTGCGATGAACAGCGTTGGCAGAGAACTTCTGCGCGACATAAGGGAACGGACATCACTGCCGATAATAACAAAACCGGCGGCCGCCCACGAACTGTCTTTACACGCCCGGAAATTGTTTTACAAAGAGGCCGCCGCCACTGATTTTTACGCGCTGACCTACCCGGATGAAAAACAACGCGTAGGCTCCCAAGAATGGAAAACAAGCCCGCGCGTTGTGGAGTGAGTAATCAATGGTACTGTAAGGGCGCGCGTTGCGCGTCCGTATCTTTCGTCCCTGCAGGGGGCGGCGTCCCCTACGCCCCGCGGGTTGGATTATCGATGTGGTGTCGCAGCGCGCCGAGCGCATTGCCCCTACGCAGTCAAAACCGTGTGGTTTGATCCCTATTATCCCTCTGTGGAGGCCTTTTCTGTTGGTACGTTTCGCGCATTTCGGCCTCTCTGCGATCTTCGATCAGCTGTCTTTTTGTCTCGGCGATTTTGCGAAGTCTTGCGCGGCGTATTCGGTTGTACCTGATAACAAGCGCCGCGTAGGCGATTAGCAAAAGCGCCAGCGCGACTATAATACCGCGTGTTATACTGCTTGCAAAAATGGACGTGATCTGCATTCTGAAGAATTCAAAACGATGCAGTTCAATACCCGTGTTCGCGAGCAGCCTGACAGTGCCGTAATCCATGCCATTTCTGGACAGGTTTATTTGGCCCAGCACCTGGCCTGCGTAAATAGGCGCGTACAGCTGCTCACCGTACTCGTGGGAAAAAATAGTGATAGTTCTGACAAACTCATCGGATGAAACGCTGTTGGAGAGAAGTTTGGTAACCGTGACCTCCGGGCGCAGAATAACGTAATCCGCCCCCGCGCCGTGGGAGACAGCGGCACGGCCGACAAGATCGGTGGATGCAAGTATCGCCCGCCATGAGAACTCAGAAAATCCCCAGTCAAACAGCCGCTGAGCCTCTGAGATGTTACGCAGAAGAACGGATTGATCCGCACGTATAACAGCGTCAGAGCCAAGCACGATGGATATAAGCGTAAGTCCTTCCCGTTCGGCGAGCGCGATGAAAGAGTACCCCCCCTCATAGCTGGAGACAGACATTCCCGCGAGGCAGTATCTGAAATAATACGGGCTGTTAACGTTCAGCATGGGGTTAGAGCTGGAGAGCCTGCGGGAGTCTGAACGATTTGTCTCGCCGATGGTGTGAATATGCGTCCCGGCTATCTCGGCGAAAAGCGGGAAGCTCATTGCCTCACGTAGGATAATATACATGTCAAACGCCGTTGTAAACTGACCCGGGTCGTGTAATCCGTGGGTATTTGTGAAGATTGAATCCATTGCGCCGAGTTCACGCGCGCGCTCGTTCATCATTCTGACAAATTCACCGACACTGCCGGCAATATGTTCGGCTATCATGTTACATGCCTCACCCGCGCCGGAGACGAAAGCGCTGTACATGAGGTCTAAAAGCGTCATCTCTTCGCCGGGTGATATGTTCTGTGTCCGCGCTCTTTGAGGTGTGTGTTCCCAGGCGGTTTCGGTCATGGTGATAAGCTCGCTGGGGTCGGCGTAGCCGGTCTCTATTGTATAGACAGCCAAGAACAGCGTCATAACTCTGCCGAACCCGTCGGCCGGGTGGTGCTGGCGGATGTTTGATTCATAAAGAATCTCGCCTGACTCTACCTCTACCATAATCGCTGCGCTTGCGGCGACAGGTTCGCCCAGCGTAGCAGCGGACACTGGGGAATACATTGAAAGCAACAGCGCCGCAAATATAAAAAATATTACTGTTTTTTTCGTAATTTTCATACAAATCTCCAGACCTATGTGGTACAATAGTAAGTATATCAGACTTTACTAGTAAAAAGCAATATATAACATAATATACTATAAACGGGGGGTTGTGGGATGAAACTAAAAAAAGCTGAAACCGTGATTGTCGCACTGACCATTGCGTTTGTCTTTTTTACAGGCGGTTACTTCATAGGCCGAAGAGGCTCTGTAAATATCGTGACCGTTTACCCGGAAGAACGCCGGGCCGCCGTGGCGCAGTCGGCGTATTTGCCCACTGATATATCAATTGCGGAGACATCCGCTACAAACTCCCAAGAAGTGCCCGCATACCCAACGGGGACGGATACGCAAATACAAGAACCAGCGCCGGAAGAAATTGAACTCCCGCAATATGAGGACGAGCTTCAGGATGAATTGCCGGACGGGGATGAGCCGGAAGAGGAAGTAGGGGAAACTATCGGCGCGCCGCGGGGCGGCGATCATAGGATAATAAACATCAATACAGCATCCCGTACGGAGCTTACGGATTTGCACGGAATCGGCCCGGCCCTGGCCGGGAGGATAGTTGACCACAGGGAGAGATACGGTCCATTCAACAGAATCGAAGACATAATGAACGTCAGCGGAATAGGCCCCGGAAGATTTGGGGATATACGTGACAGAATTACCGTTGGAGCAGATTAGGAGAGCAGATGAAAATTCTCGTCGTTGATGATGAAAAATTGATTGTAAAGGGCATAAAGTTCAACCTCGAAAACGAGGGATATCAGGTAGATGCGGGATATGACGGGCTTGAGGCTGTCGAGCTTGCGAGATCCGGCAACTATGACTTGATTATCCTTGATGTGATGATGCCGGAGCTTGACGGGCTGGCCGCGTGTATGCGCATACGCGAGTTTTCGACTGTACCGATTATCATCCTGACTGCACGCGGGGAGGACACGGATAAGATAATCGGCTTTGAGTACGGCGCGGACGACTATATCACAAAGCCGTTTAATATTGTTGAACTGAAAGCCAGGGTTCGTGCGCTCATGCGGCGGTCCGCCCTTGTCAGTAGCGTTACCGCGACTGTTTTGACGGTCGGGCATATCACCATTGATTCAGAAAAACGCGTAGCGAAGAAAAATGGTGATGCGGTTGACTTGACCGTTAAAGAGTTTGATGTTTTTGAACTTTTGGCCAAAAATCCGGGTCGGGTTTTTTCTCGGGAAAACCTGCTTAACACCGTGTGGGGATACGAATATTACGGCGATATAAGAACTGTTGATGTACATATCCGCCGTCTGCGTGAGAAGCTGGAAAAGAATCCGGCAGAGCCGGAATACATAATGACAAAATGGGGGGTTGGATACTATATCAAGGGATAGTATAAGACCGTTGCGGTTCTTCAGCAGCATCAGGACGAAGTTCGCGCTGACCTACTTTGCCGTCATCGCCGTTGTGCTTATATTGATGAACACTTATTTTCTTACAGAATCCCGTGACCTGATCTTTGACTCTAAACAGATGGTCGTCGAGAATCAGGCGCTGACAATAGCGCAGAATTTGGAAGAGCTATACATGCTTACGGCTGAGACTGTGCAGGGAGTTGCGGAGAATTTGGACGCAACGGGTATCGCGTATTTTGTAATTACAGACGACGCGGGGAATGTGCTGTACCCCGCTGATATATTTTTTGAGGATGGCAACTTGTTCGCTGAAAGGATACAGGTTGCCCTTGGCGGCAATGACGTGTTTCATTCAACATTTCGCGGCGGGTCTTTTTCCAGCGGCGCGTTTACGCCCGTTATCAGACGGGGAAATATCATAGGTGCGGTGTACGTGCATAATGAAGACCCCGATCAGGGAGAAGTCTTACTGGAGATGCAGAGTACGCTGCAAACTATATCAGTAATAATCATTGTTTTTTCAGTGGTTATGGTGGCGGTTCTCATCTGGTCTGTAATGCGCCGTATTACAAGTGTCTTGAATGCAATCAAATCTGTGCGTGAGGGGGAGTACAATTACCGCATAAATTTAAGCGGGTACGATGAGCTTGCCCTGCTTGGCGATGAGTTCAACAGCCTGACCGACAGACTGCGTGAAACGGATGAAATCAGGCGGCGGTTTGTCGCCGACGCGTCGCATGAACTGAAGACCCCGCTCGCGTCAATCAGGCTTCTCAGTGACAGTATTTTGCAAAGCGCGGATATGGAGAGCGAAACCGTGCAGGAATTTGTAAGCGATATAGGCATGGAAGCCGTACGCCTGGCGCGGACGACTGAAAAGCTGATGACGCTGACAAGACTCGACAGCGATTTGCCGGACGAGAACCGAAGCGTGGACGTGCGCGAAGTGGTCATAACCACGCTGAGGATGTTGCGGCCATTGGCGCAAAGTTATGGAATCAGCCTCACACCTGATCTGCACGAAGATTTATGTGTCTTTGCCACTGAGGATTCTGTCTATCAGGTGGTGTTTAATCTTGTCGAAAACGCGATAAAATACAACAAACCGGACGGGAATGTCTCAGTCAGATTATACGAAGAGGGAAGTGCCGTCGTCCTGACTGTCACTGACACCGGAGTTGGCGTCCCGGAAGAGGACTTACCGCATATTTTCGACAGATTCTATCGCGTGGATAAAGCAAGATCCCGCGAGGCGGGCGGTAGTGGGCTCGGTCTTTCGATTGTATGGGATACAGTGCGTGGACTTAACGGAAAAGTCACGGCGGAACAGTTGCCCGACGGCGGGATGAGTTTTCAGGTGCGCTTTACGCGATATTATCTGAGAGACACACATGGAGAATGAGCTGATTATGCAAACTATTCCGGCGAAAACTATCATCACCAGGGTGAAGAAGCCTTCATATTGGTTCGGCGCTGAATACAATATGAATATTTACCGAGGATGCTCTCACGGCTGTATATATTGCGACAGTAGAAGTGATTGCTATAGAAACACGGACTTCGACACTGTGAAAGCAAAAGAAAACGCCCTTGAGATTATAAGGAACGATTTGCGCAGAAAAGTGAAGTCCGGCGTGATCTCAACCGGCGCGATGAGCGACCCGTATAATCCGCAAGAGCGAGAGGTTAAGCTGACGCGAAATTCGCTTGAGCTTATAAACGCCTATGAATTCGGGGTCGATATCTGCACAAAATCCGCGCTGGTGATGCGGGATATAGATATTTTGCGGGACATAAAAAGGCATTCACCGGTTCTTGCAAAGCTCACAATAACAACGGCGGAAGATGATTTGGCCGGAAAGATTGAGCCGTATGCGTCCACCACAACAGAGCGGTTTGCGGCTTTAGAAGCGCTTGTGAAAAACGACATATACTGCGGCGTACTGATGATGCCGCTTCTGCCGTATATAAACGACACGGAAGAAAACGTTCTGAAGATTCTGACCCAAGCCCAAAACGCTGGGGCTAAATTTGTCTATCCGGCATTTGGCATGACACTAAGAGCGGGAAACAGGGAGTATTACTATGAAAAGCTTGACGAATACTTCCCCGGCTTGAAGCAGCAGTATATCAAAAAATACGGTGACAGATACAACTGTACAAGCCCGAAAATGAGCAAGCTTTTTGAGGTTTTTGCCGCGAAATGCAATGAACTGGGGCTGCTTTATGACATGAGAGCTATCACGAGAGCGTACAAGATGGGGTATGAGGAAAGTCAACTGACGATGTTTTAAAGGAAAAGCGGATGCTTCAACATGAGGCACCCGCTCTTTCTTCGTCATTTTTTTGCGCCGTTGCTCTTAGCTAAAATTGTGGATAAAAATATAACTCCCGAAACAACTACCCACACAAGCGGATGAGATATTACCGCTTGTAGTGATATCTCTGGGATAAACGGATCGCTGCCGATGACCAGCAAAACAAGCGCAATTAAAGATAAGACAAGCCCGAGGCCGCTCAAGACGCATATAAATTTATCTATTTTTCTCATTGAATCACTCTCTTTTCTTAAAATAATCCGCAAGCACTTTTAAATACATTGCTTATATTATTCGGAACGACTTATGCTTTTATCAAAATCAAATCCATCCGGATAACGTTTTTTCAATTTTTCCACATTATGATTTGCGATTTCTTCCAGTGTAATGTCTAGTCCGGACGCTATTGCCGCTAAATACCAAAGACAATCAGATGCCTCATCAATTAATTTTTGTTTATTTAGCTCATGTCCTAAAAACATATGCTTTTTTACGATGTCAATACATTCTCCGGCTTCACCACATAAGCCCATGACACCATCTAAAATTAAATTTTGTCTTGAAGTTTCGCTTGCTGTTCTCAATGCTAACTTTTGATATTCATTAAAGTCCATAAAATATCCCTTCTAAATCATCGACATTATACACCAAGCAGTTGCCTAAAACAAGTAGAGCTGCGACTGCTTAATTCTAACAATATTTTTTGCGAAAAACAAGCTGCTCCGGCATATACTGGATGCATACATTGCAAAGGGGGCAACAATACAATGGAACTATTAAGACTCGGGTCCCGCGGCCCGGATGTGGAGCTGTTACAGACAGCCCTGACACGTGCGAGGCACTTTTGGGGAGTTATCGACGGCATATTCGGTCCGGTGACGCGGCGGGGAACTCTGGATTTCCAAAACGCCAACAGGCTCACGACAGACGGGCTTGTGGGGCCTGTTACATGGGCGGCACTGCATCCGTATCTTACGGGTTATATTCGCCGCACGATAGCCCCGGGTGACACGATTTCCGATTTGGCGCGGCAAAATAACACAACCATCGGCGCAATAACCACGGCGAACCCGGGATTGGGCGCCACCAATCTACCTATAGGTGAGCAAATCGTCATCCCGCTTGATTTCGACGTGGTGCCGACGAACATAAGCTTTACATACAATCTGCTGACGTTCTGTGTCGAGGGGTTACGCGCACGGTATCCGTTTATAGAAACCAACGTCATAGGCAGCAGTGTCTTGGGCAAACCAATCCACGCACTTGCGATAGGCAAGGGGCAAAATCAGGTGATGTACAACGCTTCTCACCACGCTAACGAGTGGATTACAACGCCTGTAGTGATGCGGTTCATTGAAGAATACGCCGCGATATATGCGGGGTTGGATCTTCCGATGCTGCGGCCAGTTTATGCGGATATGTACGAGAAATCGACGATATACATAGTGCCGATGGTGAATCCCGATGGTGTTGACCTTGTAACGGGTGCATACGCGCCGGGTAGCGATGTCTATGAAGCGTTAAAAACAATGAATTATCTCCGCCTGCCGTTTCCGGGCGGATGGAAAGCCAACGCTAGGGGCGTTGACCTAAATCTGCAATATCCCGCCACATGGGATTTGGCGAAGGAAATCAAATTCGCCCAAGGATTTACAAAACCCGGCCCGCGCGATTATGTCGGCGAACACCCACTGTCAGAGCCGGAGAGTATTGCAATGGCGGAGTTCACCCGTGCGCATGACTTCCGGCTGACGTTGTCATATCACACACAGGGCGAGGTGATATACTGGCGCTACCGTGACTTCCTGCCGCCGCAGTCGGAGGAAATTGCAAAGCTGTTTACAAGGGTCAGCGGATATCTGCATGTGCAGACACCGTATCTATCCGACAACGCGGGGTATAAGGACTGGTTCATCAAAGAATACAACAGGCCGGGATACACGATAGAATGTGGCCTGGGTGTGAATCCGCTGCCAATTTCGCAGTTCGGTAGGATTTATCGCGACAATATCGGTATTCTGACATTGGCGGCGTTTGTGTAGGTGCCAACTAATGCTTGTTTGTTGCGGTCAAATACTGCTCGGGCAATTTCAGCCATTTTTGCTTTTCTATTTGATATATTTTGCAATAGCCTTCCAAAATTGTGTGATGTAAAATGTGGCAAGAGATAAACCGTATGCATAAACTACGATTTCAAATATTGCGTTAAATGTCGTCAACGCTTCAAAAGAGCCTGAATAAAAACCAAACATTAAGCCGATTAATGCGTGGAATATCAAGCCCCCCGCATTTAGCAACCCCGATAACACGGCTAATTTGTCAGATTTTTTTAACAATGAATACACCAGAAACCATGATAAGAAGGTAAAAACCACGTTGGGTAATGCGAACGACATAAACCATGGCACATATCCATATACGACTGCTTCAGGCGGAAGCACCCCAAAAAACCTGACCAAGTACAATGTGTTCACCGTTGCATTGAATATGCTCAACACATTAAGTAATTTACGGTGTGACATATACCCTCCTTCTATAATACAAGTTTTCCACGCTAACCCTCATAATTATGCCAGACGTTCTGCACATCGTCGTTGTCTTCCATTAGCTCCAACATTTTTTCCATGTTTTTGATATCTGCTGGGTCTGTGAGCTTTATGTAATTCGACGGAACCATCTCCGCTTCCGCCGATAAGAACTTGTAGCCTTGACTCTCAAGCGTGTCATTGACAGTTTGGAAGTCTTCCGGCAGTGTGTATATCTCGAAGAACCCCTGCGAAGTCACAATATCTTCTGCACCGGCTTCAAGCGCGTCGGTGATAACCTGATCTTCGCCGAGACTTCCATCCTCGTTGTCAATAATAATGACGCCTTTATGCGTAAATGACCATGAGACGCAGCCGGGTTCGCCCATGTTGCCGCCGTATTTATCGAAGTGATGCCGCATTTCGGATGCGATCCTGTTCCTGTTATCGGTCATCGCCTCGACAATCACCGCGACGCCACGCGGGCCGTAGCCTTCGTAGGTAACGCGCTCATAATTGTCCTCGCCGCTGGCACCCATGGCTTTTTCGATCGTCCTTTTAATATTATCACCAGGCATATTCGCGGCCTTAGCTTTTGCGACAGCTGCTGCCAATCGCGAGTTATTCGCGGGGTCGCCGCTTCCACCCTCTTTGACCGCCACGATTATTTCACGCGCGATTTTTGTGAAAATCTTACCTCTCTTTTCGTCCTGTGCGCCTTTGGCTCTTTTAATGTTATTCCATTTTGAATGTCCAGCCATTTTGTGTTTCCTCCGGAAAAAAATATTAATCCTGTAGGGGCGACCGTCCTCGGTCGCCCGCAAAATTTAATCGCGATTTCGCAGGCATGAGGGGCGATTAATAATCGCCCCTACACATCACCCGCGGTCAGCGCTGACAGTAGGTGATACGCATCGGGATCAAGCGCTTTTGTCATGCTCAGCGCTTCTTTTATATCAAGATCGGTGCATTGATCCCCGTCCATCACGACAACACTGCCGCCTTCACCCGCTGCCAGAAGCATGATGGCCCTGTTGCCCATCAGTGATGCCGTAACCCTGTCCCGCACAAGCGGTGCGCCGCCGCGCTGGATATGGCCGATTGTCGTGACCCGTGTCTCAATTCCTGTCGCTTCGTTTATCCTTTTGGCGATGTCGTGTACTGGCTCAATACCCTCGGCGACGATTACCGTGAAATGAGTGCGCCCGGCAATCCGGGCGGAACGGATACGGTTGACAACGTCCTTTTCAAAGTCCGTGGGGAACTCCGGCATCATCGTAATCGTCGCGCCGGTGGCGATTCCCACGCTTAAAGCCAGATGCCCCGACCTGCGACCCATAACTTCGACTACCGAGCAGCGTTCATGCGACTGCATTGTGTCGCTTAGTTTATCGACCGCCTCAATCGCGGTGTTGCACGCGGTGTCGAATCCAATCGTATACGATGTACAACCGATGTCATTATCAATAGTACACGGAATGCCGACGACTTTGACTCCCGCTTCCGCCAACTTCAACGCACCCTGAAACGTCCCGTCTCCGCCTATCGTAATCAAACCGTCAATCCCCATGAATTTGCAGGTATCCACGGCGCGTTGAAACCCCTCATCAGTCATAAACTCCTGCGAACGTGCCGTGTACAGCATTGTCCCGCCCCTGCCAGTAATGCCTTTTACTTCTTCTTCACCGAGCTTCACAAAATCGCCGGTCATCAGGCCGTTGTACCCGCGCAGGATGCCGACGCATTCGATGCCGAGGCCGCTTGCTGTCCGCACGGCGGCGCGTATAGCCGCGTTCATCCCCGGCGCGTCACCGCCTGAGGTTAAAATGCCTATTCTGTTTACAGCTGATTTTGCCATAAATTCCACCCTCCCGCGTACTTAGATTCTTATCTAAATATATTCATCTCCGCGTCGTATACCTCTTCCCGGCAGAATGCCGTGAAATCCGGCTTTAAATCGCCATCCAGCGCCTGCATTAAATTTTCCGAGCTGAGGGTCGGGTTCTGTGCCGAGATTTTGGCCGTCATCGTTACCATGTCACCCTCGTGAAACTCAACATCCCGGATAAAAGGGATAATATCTATATCATTCACGCCACGCTTGGTCTTTTTTTGTATGATAATGCTCTCTTGTGTGAACCGCTCTCTTAATTCAGCGATATCTCCGCCGAACATTAAGCTGCCGCGAATTCCCAGCCATACTATATTGGCAAATTTTTGCTCCGAGATGTACGAATCGGTTACAGCGATTCCCTCCGGAAAGAAGTCGTTTAAATTGCCGGGCAGAGGATCCGCCGGGTCAATATCCATCAGCTCGCACACGCTTTCGCACCCGACAGAAAGAGGCAGTGCAATTGACATAATAGGGTGCGGATTAAACCCCTCCGTGTATCGAAGATTTACCCCGGCGCGTAATAAACCGCGTTGCATCGTCGCCATTAAATCCAGGTGTGAGATATATTTTGCGTTTCCCGTCTTGCAAAATCGTAATCGGAGTTTATTTTTGCCCATGGCACATACCTCCTGCCGCAAGTTTGGAGACGCCGCAGGCGGAACATTGCTCGCGGCAATCCGGCGTGATTTGCCCCTCTTTAGATCTCTCGCGCTCACGGCGGAAATGATCTTCACTAACCCCGGATGACACAACGCTCCACGGCAGAATCTCCTCTGAACTGCGTTCGCGCGTTGCGTAGAACTCCGGATTAAGCCCGCACTGTTCAAAAACCGCAAGCCAGCGCTCCAGTGAAAAATATTCGCTCCAAGTGTCAAGATACGCGCCGCTCTTCCAAGCGGATTCTATAACGGCGCCGACGCGTCTGTTGCCACGGGCTAATGCCGCTTCAACAAAACCCATCTCCGGCGTGTGCCAGTTGTAGGTGATTGCTTTTGCGGATATCAGCGCATCGCGCAAAAGCTCCACTCTGCGCTGATATTCCGCCATAGTCACCTGTGATTCCCATTGGAATGGTGTGTGAGGCTTCGGGACAAAGCACGACGTACTGACCGTTATGCGTACGCCTCGGTTCTTATTCTTCGCCGTACGCTTCCAAGTATCCAGCACCGCGCGTGAAAGCTCAGCTATTGCCAGGACATCCTCGTCCGTCTCGGTCGGAAGACCGAGCATGAAATACAGCTTCACGCCGTTCCAGCCCCCGGCAAAAGCTATAGCGCAAGTGTTCAGTAAATCTTCCTCGGTCACGTTTTTGTTTATCACGTCGCGCAGACGCTGACTACCGGCTTCCGGTGCGAAAGTCAGTCCGGATTTGCGGACTTTTTGTACGCGTTCCATCAGTTCCACGCTGAAATTGTCAGCACGCAATGACGGCAAGGATAAGCTTACTTTCCGGGACTCGCACCAGCTTAGAAGCTGGTCGCATAATGGGAAAAGCTCACCGTAATCGCTTGTACTCAGCGACGACAACGTTATCTCGTCGTATCCGGAGTTTTGGATTGACTCGATAGCTTGCCGGGTCAGCGTCTCCGGCGATCTTGCGCGTACCGGGCGGGTGATGTGCCCCGCCTGACAGAATCTGCACCCGCGCACGCATCCGCGAAAAAGCTCCAGCACAACTCTGTCATGCACAATCCCGGTTGACGGAATTATCGTGTCAGTCGGGAAGTACGAAGCATCAAAATCCGCGACAAACCGTTTTTCGATGGGGAGCGGGGCGCCCTCACGCGGCATGATTTTTTCCACTGTACCGTCGTCATTATACGCAATGTCGTAAAGCGACGGCACATAAACGCCGCCGATTGCGCTCGCGGATTTGAGAAACTCAGGCTTGTCTATGCCTTGAGTTTTCGCGAGTTTATACGCCTCAACTATCTCGCCGATTACTTCCTCACCCTCGCCTATAACGAACAGGTCAATAAAATCCGCCAATGGTTCCGGATTAAACGCGCACATCCCGCCGGCGATTATCAGCGGCGCGTTGGAGGTTCTGTCCTTTGCCTTTACCGGTATTCCGCCTAAATCCAGCATGTTCAGGACGCTGGTGTAGGACAGCTCAGTCCCCAGCGAGAATGAGACGATGTCGAAGGCCCGTATCGGGTCGCCGCTTTCGAGTCCGTATAGGGGGATTGCGTTTTCACGCATTAAGTCCGCCATATCGCCCCACGGTGCGAAAACTCGCTCACACCACACATCATCGCGCTCGTTCAAGAGGCCGTACATGATTCGCAACCCCAGATTTGACATGCCGATCTCATACGTGTCGGGGAAACAATACGCCACACGCAAAAGCCCCGCGCTTTTCTCTTTGACTATTTGCTTATACTCCCCGCCGGAATACCGCGCGGGTTTCTGCACTTTTTGCAGAATGCTTTGAAGTTTTAGATTCATATAATGCCTCTTGTTTCGGGATTTATTTTTTCGTCACAACGACATCGCACGGGTGACAATTAGGCCAAGAATAAATAAGCTGACCAAAGCCTCCGCGCCTGCCATAATTTTTGCCATATGAGTATACGGACTCACCCCAGCGGGGGAGAATGAAGTCGCCGTTGTAATTGACAGATAAAGATAGTCAACAAATCCCGGTGTCCAATCCTTAGGTACGAGCTGCGTATCATCTGAAGTTTGCTGCGGGAACACAAAATCCGGATAGTTTTTATTGCGGAATACTGTTGGCAAACCCAATGTGCGAATCTCGGGCCCGCCTGTATCAAGCTCCCAATAAGCCAGGGCAAAGACGCCGATATTTACGATCCACAAGGCAAAGCCTGCTAACAGTAATTCATGCGAGAGCGTGATGGTGGCCGGATTAAGCATGTCATAGATAAACCATCCCATGCAAACCAGATTAATCAATGGCAAAAGAACAACAACAGAAATCGACAGCGCGCGCGCTGATCTTGAAGGCTTAGTATGGCTTCCCGAATAGACAAGTATGGAAGAGATCAGCATTGCCCCTGAAATGAGCGGTAACAGCCAAACAAAATCAAAATGTATCGCATAGGCTATCCACGTTTGCCCTGCCATGACCACTAAGGTCATAATGATAGCAGCAACACGCGTGCGGAAATAAGAACTTACCTTTAAGCCTTTATTTTTAGTTTTTGATGATTTTTGCGAACTCATACAAAAGCTCCTGACATTATTTTTACTCTCAATCGATAGTGTAAATTTTTTTATGTTACCCAAAAATACTTATACTGTGCAGACAAAAGCCCCCATTCTAAACTCATCCGGCTGCAAGCGTTTTATTATCTTCAAGCCTGCTTTTTGAATACTGCTTTCGTATTCGCTTTCGCTAAAAAGAGTTACGAAGCTTTCGTGTTTATAATATGTGACTTCAAGATTGTCTGAAATCAAATGATGAAAATCGACTTTTATTTTATCGACAGAAACACGCCTGACCGTTTCCATCCTACAAAACCCCGACAATTCAAAAGTTTTAGTTCTGCCCACCAACGATTCATTGAAGCTTTCTTTTGTACTCCAAGGTGTTAAAATAAAAATGCCGCCTTGCTTCAGATGCTTGAACACGCATTCCATAGCCATTTGCATATGTTCTAATGATTCAGCATGACCAATAGAACCGTAAAGGTTCACGATAACATCATACTGGTTGTTTAAATTAAAATCACACATATCGGCATTAATAAAGATTGCATCTTTGGTTTTATTTTTGGCAACTTCCAACATTTCATCGCTTATATCAATGCCTGTTACTGTAAAATAATTTTGCAAATACGCCGCTTGAGCGCCTGTCCCGCAAGCTATGTCAAGGAGCATATTGCCTTTTGATTCTTTATACTGCTCCACAAGCGAAACTACTTTATCCACCTCAGCCCGATATGATTCATCGTTCACATACATCATGTCGTAATATTTTGAGATGATTTCATACATGGTTTTGCCTCCAAAATATAAATTTTTAAAGTAACCCCTCAATAATGTTAAACGCCTCATGTTTGTGGTTTGTTTTTTAGGATTATTGTCATCTTTATCAGTTTTCAGATAATGTTTATACCGAGATGTAGAGGGCTTCAAACAATTCGCCTGAATTGTTTTCAAGGTACAGAGTGCTAAGATCTCCGGAGATTCCATATACAAACAAATCTTTTTGCGCCAGCTTTTCTTTCTTGTTATTAAATTCTTTTAAACAAATTGACTTTTCAAGTAACGCAACTTTTAGATTATATATTTTTCCGCAACGTCCGCGCCAAAGTTTTTCATACTCTTGTTCAGATAATATTCTATTTGACAAATCAGATATATGGTGCAAACCAAACCTATTACACCATACAATATCTTCTTCATACTGAATTTGTCCGAGCTCACATGTAACGATTTCATCTTCATCGTAAATATATGGTATTCGTTTTATGCCATATTGCCACGCAATAAGCGCACGTGTATGCCCATCTGTAATATGGAGATTATCGTTATTTAAAAAATCACGAACAAAGATTGGTTCAAAATTTTTCAAAGAAGGCTCAAACCATGCAAGAACATTATCAATCTTTTCCTGCGACAGGTATATCTGGGATAGCTTTAAACAATCTATATCAACATTCAAAATCTCCATTTATTTAACCCCTCACGTCCGCGATTTCTTTTTATATGCCGAACTTCTTTTCTCCGCTTCAAATATATAGTAGCCGTCTTTCTCATGGATTTTAACCCCGCCGAAGATGGATATGAACTTATTCTTGTACCAATCGCGGCGTTTTGTAACCATAAAAAACCTGCCGCCTAAGATCAGGCGATTGAAACTTTTTTCGATAAATGTCTTCGCCACCGAGAAGTCTGTGTGATACGGCGGATTGCTCAGAATCAGGCTGAATCCGGTTTCATCCAAGTTCTCAAAGGCATTGCTCAGAATCACGTTAACGCCGGGAACTCCGTTTGCCGCCGCGTTGCGTTTTGCATATTGGACTGCCGTTTCGTCTATGTCGGTTAAAAAGATATTACCGGGATCGGCAAATTTCGCGGCCAGAATCCCGACAACGCCATAGCCGCAGCCCAGATCCAAAACTTTGCCACCAGCGCCAAACTCGACAAATGAAAGCATAGCCAATGTGCCATTGTCAATGCATTTCGGCGAAAAGCACCCAGCGCTGCTGTCAAGCGAGAGATTAAAACCTTTTATTGTTTCTGTAATCATATCCTACGTATTTTATACTATTATTCCCGCTTTTACAATAGTGAATTAACATCCACCCTGCCGTTATCAGCAGGGTGAAATTTGTTCCGGTGACTACCAGAACATAAGCTCCGGCAGTGAGGGCAAAAAAAATAACGGCGCAGCTTGTCACGCAAGTCACGCGGTCTGCTATCGTTGGATTTGCCGAGCGTGAGGATATGGCGGCGTATAGAATTCTTCCGCCGTCCAACGGCAAAACGGGCAGAAGATTGAACAGGCAAAGCAGTAGACTCATTCCGGCCAGCTGATACGTGATATCTGCCTGGGTCAGTCTCGCCGCTATAGCCGAAATCGACGACAGCACGGCGCTTGCCATCGGCCCGCCGGATGCTATTAGTATCTCGTCTGCGTAAGCCGTACTGTGCTGATGGCGCATTGAAACTCCGGTGATACCGAGGCGTAGTTCAGAGACCCGGCCGCCGCAGAACCTCAGCGCTGCGTAATGCCCCAGCTCATGCCCGCCCGCCGCGATAAAAATCAACAGCAGCAGCCGGGCATCGCCAACGGCAAAAAAAGCGACGATAAAAACGGCCGCGCCGACGCTTATGCTGAATTTCGGATGGTTATTCTTGTTCATCCGGCGAATATGTAAAACTCGGGATTTACCGCGATACCGCCGATCCTCAGCTCAAAATGCAATCCAGACCCCACGGTACTGCCGCCGGAACCGGATTTTGCGATTTCATCGCCCATCTGCACCATTTGACCGGTGTATACAAAAATCTCGCTAAGGTGGCCGTATCGCGTCTCCGCGCCGTCGTGGGTGATTATAATGAAATTGCCGAGCGTCGCACTTTCACCGGCGGCGATAACCTCTCCGGCGGAGAACGCTGTTGTCGGCGTACCTTCGTCAGCGGCGATAATCACCCCGTGGCTGAAGCTGATGCCGCCCCGGATTGGATCCTCACCGAAGCCGAACCGCGAGATAATCTCCCCCGATACGGGTGAGGCGTGCACCATGCCGAGTTCCGGCATTTCAAACGTAGCCCCCGCCGGAAGCGAGAGGTGGGCGAAACTCGCCTGCGTCTCCAAAAACGCCGTGACAACCGCGTTTTGCGGGGAAGGGGAGTCGCCCGCGTCCATTAATCCCCTGAATAGTGGTGACGCGTCATCCTCTTCAGACTTGTTCGTAGCTTCAGGCTCGCCGGGAGATATGCGGAACGCATATGTAAAAGCTTCTCCAATTGCTTCAATAAACTGCCGCTCTCCGCTGATGCCTTCGCCCAGAATTGAAAACGCCGTCCTGTAATCAACCGCCGTTGTTACGCTGTTCCCTATAATCTCAAAAAATCCGGGGAACAGCAGCCGCGACAGAGCAGAGAACAGAAATAAGGCGGCGCAAATAATCAGCTTGCATGTCAACCGCCGTGTTTTGGGGTTCCCGGCGCGTTTGGCCGCCGGCCTCGCTGTTTGCTGACCGCGCCTCCGCTTTACAGTTCTTTGTCCGTGACTCCGCTCCATCATCCGCAACCCCCTATTCTATAGGGATTATATTCCGGCACAGACAAGCGTATGCATGTTATGCGATGCCGCGCGTAGCTCTAGCCGTCGATTCTGACAATCGACTCCGTGACCAGCTTTTTGAACTGCGGGGCAGCTTTATCCGCCATTTCCTGAACTTCATCATGCGTAAGCGGTGTCGGTGAAATCCCCGCCGCGAGGTTCGATACGCACGATATGCCGCAGACTTTCATGCCCATGTGATTTGCGGCGATTGCCTCGCAAGCCGTGCTCATGCCGACAACATCCGCGCCGAGGGCTCGGAACGCACTTATTTCAGCCGGAGTTTCAAAATTAGGCCCCGATACCTGGACATACACACCCTCATGCAGCCTTATCCCAAGGATGTCGGCTGACGACCTGATTTTTTCGCACAGAGTTTTGTTATATATCTCGCTCATATCTGGGAATCTTGTGCCCAGTCCTTCGATATTCTCGCCAATCAGCGGGGAGGGAACGTTGTACATTATTTGGTCGCGTATCAGCATAAAATCCCCGGCGGAAAACGTCTTGTTGATTGCGCCGACAGCGTTCGTAAGCAGCAGGGATTCTGCGCCCAAGAGGCCCATCAGTCGGATAGGGAGGACTACGTTGTTCACGTCGTACCCCTCGTAATAGTGGACACGCCCCTGCATAATCACGACGGGGACGCCCTTGACATAGCCGAAAACAAGCCTGCCGGAGTGTCCCGGCACGGTGCTTTGCGGGAAGCCGTCGATCTCACTATAGCTGACGGTGGTTTCAATGTCGATCTCATCGGCGTACCCGCCAAGCCCGGAGCCGAGCACGATTGCTACCTTTGGGTGCAGGCTTGTCTTTGCACGAACAACGGCGAGGCATTTTGTTAATTTTTCGTATATTTCATTCATAGTTCAGACCTCATTTCATGTTTTGCATCGTAATCAACTCAAATTATTATATCTCAATAAAAAAATACTTGCAATATGCGCGAAGATGTTTTATACTGTTTTGGCGCGGAAGTTATATCGGGGTGTGGCGAAGTTTGGTATCGCGCATGGTTCGGGACCATGAGGCCCGGGGTTCAAGTCCCCGCACTCCGACCAGTGGAGATGTTGTTATAGGATTTGAGAATCTTATAGCAACACCTCTTTTTATCTGTCCAAGCAACGCGTGGTGTCGGCGTATTTTAAGCCACTGTGCGTCTGACGTACGGTGTGCTGTATATCGAGATTTGTATTTACACCTACGAAGAGAGTTGAAAGAGAGGTGCTATGGATGTCAAAAGGGATAGTCTATATTCTAACAAATCCTTGCTTAGATGGCTGGGTGAAAATTGGAATGAGTGAGCGGAATGATGTGCAAGAGCGGCTTCGAGAATTGAATAGCCCTCCCAATATTCCTCTTTCTTTTCGTGCTTATGCAGTTTATGAGGTTGACAATCCACGCGAGGTAGAGCAGTCGATACATACACTCATCGATCTTGTGGACGATAGCTTGCATGCGCGCGAAACCATGGCCAATGGTCGTATTCGTGAGCGTGAGTTTTTTCAAATTTCAGAACATAAAGCGTATTTGATATTTGAGCAAGTTGCAAAATTACGAAAAGATTCAGAATTTTTGAAACGTACACTTCAAACTGAAGAAGATGCGATTGAGGAAGAAATCGCCGAGAGGACTAGCAGTAAGCGCTCTAAACTGACCTTTGAATTGCTTGATATTTCCATTGGCACAGAGTTATCTTTCCTTTACGATGATAATGTAGAATGTAAAACGGTGAACAATGTTAATAGAGTTGAATACGATGGAAAAGAATACTCTATTTCTGGATTAGCAGCAAAATTATTGAGGGCAAAATTCGGGTGGAGCAAAACAACTACCGTACAAGGTGGGAAGTATTTTTTGTTGAATGGAAAAACCCTTACGGATTTAAGATATGAAATTGAGGACAGAGATATAATTCAAGAAGCACTGTAATATAGGACCTTTATAAGTATTCATAGCCAGAAAAGCATCGATTTTATTGGCTTTTATGAAAACGCGACAGGAATCAGTCCGCGCCCACACCGCCGTGAGGCGGTGTGGCTCTTTACAGGCCGCTACAGCACAACCACTTTGTCGATCATCTTATCCCCAACCTCGTGGACTTTCAGTATATTCGTCGTGCCGGAGTGGCCGACGGGGACGCCTGCTGTCAGGACTACTATGTCTCCGTTTTTTATATACCCTTTATCCCGCGCCGCGTTTACGGCGTGGGAAAACAGCGTGTTTGTATCGGTCTCTGTTTGTGTCAACAGCGGTGTGATGCCCCAGGTCAGCTTTAGTTGACGGTGTGCGACAGGGTCTGGGGTGCAGGCGATAATCGGGCAGCTTGGGCGGAACTTTGCGACGTTCCGCGCTGTGCGGCCGGATAGTGAAACGGTCAGGATCGCCGCCGCGCCAAGGGTATGAGCCGTCGTTACCGTCGCGTGAGAAATCGCGTTTGTGATCGACGGCTGCGGCTGGTATATGTTCATCCCGAACCGCGCGCGATAATCAATATTGGCCTCGACCCGCTTGGTGACTCTGTCCATAACGGTAATCGCCTCGACCGGATATTTGCCCATAGCTGTCTCTCCAGAGAGCATGATGGCGCTGGTGCTGTCGTATATGGCATTCGCAACGTCGGACACTTCTGCGCGGGTGGGGCGGGGATTTTTTATCATGGATTCCAGCATCTGCGTGGCTGTTATAACCTCTTTTGCCTGGCCGTAAGTTTCCCGTATCATCTTCTTTTGTAGTATCGGAATCTCTTCATACGCCATCTCAACGCCAAGGTCACCTCTGGCGACCATTATACCGTCAGAAGCGGCTAAAATCTCCTCAATGTTCCTGACACCCTCGGCGCTTTCGATTTTCGAGATGATTCTGATTCTATTCTTGCTGTCCACACGGTGCAGGATATCGCGAATCTCCTTTATATCCTCTTTCGAACGGACGAACGAAGCCGCGACAAGATCGAACCCGTTTTCCACGATGAAACGCAAATCCGCTCGGTCTTTTCCGCTTATATAGGGTAGGCCGAGTTTAACGCCCGGTACGTTCAGACCTTTCCTGTCGGAAAGTTCACCCCCATTCACAACACGCGTTGTGATGTCGGAGCCGTAGATGGATTCGACAACCAGTTCAATAAGCCCATCATCCAAAAGAATACGGTTGCCGGGTTTAAGCTCATTTGAAAGTCCCGCGTACGTCACGCCGGATTTTGTTGCGTCACCCGTGACATTGTTGGTGGTAAGTGTAAAGATATCGCCGGGGAAGAGCTCTATCACGCCGTTTTCAAATTTTCCGAGCCGTATCTCCGGCCCTTGTGTATCGGCAAGCATTGCGACCGACAGCCCCATCTCTTCACAAAGGGAACGCAACGTGTCGATCCTTTTTTTATGTTCCTCATGTGAGCCGTGGGAAAAGTTGAATCTTGCAACATCTATTCCGGCGTTCAACATGGCGCGCAGAACCTCCGGTTCGTCGGTCGCCGGGCCTAAAGTTGCCACAATTTTTGTCTTTCGCATAAGCGCCTCCTAATATTTATTGAAATACAAGCTGACATGGTATATAATGGTGCGGAATATTAACCCGAAAGAAAAATCATTAACCTCACGGCAAAGCCGCTCGGGATTTTTCTTTCTCAAAGCCTTGCGGTTCGCCGCTTTACGCGGCAACCGCCGCAAATGGCTAACAAAATGATAAACGGCGAGGGATAAACGATGAAAAAAGCAATTATATCAATTCTGGTCGTCGCGGTTCTGCTGTCACAATCAATTACAGTGAGCGCGTCGGGACTCGGCAATTTCAGAAATTCCGAAGATTTTACCACAGGGCGGTTCCGCGATGTCGGTGAGACAGACTGGTTTGCCGGGTATGTTGAATCGGCTTATAATCACGGCTTAGTCCGCGGCAGGGGAGAGGAGACTTTCGCCCCGGGCGGGTTACTGACGCTCGGCGAAGCTGTGGCTCTGGCAGTGAGAATGCGGAATGTCTATAAAACGGGAGCGTCTGATTTCCCGGCGGGGGATGGGTCTTTCTATGCCGTTTACGCGGAATATGCGCTGGACAACGAAATAATAATATACGGCAAAAATTTCAGTGCCCCTGCCACACGTGCGCAATTCGCGGAGCTTATATATAACGCGCTGCCGGGCGAGGTTTTTGGCGGAATAAATGAGATTGCGTATTTCGGTATTCCGGATGTCGTACCCGGCTCAAGCTTTGCACCGGCAGTTTATGCGCTTTTCCGCGCCGGGATAGTCGCGGGGTCCGATAGATTCGGGACGTTCTTCCCCCACTCCCAGATAACACGCGCCGAGGCGGCGGCGATTATGACCCGCACAATCACGCCAGGCGAGCGTGTGAACGCATCGCTGCCACATCAAATCCCGGCCAATGCCATATTTGAACGGAGTGCCGACGCCGTTATTATGATTGAAATGTTTAACGCTTTGGGGGAACCGACCAGAACAGGAAGCGGATTTTTTATCTCTGGTGCAGGATTGGCCGTGACAAATCTGCACGTTGTCGAGCTTGCGGAAAACGCCATAGCCACGCTGAATAACGGAAAACGTTTTCCTGTATCGGGCGTGAAAGCCCGTTGCCGCGAGAACAATTTGGCGATAATATTAATTGACACGGGGGATGCAGTCAGTTATCTCAGTCTCGCGGATTCGGACAGCGTTGAAACGGGGGACCAGGTGTTCACCATCGGCAGTCCGGAAGGGTTGTTTAATTCAATTACAGAAGGTATTATATCCAATACAAGCCGTGAGATAGGCGGAAATATTTATTTCCAATTCACGGCGGCGATTTCATTCGGCAGCGGCGGGAGTCCTTTGCTGAACGGGCTTGGGCAGGTGATAGGCGTGGCCTCAAGCTCAATGGCAGGCGGGCAGAGCCTGAACCTTGCCGTACCGGGGAATTTGATAAGAGAACTTGAGCCGGGGGCTTATTACATACCGCTGAGCGATCTGCACAGGATGCCGTAAAAGGTGGCGCCCCCTAAATTGTCATTGCATAAATGAAGCGACGGCGTGTCAAGTTGTTGCACCCTGGGAACCTCCCCGCAGACATCGGGGTGGTTCCCTCGTCCAAAGCCCCCTTCGCGCACGAAGGGGAAGGGGGATGCCCCCTTGTAGGGGTGTTTAAATTACCCCAAGGGCGGACGCAAATGGCCGCCCTTTATGCGTGTAAAATCAATCGCAGAAGAAAACTGTCTCGGACAGGGGACTTCTGCCGCTGTTGAAGTTGTTGATTCTGTTACTGTCGTCGGCATAGCCGATAGGTATACCGATAGCCACGTTGAGGTTGTCGGGGATATTCAGCTCACGCCGCAGTATATCCGGATACGCCACCGCTGTTATCGCCGGAATAGTTGAAAGTCCGCGCTCCTGCGCCAACAGCACAACGCTCTGCGCGTAGGCGCCGAGGTCATAAAGCCCCCAGTGGGAGTACAGTTTGTCTAAGCACAGGAAAATCACAGCCGGTGCGTAGAACATGTTTTGATTCAGCACCATGAACTGACTTGCCGCGTCTCCGCAATCTCGTTGCATATCGGGGCCTAAGCCTTGTGTCCTGACCTTTGCGGCCTCCGGCCATTCAGTTGGGCGTGCGATTTCCGATGTGGGCGGGACGGTGTTTTTGTAGTTTTCAACATACGCGTCCCGGATACGTTCCAAAGTCTCACCGGAGGCCACAAACACATCCCACGGCTGGGAATTGGCCCAGGAAGGCGTCCTGACAGCAGCCTCGAATATCTCCATAAGCGTTGATTTGGCCACCGCATCAGACTTAAACGCCCTGATTGACCGTCTTGAAATTACAGCTTCTGTTACATTCATATTTACCGCTCCTTATCGTTTTAATTGTCTGATCTGAATTTTACCATGCTTTCCACCGAAATTCTATAGTTTTTTGACGCAAACAATAAATAATGGAGCGTCTAGGTAGATTAGAAGTGCCGACTTCGTTCTTAATTTATTTTAAAATTGTTTCCCTAGTGTGGGGGTATACACAAAGGCGCTATGGACTTTTTGTCCATAGCGCCTTTTGCTCTAACACGTATTGTACAGGTTATTGCTGTCTGCTCAATATGTATTTCCAGTCAATTTGCCCGGCATCAGTTCTTGTCAGATAATGGTCGTTGGTAGCGGCGACCACTGCGGGGAAGTACCAAGCAGAATCTGTAACATCCGGGAAGAGAATAGCATACGGCAAATTCACCACATCGGCGGCGGCAAATGCTGGGTGTCCGTAGATACGCTCTAAAATGCGGTTGATGGTCGTCGCGGCCTCTGCACGGGTGAGGTTGGCTTGAGGGTTGAATTGCTGCGCATCGTTACCGCGCATCCACAACTCACGATATACAGTGTACACGTAGTGTGCCGCCCAGTCGCTGATTGCATCCGCATCAACGAAAGAGGTTTCGCCAGCTTCGGTTGCGTAGTCAATGGTTCTAGCCAGAAGGGCGGCGAATTCTTGTCTGGTGATGGGGTTGTCGGGGCGGAATGTTCCGTCATCATAGCCTTTTACAAAACCGGCATCATAGGCCCAAGCCACATAGTAGTACCACCACTGACCAGCTTCCACGTCGCTGAATCTGTCAAATGCAGTCATGCCGGCGGGTAGGACGTCAATCCCGGTTTCGAAGTCCAAAAGCATTATCCGAGCCATAATCGTGGCGACTTGCGCACGGGTGATATTACCCCGCGGCATGAAGTTGCCCTCGTCACTGCCGATCATGTACAGGAGATGAAGATCCCGCTGTTGCGGCTGTGTCGGATCTGTAGAAACTGTTGGTTCTGTCGGAACCGTCGGTTGTGTCGGCTCTGTAGGCTGTGCTGGAACTGTTGGTTGTGTTGGGTCTGTAGGTAACGTCGGAGGATCGGTCGGTTGTTCCGGCGGCCACGGCGTCAAGTTTACAACGACTGTCAGAGGTGCAGTCACGCCTTGGCGAGTTACCGGTACAGTAAATGTCCCGGTGATTGCCTGTTGGCCAGTAGCCGGACGAGTGCCTGTCACAGTAATCACACCGGTGGTCTGATTAACCGTTGCAGAAACTCCGGCAGGAAGACTGACGGTGTTGAGCGTAATGTTACCCGTGGCGGTGCCGAGTACAGTCGAAGTGACGCTTGTGCTTGCATTGTTCACCGTAACCGCAGCGGGGTTCAGGGATATCGTTGGGTCAGCTGTTAACGGTGTTAGGTGTACATTTACTATCAGATTTTGTGACAAAGTGCCACGTGTTACTTCAACGGTAAACGGTTCATTGATTGTCGTTCCGCCGATGGCGGGACGTTCGCCTGTGACAGTAATCACACCG
>WQWC01000012.1 GCA_009785525.1 Oscillospiraceae bacterium | reverse complement strand
GTCCCCAGCATTGTAAACACTTTTGATGCGTTCGCCTTAGAGATGGCGGCGAGGATCAAAGACACTCAGGAGGCAAAAATCGTCGTTATGTCCATGGGGCCGGAGCAGGCGAAAAAAGCGTTGAAAGAGTGCTTATCAGTCGGCGCGGACAAAGCATATTTGGTCAGTGACCGGGCCTTCGGCGGCTCTGATACTCTCGCCACCGGATACATATTGTCTGAGGCGATGAAAGCCGTTGAGGCACAGGAAGGGCCGTTCGACATCATTTTCTGCGGCAAGCAAGCGATAGACGGAGACACCGCGCAAACCGGCCCGCAGCTCGCGGAACACTTGGATTATCCGCAGATCACCTGTATCAACGACATCACGGTGGAAAACGGCAAAGTCAGAACCGTGCGGGAGACTGAATACGGCAAAGAAATCTGGGAATCTTCTATGCCTGTTTTGGTGACAGTGACCAAGACCCCGTATGACGCGAGATACCCCACCGTCAAAACCAAAATGGCTGCAAATAAAGCTGAAATCCCGGTACTGACAATAGCCGAGGTAAAAGCAGACCCGGAGAAAAGCGGACTGAAAGGCTCCCCCACCAGAGTTAAAAAGACTTATGTGCCTGTGCGCAACAAAAACGGCATTATCATAAAAGAAGATATGGCGGCAGATTCCGCCAAAAAGTTAGCCGGATTGCTCAGCGATGCCGGATTGGTTTAAGGAGGGGGCAAGTTAATGGAAGGATATAAAAATATTTGGGTATGGATCGAAACCTCCCCTGAAGGCACCGCCAGAAATGTAGGACTTGAGTTACTGTCTCCCGGCCGCAAAATGGCCGATACTATAGGCCACTCGCTCGTCGCGTTGGTTATCGGCAGCGGTGCAGATGCCGCCGTGAAAAGCGCCTCCGCTTACGGTGCGGATCAAGTAATTCTGCTGGATGACAAGTGTTTCGCGCAATATAATACCGAGGTTTACACCAATGCGTTGCAAGAATTGGTGGAAAAATACAAACCCGATACCGTGCTTTTCGGCGCGACTGCGAACGGACGTGACTTGGCCCCCCGTATCGCAAGTCGTGTGCATACCGGCCTCACGGCGGATTGTACGGAGCTGTCTATTGACGCCGAGTCCGGCAACGTCCAATGGACACGCCCGGCTTTCGGCGGAAACTTGATGGCGGTTATCGAGTGCCCGGACACAAGACCGCAGATGGGTTCTGTCCGTCCCGGTGTGTTCAAGAAAGGCGTTTTTGAAGATGGCAGAAGCGTTGAAATTATAAAAGAAACAGTCAAGCCTCCGGCGGAAAGCCGGGCGAAGATGATTGAATTCCTGGCTGATTCCGCTGAGAGTATGGTAAATCTGGAAGAAGCGGAGATTATAGTCTCAGGCGGACGCGGACTTGGAAAGCCGGAGAATTTTGCGCTGGTCAAGGCGCTGGCAGACGCTTTGGGCGGCGTTGTCGGCTCATCCCGCGCGGCGGTTGACGCGGGGTGGATTCCTCACGCGCACCAAGTCGGGCAAACCGGCAAAACTGTCGGGCCGAAAGTGTATGTGGCCTGTGGTATATCCGGGGCGATCCAGCATTTGGCAGGGATGAGCGAGTCTGATACCATTATTGCAATCAACAATGACCCGGACGCCACTATCTTTGAAGTGGCGGACTACGCGATTGTCGGGGATCTTTTGGAAGTGCTTCCCGCTTTGACTGAAGAAGTTAAACGCATTAAGGCTGATAAGGCATAACATATAAATAATAGGAGGGCAAAAATATGGATTTCAAACAAGATGAAATGCACCAGGACCTAATTGATATGTACCGCGATTTCGCGGAAAACGAGGTCAAGCCGTTAGCCGCTGAAATCGACGAAAACGAGCGGTTCCCGGATGAAACAGTGGCAAAAATGGCGGAGATGGGACTGTTGGGCATCCCGTTCCCGGAAGAATACGGCGGAACCGGGATGGATAACCTGTCCTACGCCCAATGTGTGGAGGAATTAAGCAGAGTGTGCGCCACCACCGGCGTTATTGTGTCGGCTCACACTTCCCTGTGCGCATGGCCTATCTATGCGTTCGGTACCGATGAGCAGAAGCAGAAGTATCTGACCCCGCTGGCCTCCGGCGCAAAGCTCGGCGCATTTGGCTTAACTGAGCCTAACGCCGGCACTGACTCGGCTATGCAGAAAACCACAGCGGTATTAGATGGGGATTCGTATGTCATCAACGGGTCGAAATTGTTTATCACCAATGCGGGCCCTGCTGAAACCTATGTCGTTTTTGCGATGACCGATAAAGAAAAAGGTACACGCGGCATATCGGCTTTTATCGTGGAAAAAGGTACGCCTGGATTCTCGATTGGCAAACAAGAAGAGAAAATGGGCATCCGCGCTTCCGCCACGGCGGAACTTGTGTTTGAAGATTGCAGAATCCCGAAAGAGAATCTGCTGGGCGAAGAAAACAAGGGCTTTAAAATCGCTATGATGACATTGGACGGCGGTCGTATTGGTATCGCAGCACAAGCATTGGGTATTGCACAGGGTGCTATTGACGAGACTGTGCCATATGTCAATACCCGTGTGCAGTTTAATCAGCGGATATCGCAGTTCCAGAATACTCAGTTTGAACTGGCTGATATGCAAACTAACGTGGATGCCGCGCGCCTGCTGATTTACCGCGCCGCGTGCGCGAAAGACGCCGGTGAACCTTATTCTCACCTGGCCGCGATGGCTAAATTGTTCGCGTCAGAGGTCTCAAGTGACGTCACAAGGCGCTGTGTGCAGCTGTTCGGCGGCTATGGCTACACGCGTGAATATCCTATTGAGCGGATGATGCGCGACGCGAAGATAACCGAGATATACGAAGGAACCAGCGAGGTGCAGAAAATGGTCATCTCTGCCTGGATGGGCGTTAAATAGGGCGTGGTTAATCACGCCCAAATTGAAAATGGAGAATTGAAAATGGAAAATGATTGGAAATCTCTATATAAAGAACGGCTCTGCACAGCAAAAGACGCGGTGAAGCGTATTAAATCCGGAGATCGGGTGGCCGCCTCCCATGCGGCGGGTGAAGCCAAGGAAATCATCCGCGCGTTGGTGGAAAATAAGGATGATTATCGAGACGTGGAAATTTGCCAGATGCTGCCGATGGGCGGTTCAACATATGCCGAGCCGGGATATGAAGAACATTTCAGGCACATTTCACAGTTTGTCGGCGGGCAGACACGTGCGACTATAAAGGCGGGTCATGGAGATTATACGCCGTGCTACTTCTCGCAAATCCCCAATCTCTGGGGCCGCACCTTGCCGCTGAACGTTGCCATAATCCACGTTTCCCCGCCCGATGAGCACGGGTATATGAGCTGCGGCGTGTCTGTGGACTATTCTATACACGCTGCAAAAAACGCCCGTGAAAACGATGGTATAGTTATTGCGCAAGTGAACAAGCACATGCCCCGTACTTTGGGGGAAAGCTTTGTCCATGTGTCGGAAATAGACTGCATTGTGGAGCATAATGAGCCTTTGACTGAGCTGCCTCTCCCTGTCATATCCGATGTGGAGCGCGAAATCGGCAGGCATTGCGCCAGCCTTATCAAAGACGGCGATTGTATGCAGCTAGGTATCGGCTCAATCCCGGACGCGGTGCTTTTGTTCCTGAAAGATAAAAAGCACCTCGGCATACACACCGAAATGTTCTCTGACGGTGTCGTGGAGCTGGTGGAATCGGGTGTCATTGATAATAGCGCCAAGAACTTCAACAATGGCAAAATGGTGGCGACCTTCTTGATGGGAACGCAGCGGCTTTACGATTTTGTCAACAACAATCCCGTGGTGTATATGGCCCCGTCAACCTATACCAATGACCCGTATATCGCCGGACAAAATGACAATCTTGTATCCATCAATTCCGCTATACAAATCGACCTTTTAGGGCAGGTATGCGCCGAAACAATCGGCACCGCCCAATACAGTGCCGTTGGCGGCCAGGTGGACTTTGTGCGGGCGGCCGCTATAAGTAAAGGCGGGCGTTCAATAATCGCAATGCCATCCACTGCTTCGGGCGGCAAGATATCCAAGATTGCGCCGTTCCTTGATCAAGGTGCGGCAGTAACCACCAGCCGCAATGATGTGGAATACGTTGTCACGGAGCATGGAATCGCTAACTTGCGTTACCGTACCATGCGGGACAGGGCGAAGTCTCTGATTAGGATAGCGCACCCCGATTTCCGCGACCAACTTTGGGACGCTTTTGAAGAGCGTTTCAATGCCAAGGCAGATCGGTAAGGAGGGTAATATGGGACTTTTATTGTACGAAGAAATAGGCCATGTGGGTATATTGACAGTCAACCGCCCTGAGGCTTTGAACGCATTAAACAGCGCAGTAATTGATGAATTGTCGGCAAAGATTGACGCAATCGCACTGTCAAAAATCCGCTGTCTGATCGTCACTGGCTCCGGTGAGAGATCTTTCGTCGCCGGGGCGGATATCAGTGAGATGAAGGATATGACGCGTGAAGAGGCCGAAAATTTCTCCGCCGCCGGTAACGCCGCGATGGAGAAAATCGAGAGACTGCCAATGCCTGTTATCGCCGCGGTTAACGGGTTTGCATTGGGCGGTGGGCTTGAACTCGCCCTCGCTTGCGATATAATAATCAGCTCGGAAAATGCGGTGTTCGGCTTGCCGGAGGTTGGACTCGGCATTCCGCCGGGATACGGCGGTGTGCAACGGTTGGCGCGGATCATAGGCATTGCGAAAGCCAAAGAGCTGGCGTTTACCACCGACCGTATTAAGGCACCGGAGGCTTTGGCGCTAGGGCTTGTGAGTGCAGTTTATCCAATCGAAGAGTTGATGGACGCTGCTATGCGGATGGCGGAGAAGATATCGGCTAATTCCCCAATGGGCGTGTGGGCTGCCAAGGTTGTGGCTAACAGCAGTGTCGGAATGCCTTTAACCAAGGCCGCCGGGCTGGAAACCCCACTGTTTGGCGAGTGCTTCGGCACTACCGACCAGAAACAGGCCATGACAGCTTTTGTAGAAAAAAGAAAGCCCGAGCCTTTTGCGGGTAAATAGGCAATAAAAAACGGAGGAGTTTTATGAAAGTAGCGGTTATCGGCGCTGGAACGATGGGTTCCGGCATTGCGCAGGCTTTTGCTGTGCATGGAAATTACCAGGTGATATTGTGCGATATCAAAATCGAATTTGCCGAAAACGGCAAACAGATAATACAAAAGAACCTCGCCAAACTGGTCTCCCGTGAGAGGATGACTCAGGCAGATATGGACGCAACTCTGGCAAGAGTCACCCCGGGCCTGAACGACGCGGCGGCTGACGCTGACTTGGTTGTCGAATCCGCGCTTGAAGTAATGACAATCAAAAAGCAGCTTTTCAAAGATTTGCAGGCAATCTGTAAGCCTGAGACGATGTTCGCGACCAACACCTCTTCCCTGTCTGTTACTGAGCTTTCGGCCGGTCTGGATAGGCCGGTGGTGGGGATGCACTTCTTTAACCCTGCCCCGGTGATGAAGCTTGTGGAAGTCATCAGCGGCCTGAATACCCCGCCGGAGCTTGCGGAAAAAGTGACGGAAATCGCCCGTGACCTGGGCAAAGAACCCGTACAAGTCAAAGACAGCGCGGGCTTTGTGGTCAACCGTGTGCTTGTCCCGATGATTAACGAGGCCATCGGCGTACTCGCTGACGGTGTCGCCTCTGCAGAGGATATCGACACCGCAATGAAGCTGGGCGCGAATCACCCGATGGGCCCCTTGGCGCTCGGCGACCTCATTGGCTTGGACGTATGCCTGGCTATCATGGACGTGCTATATACCGATACGCTTGATTCCAAGTATCGCGCCAGTCCCCTGCTGCGTCAAATGGTCCGCGCCGGTCAACTCGGCAGAAAGACCGGTAAGGGATTCTTCTCGTATTAAGATTTGTCTTACAAAACAGCCCTTGATAGGGCTGTTTTTGCGTTGTGCATGTGCTGCCATGTAGGGGCCGACTGTCCCGGTATCCCCTACACGGGGATGCTATATATTACGCCATCCGGGGACGTATAAAACGGATAACATGCCTTGACTTTTCACAGGGGGTCATATAATATTAACAAAACGCCGACAGTCCGAAAATACCGCTAAACTCAGCGAAAAATTACAGGGGTGATACTTCATAATGGACAGTAAAGTAGACAGTTTGCGTAACGATAAAAAAAGAAAAATAACAATATATACGCTATCCATGCTGCTGCCGATGGTTATTTTTGGCACTGTATTCGCCTTGCGCGATATATATCCTTTCGGTAACAGGCAAATACTGATAACCGATTTTTGGCATCAGTATTATCCCTTTCTCAGCGACTATTGGCATAAACTCAGAGAAGGTGGTTCTCTGCTATGGTCATGGACTGCCGGCGGCGGGCATGACTATCTAGCGCATATAGCGTATTATATGGCAAGTCCATTCAATCTCTTGACTGTTTTGTTCCCCCACTCTATACTGCGTGAAGTTTTAACAGCATTTTTAATAGTTAAGATCGGCTTTGCGGGGCTTTTTATGAGCATGTATCTTAAGTATGTGACAAATCGTTTTGATATGTCTATGCCGGTTTTCGCGTCTTTATATGCGCTGTGCGCCTTTACGCTCGGTTACTATTGGAACATTATGTGGTTTGACACTTTCGCCCTTATGCCCCTTGTTCTGTTGGGGGTGCATAAACTTGTGCGCGAGGGTAAATACCGGCTCTATGTTCTGTCTCTGGCAGCAGCAGTTCTCTTCAACTTCTACATGGGCATGTTTGTATGTATTTTTGTGGCCATTCTGTTTTTTATCCTGTGCTTTATATATAAACTTAACATGGATGAGACGCTCAGGCGGCTGGGCATGGTCGCGCTCTGGACTGCTGTTGCCATCGGTTTAACGGCATTTTTGACTCTTCCGACAATTAGCGCGTTGCAAAGCACGTTTGGCGTTGGAAGCGCCTTCCCGTCTTCATGGCGCTTTTTAAACAGTTTTCCCGATGTCCTGGGTAATTTCATTGCGTTTACTCCGCCTACCAGCAGAGAGGGTTTGCCCAACTTGTACAGCGGCATGATCAGTATTATTCTTCTGCCGGTGTTCCTGCTTTCAAAAAAAGTGTCCGTTAGGGAACGAATCGCTTATCTGGCCGTTACTTTGTTTATAGTGATAAGCACAAATGTGAATGTTCTGGACTATATTTGGCATGGTTTTAGCTTTACTAACATGCTACCTTTTCGGTTTTCTTTCCTTGCTTCTTTTATGCTTATCACCATGGCTTACAGGGCATATTCCATGATGGATGAAGATAGTTTCAGACTTTGGGATGTTTTAGCTATGATTGGAATCGCGCTTGTAGTCCTCTTTATGGCTTTACGCGGGCAGCAACAAAATACGCATGTTCTGTGGAGTGCGATCTTATCCGCAGTTTATATAGGCATATTCGTCATATCAATAGTTTTGAAAAAACAGGGGAAAAACCGTGCTGATAAAAATGTCTTTGCTCACAATTACAGCCGGATTATACAGATTGCGCTTCTTGTTGTAATCGTTGCAGAACTATCATTTACCGCTTATTTGGGGGGACGGACAGTAGCAACCACGGACAGAGACTCTTTCCCCGCTCAATACGAACAGGTACAGCATTTACTGCAAAAACGCCAAATGTCGGAAAATGATTTTTTCAGGACGGAAACAGTCAGGCGGCTAACATTAAATGACAGTTCCCTCTATGGATACAACGGTATATCTTTATTCTCTTCACTTGTAAATGTAGGTGCAAATGATTTTATGAGGGGCCTCGGACTGCCCGGTTGGGACAGAGCCAATCGGTTTTATTACGCAGAAACTTCCCCCCTGACAGATGCTTTCTTAAATGTACGATATCTGATCGACCGTCAGGGTAATCTTATAGATGACGGCACACATTGGGGTGCAGTTTCCTCTATAGATGGCGTTACTCTGTATAGAAACAATTACTGCCTGCCGTTTGGATTTATGGTGAATGACGAGGTCTCCGGCTATGTAAGTGACAGCAGAAATCCTTTTAACTCCCAAAACGACCTGTTCCGCCGGGCCACCGGCCTTGAGGGTAATCTATTTACTATTATCGACATTATCCACGTGGGACATCGAAATTATCATGTTGTACGCAATGGTTTGGGGGAGTATCGCTTTGAACTGAACGAGGGTGAGCCGGACGGCATGTTCAGGTGGAATTACGAAATGCCCGCCGATGTCTCTCTCTACGCGTTCGCTAGAATATCCGGCACAAATAATGCCAGAATTTTGCGCGATTATTCTGTCTTGCACAATATAAATATAGATCACAGGGAACCGCATATCTTCCGCGTGGGGAACTTTCAGGAAGGGCAGATAGTTTCTATAGAAACTGATTCCACCGCACACAGAGGAACTGCATATGTTTTTATGGCTGTCTTTAACCACAATCTCTTCCTGCAGGGTTTTGAGCGTTTATATCGTGAGCCTTTAGTGCTGACTGAATTCTCAGACACAAGAATAACAGGAAATATAACAGTATTAAACGGTGGTTTGCTGTACACATCCATACCCCACGCGGGGAATTGGCGGGCGTTTGTAAACGGCGAAGAGACCGAAATCATAACAATCGACGGTGCTATGGCCGCAATTAGGCTTGAATCCGGAGAGTATGTTGTAGAGTTCAGACATTATAACAGCAACTTTGTAATTGGAGTCATTGTCAGCGCAGTTTCACTTATAGCGTTTTTAATTCCTGTCAGCTTGGGTTTTTTGAAGCGCAAAAAGGCTGGCGGGAATCATAATAGAGAGTTAATAAAATCATCGTTAAAGGGCGCAAGATATCTTGCGCCCTTTATTGCGTCAAATCCTATTTAAATACTATCTTCTTGCTTGTCAGATAATTAATTATAACCACGATTACAGACGTAACCAGCTTGGATATAATAGGATCATAAGATAACACATCAACTAAAATTTTCAACAACACTGTGTCTATGACAAGCGCTGCAAGTCTGCTGGATAAAAATTTAAAAAATTCTTTTGCGATGTTTCCTGTCGAAAAATTTAACGCCTTAAATACCCAAATCTTATTTGTTATGAAAGCAAATATAATTGCTAAAAAGTGAGAAAGGATATTCGACAACAAAAGGCTAAAACCAATGACATGCAGAAACAGAACATAAGATCCAAATCCGACAACCGTGGTTGCCGCGCCAAAGATGCCGTAAGATATAAGTTCGCGTGTCAGCGGTTTTTTCAGTATTTTTTCCGCCAGGGCTTTGATAGCTTTCATTCCACGTCCTCTATTTCGGGGTAAATCTGCCGTTTTCTTCAATATCTATGCTGCCGAATATCGTGCCGGTGTCGGTGAAAATCAGGTAACGTCCGTCAAAGCGCAGTTTCCTGACGTTTAAGCTGCTGTCCAGGCCGAGCAAAATATCATGCTCAAAATCCACATTTGATGTGCCGCCGGCCATAACCGGGATAAACCGCTGATTGCGGTTGCCATCTGAAACTACGGTGAAATGACCGTTTAATGCCCAGTTTATCCGTAATTGGCTCGTTATCCTGGGGTTGATTTTGCGGGCATAAGTCCAGCGCGGGCCAAAGAACCAAACGATTTCAACCTCTTCCGCTAATTCCAAACGCCCCACCTCTTTAACCAGATTTGAAACTATGATATTGTCATACTTTTCAACCAGGCGCAGGCTATTTACCTCAAGAATAAATCCGCAGAAAAACACGAAGCAAGCAAAAAACACTACGGCAGTTTTGCCAATCTTCAAACCCGTAGCTATCAGCTTGTTTTTGTTTTGCCTTATACAGCGTAGTCCGATTTCAACAAATATTGCGAGGCCAATTACGGCAAAGAAGAAATTGCGTACCCATATCCACGGGTTTGCCAGGAAAAAATAAATCATAAGAGTGCAGACCGTCAAAATGAACGCCGCAAGTAATGATCTGGCCGTTCTTTTGTCCGCACCAATGCTTCCGTGATACTCGGCATTTCCGGATTTTTCAAAGACAATAAATAAGGATAAAAGCAATGCGAAAATCGCCACGAAGATTGTCAAAACCAGATGTTCCGTAAAAAGCTGTCTGATTCCCAATCTTAGAGTGTTTCCGATGGTCGGCATCTGCTCCATTACAAACGTCCTGCCGATTCTTCCGGCTATTTCGGGAATTTGCTGGAAGAGACTTTGCTGTACGACGTTCGCCCTGCGGCCAAGCAGACCCGTATTGCGGAAGATATAATAATGCGTCGCTATGACGGCAAGGTTTGCAAACGGCCAGGCAAAGAGTATCTTGTGCTTTACCGCTTTCCTGTATATGATCAAGACGCCGAGTGTAAGCACAAAAGCAAATACTATGCCCTGCTCATAGAATCCTTGCGCCAGGAGCCCGGAGAGCATAGCCGCTGTAAACCAAATCCAGTGCCTGCCTTCTTTATAGATGAACTTCACAATTGCAAAAGCTGCGGCAACGGCAAAAAAAGCGGAAGTTACGATTCTTGATGAAGCGCTGATCCAATAGGCCGATTCCGTCAAGGTGGGATACAATGCAAAAAATACAGCCGCCGCCCTGCCCCAGATGATATTGCTTCTCTCAAAAAGCTTGCCTAACAGATAGATTGTCACAAAGTGCAGAATCACTATAGCCAGCAGAACAATTGCCAGGTTGTCCCAAAATCTGGAGATAATGAACACATCTGTGAGGCCTGCTAAAGGGCGGTATCCATACAGTTCATGGTGCACGAACACATCTCGCCAAAGGCTTTCATAGCCGAAAAAATAGCCGCGAAATTGAATGTAATCATCGGCAAAGCGAAAATACCGAAAACCGAAGGGGAAGTTTTTTAGAAGCATCGCGGCAAAAAGGACGATGTAGAAATTTCGCTTACTCTCAAAAAAGCATGTTACTTTCTCTCTCCACCGCGCCAAACTATGCATTCTGTGAGTCCTCCGCACTTTTTTCTTTTACGATATAGACAGGTCTGCCCTTCGCTTCTAAATAGGATTTTGCCACATACTGCCCCAAAATACCGGCGCAGAACAACTGAATACCGCCAACAAACAGGATTATGCACACCGTGGAGGCCCAGCCCTGCACCGGGTCGCCTAAGACCAGCCAGCGCACAACAATAAATACCGCGCCCAAAATAGCTATCAAGCAGAACAACATTCCGAAAAATGACGAAATAGCAAGCGGTCTCACAGAAAAGGCAACTATGCCGTCCAAAGAATATAAAAACAATTGCCAAAAGTTCCACTTCGTGCTCCCCGCTATCCTGGGCGCGTTTTGGAACTCTATCCATTTTGTCGAGAATCCAACCCAGCTGAACAGCCCCTTGGAGAATCTGTTGTATTCTTTCAGCGAGAGAATTGCATCTACCATCTGTCTGGTCATCAGTCTATAATCTGTTGCCCCGTCAACTATTTCTGTTTGCGAAATCCTGTTTGTCAGGCGGTAGAATCTTTTTGAGAAAAATGAACGTATCGGCGGCTCCCCCTTGCGGTTGACCCGCCTTGTCGCTACACAATCAAAGCCTTCGTCTACAATCCCCATGTACATTTGCGGCAATAATTCTGGGGGATGCTGCAAATCCGCATCCATAACCGCCACAAAGTCCCCTGTGGACGCTTCAAGCCCGGCAAGCAAAGCGGCCTCTTTGCCGAAATTGCGGGAAAAAGAAATGTATCTGACTTGCGGATTATCTTTCGCCAGTGACCGCATCACTTCCAGAGAGCGATCGGTCGAACCGTCGTCAACAAAAATAAGCTCGAGATCAACGGATGGCATATCAGCGGCAACTGTTGTAATCCGGCTTAAAAACAGAGGAATGCTCTCCTCTTCGTTGTAGCAAGGCACTACAATACTGATTTTCGCGTTTTTTGTACCAGACATTTCCTCACCTCTGCAAAATAGCATGTCCTTTGACAGTGACTTTATTTGCCAATCATACCACCGGTTTGGTGTTATTGCAATATGTTTAATGAAATTAACCGCCCACTGCATAATATGTCAAATCTATTGGGGGCATCCCCTTTCTCAAACGAAGAGAGAAGAGGGCTGGCACCAATAATAACATTTTCTAATATTATCCCAACCTCTGCGACTTGTTTTGCAATTCAAATCATGCTATAATATCTCCGGCCAATTTTATTTACGTGGGGTGAAAAGATGTGTAATAATTGCGCACAAAACAGCAAATACTGGGATTTCTTTGAGGCTGTCATGTCGGATTATGCCGGCGACCGCTCTCAATTGATTCCATTGCTGCAAAAACTGCAGAACGCCTATGGATATTTGCCGCAGGATGTGATCTCCCGATTGTCCGAGCGGACAGGGATTTTTGTAAGCCAGATCATGGGTGTGGCAACGTTTTACTCCCAGTTCCGGCTGGAGCCTGTCGGTGAAAACGTGGTGAAAATTTGCTTCGGCACTGCCTGCCACGTCATCGGCGCGGAAAATATCGCTGACGCCATTTGCCGTGAACTTGGAACCACGCTGGGCGGGACGACGGAGGACAGGCTGTTCACGGTGGAATCCGTTGCCTGTCTCGGATGCTGTTCGCTGGCGCCTGTTATAATGATAAATGAAGAGACTCACGGGCGGTTGACGCCCGACACAGCCCGGGCGGTCATACAGGACTTTAAGGCAAGAAAGGCGGCTGCTGTATGAAAAAGGTAATAATCGGTCTTGGCTCATGCGGTATTGCCGCCGGGGGGCTGAAAGTAAAAGAAACACTGCAATCCCTCGCGGATCAAGCAACCCCCGGACTCATCGTGGGTGAGACCGGCTGCATGGGCATGTGTTATGCTGAACCCATGGTGGAAATCACTGATGAGGACGGCCATAGAACCATCTATGGCGGCGTGGACGAAGCAAAGGCCCGCAAGATATTCGAGCATCATATTATAGGCGGCGCACCGTTGACAGCGTCCGTTGCGTGGGATTCCAGCAGCGCGGGGTCGGAAAAAGATTTTCTCTCTAATCAGGTACGGCTTGTGCTGGAACGCTGTGGGGCAATCAGCCCGGAGTCTATCGATGACGCCATTGGAATGGGCGCGTATGAAGGTTTGCATAAAGCGCTGGGAGACATGACTCCAGCGGCAGTCATTGAAGAAATTCTGGACTCAGGCATCAAAGGCCGCGGCGGTGCGGGCTTCCCCACTGGCCTGAAGTGGAAATTCGCGGCTGGGTATGATGCCGATCAAAAATATATCATCTGCAACGCCGACGAAGGCGACCCCGGAGCGTTCATGGACAGAAGCATTCTGGAAGGCGATCCCCACAGCGTTATTGAGGGACTCATCATTGGTGGCTATGCCATCGGTGCGACGAAGGGTTATGTGTATGCAAGAGCAGAATACCCCATCGCTATCCGACGGCTGAAAATCGCGATTGAGCAGGCGGAATCGCGCGGATATTTGGGCAAAAACATATTGAACTCCGGCTTTGACTTCAACCTTATCATTAAAGAAGGCGCGGGCGCGTTTGTTTGCGGTGAAGAGACGGCACTTATTGAATCGATAGAGGGCAACAGAGGGATGCCCCGGATACGCCCCCCCTTCCCTGCTGAGCGTGGGTTGTTTGACAAGCCATCCAACATCAATAACGTTGAAACGCTGGCCAATATCGGCGGGATTATCCGTAAAGGCGCGGCGGCGTTCGCAGAATACGGCACTGACGAGAGCAACGGCACCAAAGTGTTCGCGCTGGCGGGCAAAGTCAAGCGCGGCGGATTGGTAGAAATCCCCATCGGGATGACGATACGAGAGGTCGTCTGCGATATCGGTGGCGGAACGCTGTCCGGCAAATCCCTAAAGGCTGTGCAAATGGGCGGCCCGTCCGGCGGGTGTATCCCGGCTGAATTGCTGGATACAGTTATTGATTACAAGTCACTCGCTGAAACCGGCGCGATCATGGGCTCCGGCGGCATGATTGTGATGGACGAGGACAATTGCATGGTGGATATCGCGCGGTATTTCCTGCAATTCACCCAGTCTGAATCCTGCGGGAAGTGTACGTTTTGTAAAATCGGCACCAAGCGGATGCTGGAGACACTGGAACGTATCACCCAGGGCGAGGGTGTTGAGGGTGACGTGGAAAAGCTGGAACGTTTGGCCCATCAGATTAAAAATAACGCGTTATGCGGCCTCGGGCAAACAGCGCCGAATCCGGTACTGACAACCATCCGCTATTTCCGGAATGAGTACGACGCCCATATACGTGACAAAAAGTGTCTCACCAGCCAATGTAAGGCATTGATACGCTTTGGCATCGCGCCGAACAAGTGCGCCGGCTGTACGCTGTGCGCGAAGAAATGCCCAGTGGGAGCGATTCTCGGCAATGCTAAAGAGGCGCATTCAATAAATCAAGATAATTGCACCAAGTGCGGAATTTGCAGGTCTGTCTGCAAATTTGACGCTGTGGTGGTGGAATAGAGGGGGCGGCCGCAATGAGTGTGAATATTACGATTAACGGAAGAAACTGCAAGGCAACAGTAAACCAAACAGTTCTGGATGCGTGCCGGGAAAACGGTGTATTTATCCCCACCCTATGCCACGATCCACGGCTGGTTCCCTTTGGGTCATGCATGATCTGCCGAGTGGAAATCGAAGGTCAGCGCGGTGTGCCGTTAGCTTGTGGCACGACTGTTGCTGATGGTATGGTAATCACCACCGAGTCCGAGGCTATCAGCGAGGCCCGGCGGACATGTCTTGAGCTGCTGGCATCCCAGCATTACGGCGATTGCACAGCCCCCTGTGTACTGGAGTGCCCGGCGCATATGGATGTACAGGGATATATTGCCCATATCGCAAAAGGACAGTACGATGAAGCTGTCAGGCTGATGAAAGCGACTAATCCCCTCCCTGTGGTTTGCGGCAGAATCTGTACGAGAAGCTGTGAGACAAAATGCCGCAGAAACGCGTTTGAAGGCCCACTTGGTATTGCCTATCTGAAGCGGTTTGCGGCGGATATTGATTTGGCGAAGTCCCAGCCTTATCTGCCTGAAAAATCCCCTGCCACCGGAAAAAAGGCAGCAATCATTGGCGCGGGTCCTGCTGGGCTTACTGCGGCGTGGTTCCTGGCGCGGAGAGGGCATAACGTAACGATTTATGAGCGGCAAGAACACCCCGGCGGAATGCTTCGGTACGGCATCCCGTCATACCGTATGCCGCGTGAGACGCTGGACGCAGAGATTGACATCATCAAGTCGCTGGGCGTGGAAATTTACTTCAGCGTGGACTTTGGAAAAAACATCACGGCGAAGAGCCTGAAAGCGGCGGGTTTTGATTCAATCCTGCTGGCTGTAGGCTCTCAGGTGGGTTGGCCACTGGGACTGGATGGCGAGGAGAACTGTCCCGGCGTATTGATTGGTGTGGAGTTCTTAGGCACTGTAACCCGTGGAACGCAACCAGACTTTAAGCACAAAAAAATTGCCGTGGTTGGCGGCGGCAATACCGCGATGGACTGCGCACGAACAGCTCTTCGGCTTGGCGCAGAACGTGTTGAGCTGATCTACCGACGCACCGTGGCGGAAATGCCGGCCGACGCGATGGAAATTGAAGAATCCCAGCACGAGGGCGTGCAGTTTTCCACACTCACCAATCCAGTCGGTGTGACGCAGACTGGCGGCACGGTGAGCCTCACGCTCACCAAGATGGCACTCGGCAAGCCGGATGAATCTGGCAGGCGTAGGCCGCAGGTTGTGGCAGGTTCGGAATATACCGCCGCTTTTGATTATGTGATTTCCGCCATCGGTCAGACGCAGGATCTGCGATTCATCGGCCCTGACTGCGATGTGGCGACAAATCGTGACTGCCTGGCGGCCGATCCGCTGACGATGGCGACCAATGTTGACGGGATTTTCGCCGCCGGTGACGCGGTATCAGGTCCGTTGACGGCAATCCGCGCAATTGCGGGTGGCAAGCGGGCGGCAGTTGCGATGGATGAATTCATGCTAGGCAAGGCTTTTTCGCACGAACCGGAACTCTACAATCACGTGCGTGGTGAAAATGACGATATTGATATAGCGGCATTCGGGGAGCGGGAAGAAATTGTAAAAACCCCCATGCCAATGCTCACCGAGGCTGAGCGGCACCATAACTTTAACGAGGTCGAGCTGGGATTCACGGAAGCGCAGGCAAAGCTTGAGGCATCCCGCTGCCTATCCTGCGGTTGCGCCGATGTTGAAGAGTGCAAGCTGCGGCAATTTTCAAGCGTCTATGGTGCAGACCAATTCGCCCTGTCCGGGGCGCAGACCACGCACCCGATTGACGAAAGTCACCGATACATCGTCCGCGACCAGAACAAGTGTATCCTCTGCGGGCGCTGTGTAAGAATCTGCACCGCGGCTGGTGCTGGCGTTCTGGGATTTGTGGGTCGGGGATTTGACACCGTGGTTGAACCATCTTTCTCCGCGCCGCTGGGTCAGGAACAGAATTGCGTTGATTGCGGATTGTGCGTATCCACATGCCCCGTCGGGGCGCTCTGCCCAAAAGACGGCGTTGTACTTCCAACCACGGCATATCTGGATTTAGACGGCGTGCAAATGACTTCCATCGAAGATGCGCTGGCACAAGCGGAGAAAAATCGGCGATGAAAATCCCGCGTGCATGGAACATCATTTCTGTATTAAAGGATCGGCGTCTGTATCACGTCGATCCTTTTGCTTGAAAATTTGTCTGAACGTGGTATAATATACACAATATATTGCAATATTGAGGTGAGCTTCCATGAATAATAACAGAGACGATCTACAAGGCGTAACCCCGGTTGCAAACTATGAGGCCCCAAAAATCCCGACGTTGAGCGACACTCGCAGCAATCCCACGTTGCTGAAAAAGCTGCCCCTAAGATGGCGGAAAAACGCGGCGGTTATCACCTGCATCGGGATCATCGGCGTGAGTGCTCTCGCGGCCTGCGCGTCTCCACCGGGGGAAAATCTGCCGGAAAACGGCGGGAGTGGCGGATATTATAACAACTACAACGGCTACACCCTCCCGTCGATAGAGACCCTCCCCAACGATAGAGGAAATAGAGGATTTCCAGACATCTACAATGGATACACTGAACTTGACTTGGAGTTCAGAACCCATCACGGCGGCTCCGGATTTGCCATTTATGTTGTATACCTGACTGAGCAAGAGGCGTTCGGCATCATCCGCGCACAGCTGGAAGCCGCGGGTCTTAACTTCAACGACGATCCGCCCGAACATACCGTTACCATTACCTTTCAGGATTTGGAGGACTTCGGCTGGGGGGTGTCGGATGATATCACCATTGGTATTGATTTATTTGACAGGGAGAGAGGCGTTGGAATATCCCATGTTAGCGTAGGGATTGCTCCCCAAGCAGCGAGAGAGTTTTTTGTGCAGCATGATGATATCTTTATGGGTGCGTTTTACAACCCGTCTCATTCATTGCGGAAACCTTGGGTGGTAACAGACGATGGCGAACGGATTTGGCAAGAACCGACCGACGAAGAAATCGAAGAGGCAAATACAACGGTGCGTCCGATTCTTCACGACCATCTTACCGTACAAGTACAGAATTTTCTAGGCTTTCTACAATCCATGGGCGTTTTGTAACGGGGGGCGATTTATATGCAATTAACACTGCACCTTACAAATCAATGCAATCTGAATTGCGGGTACTGTGTTGTCGCACGCGGGCCGGAAATCATGTCGCAGGACGTCGCCTTTGCGGCGGTGAAATTGGGCATGAAGAATACGAAAACGTCGGGATTGCTTTTCTACGGTGGTGAACCGCTTCTTGAAAGGCAGCTGATATACGACATTGTCGATTACACAAAGGCGATCACAAAAAAGACCGGGCATACTTTTTACTACAAGATGACGACAAATGGCGTACTGTTGGACGAAGAATTCCTCAAATTTTCAGAGGCTGTCAATCTGACGATAGGCTTTTCCCACGACGGTCCGGCGCAGGATGACTGTCGCCTATTCCCTGACGGCGGCGGTTCATTTGCGATGCTTGAAGAAAAAATACCGTTATTGCTGAAATATCAGCCGTACGCAATTGGTTTGAGCGTCGTGGATCCGTCAACTGTACACAAGGCCGCGTCAATCGTCAAGTATCTGTTTGATAAGGGATTTCGGTACATCACCGTCGGCGTGAATTATTCAAGAACCGCCCCGTGGACAAGGGAACGCTTGTCAATTTTTAAAGCAGAGTACAAAAAAATGGCCGAGATGTATATTGAGTGGACAAAAGCTGAGGAAAAGTTTTACCTTTCACCGTTTGATATGAAAATCTTGTCACACCTTAAGGGTGAGGCATATAACACGGACAGACTGCGAATGACGCAGAACCAGCCATCCGTGACTCCAGATGGTAAGATTTATTACAGTTCAAAATATCTGGGTGACCCCGCGTTTGAAGTCGGGGATGTCTTTTCCGGTATCGACTCGGCAAAGCAGAAGCTCATATATGAAAAAAGTGCCGCACCTGCCGAGGTTTGCCGGAACTGCTCCATCAGAACCCGCTGCAATTATGCATATGACAGTTTGGTTTGCCAAGGATCGGATATTGTTCCCGACGTATCGCCGGTACAGTGCGCACATGAGCAGCTGATTACACCTATTGCCGATTATGCCGCGGAAAAGCTTTACAACGAACATAACGCCATGTTTATGCACAAGCATTACAACGAACTGTATCCATTCGTCTCCCTTGTGGAAGATAGAGCGGTACGGTAAAATTATTCAGGTCCAAGCTTTCAGGATATACGCGAAAAATTAAATCAAGCGCAAAAATATGCGCAAAGCATTGACAAACTCAATCTCTTTTGATACAATGCACAGACTAGCTGTGATGGAGAGAAAAATATCCTGTGCCGTCAGTCCGGTTTTATTCGGACGACAGAGATACTGCGGTTGGTGCAAGCAGGTGTCGGCGGATATACAATATACACTCCGGAGCTGATGTTTTGAACGGCTGATTAGCTTAGTAGGAGCATCCGGAAGCCCACCGTTACAGGGGTTCAGGGATTATAACGTCCCGAATGCATGAAGCGGCGGTTTTGCCTTGTAAAGCCGCAACCAAGGTGGTACCGCGGGGGATTTCTCTCGTCCTTGGGCAAGTTTATATCTTGCTCATGGACGTTTTTGTTTTTCATGGGCAGCAAATTCAAAAAAATAAAAGGAGAATTGTTATGTCAAACATAAAACTTCGCTCAGGCGGAACTATCCCGCTTGAAATGCACAGGGCCCGCATGGTACAAAAAATAAATCTTCTGCCGGTGAATGAGCGGCTGGAAAAAATCCAAGAGGCGGGATTCAACACTTTCCTGCTAAGAAACCGCGATGTCTTCCTCGATATGCTCACAGACAGCGGCACTAATGCATTGAGTGACAATCAGTTTGCCGCCATGTTCCAGGCGGATGACAGCTACGCGGGGTCGGAGACTTTTTTTCGGCTGGAAAAGGTTCTTGTGGATTTGTTCGGTAAGAAGCACTTTCTTCCGGCCCACCAAGGCCGCGCGTGTGAGCATATTATAGCGCGTACTCTCGTTAAACCGGGCTCGGTCGCTATTATGAACTATCACTTCACAACCACAAAGGCGCACATCACTCTGATGGGCGGCGGTATTGAGGAAATCATCAGCGACGAAGGGCTGAAAGTCAAAAGCGACGCACCTTTCAAGGGCGATATTGATATCGACAAGCTAAACGAGGCGATAAAGAGAATTGGCACGGAAAATATCTCGTTCGTCCGTATCGAGGCGGGAACAAACCTTGTCGGCGGGCAGCCCGTATCAATGAAAAATATGCGCGAAGTATCCGCAATCTGCCGCGCTTTGGGCATAAAGCTTGTATACGATGCAAGCCTTTTAGCGGATAACCTGTACTTCATAAAAACCCGTGACGAAGAGTTTCGGGACGTTGATATTCAGGAAATCATGCTGGAAATTGGCCGTTTAATGGATATTATCTACTTCTCGGCACGTAAGCTGGGTTCGTCACGCGGCGGAGGCATCCTCACTTCTGATGACGAGATTTTTTCGCAAATGCGCGAACTGGTGCCGCTTTTCGAGGGATTCCTGACTTACGGCGGAATGTCGGTACGCGATATGGAGGCTACAGCGGTGGGTCTCATCGAGACACTGGACATGGGTGTTATCAGCCAGACCCCGGTTTTTGTTGAGGCGTTGTGCAACGAAATGCAGGCAAACGGAGTCCCCGTTGTGCTGCCGCCCGGCGGACTGGGCTGTCACGTTGACGCGCGGGAATTCTGCAATCACATTCCGCAGGAGGAATACCCGGCTGGCGCACTGGCTGCGGCACTGTTCATCGTAAGTGGAGTGCGCGGCATGGAGCGCGGCACACTCAGCGAACAGCGCAATCCGGACGGAAGCGAGCGCTTGGCGGAAATGGAGCTTGTGCGATTGGCCCTGCCCCGGCGCGTGTATACATTGTCGCAAATAAAATTCGTTGCCGACCGTTTTGCATGGCTCTTTGAGAACCGACATATGATCGGCGGGTTAAGATTCACCGACGAGCCAAAAGTTCTGAGGTTCTTCATAGGCCAGCTGGAGGCGATCGGTGACTGGCCGCAGGCGCTGGCAAAGAAGTTTGCCGAAGATTTCGGCGGAAGCTTATAGAGAAACGTTTCAAAAAACACAAATGACAAATAGACCCGCGTCTGTTATACAGATGCGGGTCTATTATTGTCATTTGCGCGGTGCTTAACCAATCAGTTTCCCGCTTCTTCCTCCAGCGCATTTAGGATAATGCGCCCTTCGTCATCCATATGTATGTGCAGACGATTGCTGTGTTCGCCGATTTTGTCCAGCAGCTCCCGCGGGATCTGCACGCGGCCAGCGCGGTCCAGTACGGCAAGCTCAACTTGCTCTCCGGTGCTGAACCCTTCGATGCCTGATAGCTTGTCGGCATATCCGGCGCTCAGTACAAACTCGCTGGAAGTCTTTCCGTCGCGTATAGCAACGACCCTCTCCACCCTCTTTGAAATTTCCCGGTCATGGGTGACGATTACAATAGTTGTGCCAAGCGCTTTGTTTACTGTCCGGAACATGTCCAAAATGACCTCTGTGGTGCGCGTATCAACGTTCCCAGTGGGTTCGTCAGCAAGAAGCACGGCTGGGTGGTTGGCCATCGCAGTTGCAATGGCAACCCTTTGCTGTTCTCCCCCGGAAAGTTGGCTCAGCCGATGATTTGCGCGGCCGTTCATTTCCACAAGCTCAAGCAATTCCATCGCCCGTATCCTTTTGTCCTTAATCGGGTTTACCGTGTTAAATTGCATAGGCATCATTACATTTTCCATTGCGCTGAGATACGGGATAAGGTTACGGGCATTATTCTGCCACACAAAGCCGACAGTGACAGTTTTATAGTCCACCAAGTCTTTCTCGCTGAGTTTGAACAAATCCTTGCCATCAACAATAAGACTCCCGGCAGAAGGTCTGTCCAACCCGCCGATCATATTAAGAAGGGTTGACTTACCGCTTCCGCTGTTTCCTATTATCGCCATTACCTCGCCGCGCTTGATTATTAAATCAAGACCTTGAAGCGCCAACACCTCAAGGTCACGGGTCTTGTATATCTTGACTAGGTTTTCGGCCACTATAACTTCATTCTCAGTATTCATTTATAATCCTCCCGTCCGCCAACTCGTATACCCTGTCCGCTACATCCATCAGATCCGGGTCGTGCGTAGTCATAACCACGGTAGTTCCTTCACTATCGATGAGGTCCTTGAAAATCTTCACGACTTGCAGTCCGGTATTCGTATCAAGCTCTGCCGTTGGCTCATCCGCGAAAATCACTTTCGGCTCATGCACTATTGCCCTCGCTATCGCCACGCGCTGCTGCTCACCTCCCGAAAGCTCGGCAGGCATGTGATACATGCGCGATGAAAGCCCGACCAAATCCATGCAGGCTTCCACCCGCTTTTTGCGCCCCCTCTCAGGATATCCGCTTATACGCAGGGCGAACTCGACATTTTCAAAAGCCGTCATCATGCCTATCAGCGCCACAGACTGAAACACAAATCCGATTTCGCGGCGGCGCAAATTTCCGCGCAATCTTTCACTTGCGCTTGAAATTGGCAAGCCGTTGAAGATAACTTCGCCCTCCGTCGGATAATCAAGCGCGCCGAGTAAGTTCATCATAGTGGTCTTGCCGCTGCCTGAGCGGCCTTTGAGAATAGTGAGCTTGCTTTCAGCCACATTTAAAGATATCCCGTTAAGCGCCCAAAAAGTCCCCCCACCCATCGGAAAACCGCGCTTAATGTCTATTGCTTGAATCAGCATCTTTTCCAACCTAATCCTCCCCGAGCTTCAGAACTTGCGATACATTAACACGCAGGGTGTATCTGACTAAAATCGTAACACACAGCACCAGCATGAATCCGCAAATACCGTAAATCATCATGTAATCCCTGGGCTCCATCGCTACCAGCAAAGGTATCACCTGGTCAGCGGCTGTGTAAGACAGCTGAACCAGCGGTACAAACAGACGCGAAGCCACCCCGCCGATCACCCCGCCGATAATCAGCGCAGAAATCGTAATCAACCCTTGCTCGCTTATCAATATGCTCATTATCCCGCGCATCCCCATGCCCATGGCACGGAAGACGCCGAATTGCAAAAGACGTCCCTTTATTGATAAAATCCAGTAAATCAGGAACCCTGTAAAGCACAGCAGCATCGTCATAATAAAGACTATTGTCAGCATTCCGTTAGTGCTTTGCACGATTGGGTCAGACAATATCTCAACCAAAGTGCCGACCGTGTCGTTAAATGCGGAGACTGTTAGCCCGTCCTCTCTTATGAAATCATGTATGAACTGATGTGACGCGCCGTTTGTACGCATCCAAATCTGATACGGTATGGCTCCCCAATTCATCCGCAGTTGCCCTAAGTTGGCAACTGCCAGGAACTGCGCCTCTTGCCGAATTTCTCCTGTGGAAAGCCGCGTCACGCTCACAGGATTGAAAGAGGGCCAGTGGTCTATAAACCCAACTATCGTAAACCGCCCTGTGTGCGGGTTCCCATGTGTCCGTGCCGTTGAAATTAACACCTCGTCCCCGATACTGTACCCCAAATTACTGAAGTTTGACGAGAGGAGCACACCATCAGGATGCCTTGACAATATATTAAGAAAATGGTTTATATGAATCGAGAGCAGATCATCCCGAAACCACACAGTCTCCCCAAAGGTATTTGTTTCTATACCCATAAGCGTAATTCTATCTACCCCGAACCCGACGCCCATCCGAACTGACGCGTCCGGACTCACCAAGACAGGGGTGATGGCATCCACTTCCTCAAAGTGAGTAAAGCGGTTAAAGTCCGGTTCAACAAACGCAATCGGCGGCTGCGGACCCGCCCCCAACTCTAACTCCACCGCAGTAAATTGGTTATCCGGCCAGAATTCTCTGAGCATCAAGTCCGCACCGCCCAAATACTGTATACGATGGGCGTTGTTTAGGTTAAGCGTCCTTGCTGCCTGTGCGCTGAATATTCCAACGGCCACTGTGAACACCAGAAACAGCATGATAAACTGTTCCCCACCCGCACTGCGGCTGACTTTTACCACAGATGTATATAAGGCTGGGCCAAATCGTCTGCGCCCTATAATCAAGACTAACTTCAAAAGATATGGATACAAACGCAGTAATATCAAGGCAGTGCCTATTATGAATAACGAGGAGCCTGCGAAAAGCAGCGGATCGAAAACCCTGGCCTCCGGCATCGTAATCATCATCTGCTCACGCTGGAGATTGAAGCTGTACAGCAAATATATCGCCAAGGCAAGGGTGAGAATATCAATAAAATATTTCTGCCATACCGGCTTTTGGGTCTTTCTGACCTTGGCCCGCTTATGGTCAACAATTGCAACCTTGGACAGTCCGATTACCGGAAGAAGCAGATACAGGTAAGATATTCCCATGCCAATCGCGCCGAACAAAATAGCCTGACCGGTGATTTCCACATCAAGCGCGGCCCTATTCACCATTTCCAAAAATCCGCTGCTGGAACCGATGAGATGGCATAGCCCCACGCCCAGCATTATTCCAAACGGAAAACTGACAGCCCCGACAAACAGACCTTGAAGCGCATAAACCCCCATGATTTGACGCCGACTTGCGCCCCTGCTCTTCAAAACCGATATATCATTGCTATCCAAAAGCAATATCTGCCTTGTCACCATGTACATAAAGAGCGCCAGCATCACGTAAATCGGGATTTGGAGTACCAAAACAGTGACTTCCAGTTGATCTGGTCCGCCGGCAAACTGGCTGATTATGTCATAGAAATTCACGCTATAATGCCAAATGTTATTGCCGGTATTGAAGCGATCCCTAGCGTCATTTATCGTTTGGACATAATGCTCCGCACGGTTTGCTCTCATTGCTTCCGCGTCCAGCACTTGTGTCCATGTCACATGCATCATATAGTACTCAGAATCAAAGTCTTCAATAAATTCCCTGGACATCAGGTTGTCTGAAAACAGCATTGAGTTGGCAAATGTGATCGGTACTGCTGACCAATATGTCTCAGCGTCTTCAGCCAGCTCAAATATGCCTACAACCATGACGTGAATATAGTCGGGATTGCCCGCGCGTGCATCCCGTACTCCATATCGTACTTCTCGATCTCTGACATGTTGGTGCTCTGCTCTCACGTTCACTGCGCCGTGCACTTCCAGCAGTTCGCCATACACCAAATTATGGCGGTGCAGTGTAGAATTCATTGCCAAAACTTCGATTATAAATCCGTCCACAAGCTCGTCGGCCGGCATCCTGCCGTACACAAGGTTTATATTATCTCTAAACCCCTCGGGCGCGACCAGGCTGATTGTACGATCCCGGTTTGGATACGCACGCGCCACAGCGGGTCGTATCAACAAATTGTTCATAGCGTATGTGTGCATCCCAAAGACATCCGGGATACCTAGATCCTCTATTGCTTCGGGCCATAGTATCTCCCTTGCCAATAGATACCCGCCGAAGCGCTGGTCTTCCCCAACGGCGGTGAAGTTATAGCGCAGCTGCATAATGGCGGGGAATATGTTCCGTGTCTCTTGCACGTGCCGGAACTCCCCCTGAAACAAGCGCTGCGTGGTCGCTGTGGTGAATAACGGCACAACCGCCACCATGCCGATAAGGATGATGTTGCCAAAAATCAGACAGAGCATCAGCCATTTGTTTTTCCAGATTTTTCGCCATAGGAATCCAATCAAGGCAGAATCACCTCCGTCCCGGCCTCAATACCGGTGACAATGTGTATGTATCTATCCATACGGGTCGTTGCGTGGACAAAACGCTTGCCCGGTCCGTTCTCGGTATTAATAAGTACGAATTGCCGGTTGCCTTCCAGACGAATTGCCGCCAGAGGCAATGTTACCGCGTCAGGGGCGGTAATTATCTCCAGCTCCGCCATAATAGTTTTGCCTCGCAAAACATTCATCGGGTTGCTCTCATCATGCTCGCGAAGATCTGCCATCAATCTTTCCATATCCACAGGCTTAAACCAATAGACGAAATTAGCCCGCTGCCCTGCCGCCCAAAATTCTGAGACGACACGTACCGGAAACTCCAGTAGAGGGGGGGCGTCCGGATCTTCGGTGGGCCTGCTGGTGGCGCGTAATGTTATAATGTCACCATGGCCCAGCACGCTGTAAAGACTTGGTACCAGCGGATTGGGCGTTAAGGTAAATTCATAGAAGAAAACATTGTAATCCACAAGCGTCATTATGCGGGGGTTCCCGCTGATGCTTCCGGTTATATTAGCAGGCGCGGTAATCATTCCGTCAAACGGGGCGATAATTGTCTCGCTCTCAATTGTATGTGCCATTGCGGCAATTTCTGCCCTTAGTGCGTCACGCATACTGGCGCTGCTACGCGTAAATTGCTCCAGCCTTATCTCAAGCTGCCTTGCATTAAGCGCCGCCTGCTGTGCCGCAGTTCCATCAGGCGCGTAAGCGACCGCTCTTCGGGCTTCTTCAATTTCTGCCAGCCGCCGTCCCCGTTCCTCTGCAAGTTCATTTTCAAGCCGCCTTAAACGTACTCTAGCGGTGTCGTAGGCTATTTCATGGCGGGTCTTGACATCGGCGCTGAATGTCAGCTGCGCCAGCGCGTCGCCTTCTCTTACAAGCTGCCCTTCTTCCACAAGCATGGTTACGTATCCTTCATTACTCTCAAAAAACAACATCTGATATATAGGGAATACAAGCGTTGCCGGGATCGCTGTGTTTATTGCCATGTCCTGCACCGATGCCTGAACTATTCGTACTTCCGCTTCCTCAGCGTCCGTGGCATCTCCCAGCGGCATCTGCATAATTATCCCGGCCTCCACAGCGGCGGCGACATCGTGCAACTGTTCCCCGGAAGTTCCGCACGCGGCAAGAAAAATTGAGCCGATAATCAAAATCGCCGCAATAAGGGCAAGTCTGTATCCAGCGCACGCTTTATGTGTCGAGTTTCTCGATTTACCAATACGGCTATGGTCTGACAAATACTTCATCCCCCTCATTTAGCCCATATAATATCTCTGTATAAATATCCGTAAGAGCACCGATGGTCACATATACATGCTCTTGTCTGCCGTCTATAATGCGGTATACAAAGGCCGAATCCGCCCCGGATTGGAACAGGGCGTTTGACGGTATACGCAACACATCCTCTGTCCAAATGCTGTACAGACGTATAAATACCGTTTCCCCTGAAGACGGCAGATTGTGCGGTTCCGCCTGTATATCAAACCGGATAGGTAGGGTAAGGCCGCGGTTTCTATAATAATTCTGTTCCTCTATACTCAGTATGATCCGCTCCAGAGGATAGCTTCTCCTGCCGATAGTTCCGTGTATCCGCTCCGCGTTCCACTGCAGCGTTTGCGGTGACAGTACCATCCCGACATACTCAACAAACACCCCATCTGGACTTGAAATATATGCAACAGGGTCAAGGGGATTTACCCATGTTCCTGGCAGGAGCGTAAATACAACTTCCCCGGCAAAAGGCGCTCTAATCTCCGCCTGCGCTAAATATTCACGCAGCTCTGCAAGTGCGATTGCCGAATCTGCCGCATCAAGCCGATGCCGGCGAGTGATATGGTCCAGATCAATCCTTAACAATTCTATCTGCCCGCGCAAGCCGGCGGTATCGACAGCGATTCCGACGGCGGCTTCGCCGTATTCCGTATCGTACTCCTCATAATACCCCACGTCGCGCTCCGCATCGGCAACGGCAGCTGAATACGCAAGTTCCAGCATATTTATCCGCACGGATAATTCTTCCGCTTGTAATCTGTGCATGGTGCGGGAAAGTTCCATAGACCGCTCAAGATTATCAATCATAGCGTCTATGCGGGACGTATCAAGTCTGGCGATTACCTGGCCTTCGTATACAATGTCGCCAGGCCAGGCATATATGCCCCCGATGCGCCCGCTTCCGGTCTCAGTATATGCGGCCGCCGTCGGTAATCGCGCTATGCCGGACAGTATTTCCACTTCTTCAACAACGCCCCGTGTGACAAACGCGGTATCTATCCGCCCGGCCACGGGTTCAAGCAGGACAGGCGCGGTATTCGACGGGTTTGAGGCACAGGCCGAAATCAGCAGCAAAACCGCGGTGAAGAGAAACGCGTAAATCACACATCTTTTTTTTCTCATAATATTATCAGCTCACCTTCTGTGAGGCCGCTTACTATTTCAATGTAACCCTCACCTTCAATACCCGGGACAACTTCCCGAATCATACGCAGGTTATGCTCGCCAAGCACATAGACAAAACTGCGGTCTTGAACTTGCCGCAAGGTGGAAACAGGTATTATCAGCACGTCAATAGCTTCTTCAAGGGGTATATGTATACTTCCGGTCTCTTCAAAGCCGGGGCCGGGGTGCGTGCCCACAAAGGCGAGATAAGCTGTCGTAAATCCCGGGTCGGGCTGATCTTCCTCGTAAATCCCCGCTTCGTACGGGTCAACAACTTCCATAAGGAACATTTCATCCCCCAGTGCCATTTCAAGCCGGTCACCGGGATACATTCCCATAGCCCACGTGCCTTGCACTACAAACGCCGTGGTTGAAAAGTCTGAAATCCTCGCGATATCACGGCCGAAAATTGAGCGCATGTCTTCTTCAAACGCCGTTGCGCTGGTGACAACGCCATCCATAACGGCGCGCAAATACCTGCCTTCGTTGAGGTCTTCCACATGCGCGATCAGTCTGTCCAGAAGCGTAAGATCCTCACGCAAGGCCCTCAATGCCACGTCAAAAGGCGCACTGTTAAAAGGTACACCGGAATCTGCCGCGATACGGTAAGTTGTCGCCCGTCTGTCATTTTCTCTTCCGATATCAAGCAATATCCTTGCACGTCTGCGGCTGAGTTCTTCAAGCTCATCCTGAATCTCCGGTATATACAGCGCGGCAATAATGTCGCCTTCCAAAACCTCATCCCCTACGGTGACATATATCCCGAGTATAGGAATGCCGTCCTCGGTAAAATAATGCCGCTCTATCCTGGTGGATACATAACGCGTTGTGGCGAATGATTCGAGTATTATGTCACCGCGTGTCACAGGCACTGTGACAAATTCCAACTGCTCCGGCATAGTGATAGTAGGCGGCGGCAAGACCGGCGCCTCCACAGGCAATATAAAACAGCCGGAAAGAAGCAATAGAGCCAGTGATAAACCTATTAAAGACAGAAGCTTTTTCATATAATTACAGACCATTTCTTTCTGTTAAATTACTGATTTAAACTATGCGAACTTAGCCACCTGGGGCCGCAAAAGCTCCTCAATCGTGACATCGGGAGTAAAAGGCAAATGCTCTATAGGTGCAAAATCGTCAAGCGGGTTACTGTCCAACGACAAAAATATTCGGCTCAAATATGTCAAATTGGCAAGCTCAAGACACTTGTTCTCATCAGTATAAAGCATAAACATCCGTTTTTCAACTGTTTTTTTGTATATACCGCCAATTTTAGCGTGTCTGCTGCCAATTAAAGTCGGCAATCGGGTTGTTGAGTAAAGACAAGTTCGCACAAGTCAAATACGGCAAATGCAAGTATAATAAGCTTTTTCCTCATTGCAAGAATCTCCTGCTTAACTTTCAATATATTGCCAATTATAGCATGGTAATGCCTGATTCGCAACACTCGGCATTGTCGGTCTTGCACTGTATAAAAGCTTAGTGTATAGTTTGTACACTGGACGGTGAGCAAAGATGCGAAACAATACAAAGCTTATTTTGATAAAGCTTCTTCATACGGCAATATGGTGCGTGATGGCCGCCGCCGTTTTTTACATACTCCATGCAGGGATATTTGACCGCATAAATCTGCTGGTCTGGTTTTGCGTAGGATTGATTTTCGTTGAAACCATAGTCTTGCTGATTTTCAAATGGAAATGCCCGCTGACTTTGTTGGGTCGGAAATATACAGATAACACCGGTGTCGGATTTGATATCTTCCTTCCCGTGTGGCTGGCGAAAAATAACAAACTGATTTTTTCGTGTTTGTTCACTGTGGGATTGGTGTTGGTGCTATGGCGTGTAATATAGAGCGCCTGTCGGTTGGAAAATACCGACAGGCGCTTTGGGAGACTATTCAATGCCAGTCTATCGGGATTAGGGTGCCTACCTGCCGTGAGATGATCTTCCCATGGGATCTTCTCTGATCCAATCAAACTCTATATGATCTACAGGAGACCAGTCTTCAATGGGGTTTCCTGCCAAAAACAATTCCGTCAATTCCGGTAGTTCGGCAAGGGGAGTAATGTCAGTGATCTTGTTGTTCAGCAACATCAGATGCGTTAATCGTGTTAATCCGGCTAATGGAGATATATCACTGATATCATTGTCCATCAAGTTCAATATTGTCAAACTAGTTAACCCGGCCAGCGGTGTTATGTCGCTGATCGGGTTAACGCCCAAGACCAAAATCTCCAGATTAGTCAACCCGGCAATGGGCGCAACGTCAATGATTTCATTTGCCGCCAAGTTCAATACAGTCAGATTCGTCAACCCGGCAATGGGCGCGATGTCGCTGATTTCGTTCTCCTCCAAGTTCAGTTCCGTCAAATTTGCCAATCCGGCAAGGGGCGCAATGTCGCTGATATTATTGCGCCACAAGACCAAGTGCGTCAAACTTGTCAACCCGGCAAGCGGTGCAATGTCACTGATTTCGTTCCACCTCAAGTCCAGTTCCGTCAAATTTGTCAGTCCGGCAAGAGGCATCAAGTCGCTGATTTGATTATTTACCAAATTCAGTTCCGTTAAATTTGTCAATTCGGTAAGAGGTGTCAAGTCACTGATCTCATTGCCTGACAAGCTCAAGTGCGTCAAATTTGTCAACTCTGCCAATGGCGTCAAATCGCTGATCCGGTTGCCGCCTAGTTGCAAACTCGTTAAATTCACCATGTACCGCAATGGCACAATATCTTCACATGTTGCCGTAAAAGCACCCAGATCAAGCTCCGTCAACTCTGTGCTGATTTGCCGGCTGATACCGCCGCCGAGACCATAGATAGTGATATATTCAGGGATTACCAGTTCATCATCGTTTGTCGGCAATGCGTCCGATGTTGTGTCGGCTTCGTGTTGGTCGGTATCAATGGCGTCTGTCTCCGCGGACTGCTCGGGGTAAGTGGCGATGTTCTGCTCACTGGTGCTCGCACCTGTAGCACAAGCGATTAATACCACTGCCAGAAAGATGACGGCGGATATTGAAATCGTCAGTTTTGTGTAGTTTTTGTTTTTCATAATAGCACCTAACCTTTCTTTCAGCGCCCGCTTTTCCTCGCACATCGTCGTTGAAAGCACAGGCAGTGGTATTTTTCTGTCACTTGCCACGGAAATCAGTGTTTCACCATAAATCTGCTTTCCGTATGCGTCCATGTTGCGGATAACCGCCGCATCGCAGGAGAGTTCACATGCACGGTCTATTTCCCGCCTTGCAATCCACACAAGCGGATTAAACCAATGTACGACGCAGGCAAAGAGGGACAGCCACTTCACAGTTACGTCAAACCGCCGCATATGCGTCAGCTCATGCAGCAGGATGCTTCGCATTTGCTCGTTGGTATATTCGCGGTCAGGCAGGATGATTGCTGGCCTGAAAACCCCGATCAACATAGGTGTTGCCGCGTAATCACTCACGATTAGCCGTGGCGTGCGGTGGCCGGCTGTCAGTTCGCGGAGTATATCCACTGCAAAATCAGGAGACTCGGCATGGCTCCAGCGCAGTTTTCTGACAAAGCGAGCATAGCCTATCAAGCTGTAGAGCAGAACGAGCAGGGCTGCCCACGGATAGACGAACATGAAAACGGTGATTGCTCTCACTGACAATGTTGGCGGCGCGGGTGTCACTGTCATTATGGTATTGGGTTCGCGGTTATTAGCAACTTCACGTTCGGAAACAGCGGCATTGTATGCGTTTATCCGCTCAATTTCCGCATAAAAGCGGGCTGTATCCTCAAATACGGAAATGACATTACGCTCCACAACGCTGTGAATCGGCGTTGGAATATTAGCCGCGGGTGTTGGGGTATTTATCTGTGATACGGGAATCAAAAACGAAGCAAGCGCCGCAAGCCAGAAAAAATATTGCGCCGTTTTCGGCAGACGACTGCGTACAATCGGTTTGATTACCAGAAGCAATAATGCAAGCAATCCGCCAGTCAGAGTCATAATAATAACTGCACGGACAAGTCCGCTTAAAAACGCCGGTATTATCATGTGTCATTGCCCCCTATCTTAAAAAATTCTTTGAGTTCATCAACATCGCGTTCATCCAGCTGCCCGTGCCTACATAGGGCTGCCGCAAGCTTCATTGCATTGCCGTCAAACAGTTTATCAATAAAATGCTGTTCTTCTTCTTTGATAAATTCTTCCTCGCTGATATTGGGACTGTACAGCGTAACATAATGGTTTTCAGCACTAATAATGCCTTTGTCCCGCAATCTCCCCAAAAGGGTTTGAATGGTTGATTTTTTCCAGTCGGTTTTGCTTTCTATTGCTGTACGTATTTCGGCAAAGGACAATGCCCGCCCCTCGTGCCAAAGAATACGCATTACCTCAAGCTCTGAATCGGCTATCTTACGGATCATAATAAAACCCCTCCTTGTTTACGAATGTAGCCATCGTGCTACTTGTGTAAATATTGTACTACAACAGTGAACTTGCTGTCAACAGAAGATTTTATTTTTTTGGATTTTGGACGTGTATAGCAAAAAACGCCTGTCGGTTGAAAATACCGATAGGCGCTCTTTGCGTGCAACGTATATACCATTGTTTTCCACCATATCGCCGATTTAGCTACTAAAATAAGTAAGTAAAGGCAGGTGGTCTAACGGCGTAAAGTCGGCAATTAGGTTACTGCGTAAATCTAATGTTTCCAAATTAGTCAAGCTCGCCAGTGGTGTTATGTCGCTGATTTCATTGTTATTTAATTCCAATCCCTTTAAATTTATCAATCCGGCCAACGGCGTTATATCACTAATTTGGTTGTTGTCCAACCGCAAAAGCCACAAATTTGTTAATCCAGACAGTGGCGTCAAATCGCTGATTTCGTTCACGCCCAATTGCAGCGTTTCCAAATTCGTCAATTCGGCTAACGGCATCAAGTCACTGATTTCGCTCGCGCCTATAGCCAAACTTTTCAAATTCGTTAATCCAGACAATGGGGAAATGTCACTGATTTCATTGTTGCTCAGACTCAAGTCCGTTAAATTCGTTAATCCGGACAACATCGTCAAGTCGCTGATTTGCTGGCCGCGTAAACGTAAACTCTCCAAATTAACCATATACCGCAATAGCTCAATTTCTTCATCTGTTAAATTCATTCCGAACAAATCAAGCTCAGTCAACTCCGTGCTGAAATACTCATCGCCGATTCTTATGTATCCGGGTATAGGAGTGTACTCCTCCACCGCGTGCGCGAGGATTTCATCCATCAGCGCCGTGATATCGTCGTCGTATGTATCATCGCCGCCTCTGTTTGCACAAGCGGTAAAGATTACCGCAAAAAGGATTACGGAAATCGCAAGCATAATGATTTTTATGCGCTTCATTATAATTTACTCCTCTCAAATTGAAAGATGTATTATGTTCACAGCCTATCCCTTCACCCACCCATCGTCAATGTACAAATTACACAGAATTTTACAACACTGTTTGACAAATAACATCGCGCCACTGCTCAACACATCGTTGGATGACTGTGTTGCTCTTAGAATATTTCTCCAGACAAACCAAATAAAATGAAGCTTATCTTCATAGATATTAGCAGTAGCAAAAACGCCTGTCGGTATTTTTCGGCCGACAGGCGCTTTCGTGCATGTACCTAATCTACCAAAGGTCTACTCTAAAAATAAGTCCAGAGTAACGTGCAATAGTTTTAATTTGATTATTTGTTCTTACCAAGTTTGTAGCCTCGTTATAGTTCCGGAGTAATTTGCAGAAGCGGTAGTAATGGTCCAAATAAAAGTTCCCGGCACTAACGACAAAATACCAAAATATAGAAACGTCCCGTGGTCTTCCGTGAACGGCATTGTAGACGGAGGGACAAAGGTCGCAGGCACTGACCACCAGCTGACGGTGACAGTAACAAATCTTGAGCTTGCAATATCTGCTTCTTCCGTGTGGAGGTAGCGTGCCCTCAGCACTCCTGTAAGCGCGGTTCTGGTTGCAGCGTCGAATATATAAACATTCCCGTCGGTCGGAGGATAAACTTCCATTACGGTGTATTCTATTTCAGGCGCAAACCGTACTCTACTCTGCTCTAGAAGTACCAAATCCACCTCTGGTATTGTAGCTTCGTCCGCTATTACACTTATGCCATCGAATATATAAACATTCTCATCGGTTAGAGGATAAACTTCCATTACGGTATATTCACTTCCGTCTACAAACGGTAACCTACTCTGCTCAAGAGCCACTAAATCCACCTCTGGTGTTGCAGCCTCGTCCGCTATTGCGCTTATGCCAATGGCAAAAATCATTGCTACTAATAAGCAAATTGTTATTATTTTTTTCATTAGTGTCACATCCTTTTTTAAGTTGATTGTACGGTATGATTGAGCACTCCTCTGTTTCCCTTCCCTCATCTCATAAACACCACCCCTTTTTACATGTATTGTATTCACAGTTTACGTGCCGCCCCACCCATTGTCAACATACAAATTACACAAAATCATTCAACGATTTTTGACAAATGACATCACAGACAAAGCTTAACACACCGTTGGATAACTGCGCTGACCCTAGAATATTTCTTCAGACAAACCAAAACAAGCAGTATAAAATGAAGCTTATCCTCATAGGTATATTAGCAAACAACCCATAAGGAGGAGTCTTACGTGAACGAACGCAGTATATATGAGGATATCGCGCTGCGTACCGGCGGCGATATATATATAGGGGTAGTCGGCCCGGTGCGGACGGGGAAGTCCACTTTTATCAAACGATTTATGGAGACGCTTGTAATTCCCAATATTGAGAACGTCTATCAAAAAGAGCGGGCGCAGGATGAGCTTCCGCAGAGCGGTTCCGGCCGCACGATTATGACGGCGGAACCGAAGTTTGTTCCCGAAGAGGCAGTGCAAATAACGATGGACGGCGGCGCGATGTTCTCTGTGCGGCTGATTGACTGTGTTGGATACATGGTCGAGGGTGCGGTTGGACAGTTCGAGGGTGATGAGGAGCGCATGGTGACGACCCCGTGGTTCGATTATGACATCCCAATGACCGAGGCCGCTGAAACAGGCACGCACAAGGTGATTTCCGAACACTCTACAATAGGCGTGGTAATCACAACCGACGGCACAATCGGCGAAATAGGTCGGGACGACTACATAGAGCCTGAAACGCGGGTGATAGATGAACTGAAAGCAATCAACAAGCCATTTCTAATCCTGATTAACTCAGCCGAGCCATCATCCATGCACGCACAGAACTTGCGCGAAGAACTATCTGAAAAACACGGCGTGACCTGCATCGCCGCGAATTGCATGACGCTGACCGATTCTGATATTGAAAACATCATCAAATCCGTGCTGTATGAGTTCCCTGTTTACGAGCTGGGTATCTTCCTACCGCCATGGGTAGATGCGCTGCCTATGGAGCATTCGATAAAAAGCACATTGCTGGAGACCATTCGAAAAAGTCTGCTGAGTCTAAATCGCATCAGGGACGTGCAGAGTGCGATTGCCGAAATTGGGGCCAGTGAAGATATAAGTTTCGCCGCCGTCCTCGAAATGGACTTGGGCCGCGGTGTGGTGATGACAACGCTGGAGATTCCGCGCGAGCTGTTTTACACGACACTCAGCGAGCAATCCGGGTTCGAAATCCACGACGACGGCGACCTAATCTCGCTGTTGACCGCGCTGTCAACAATAAAGCGTGAGTACGACAGGATTGACTCGGCGTTGCGGGATGTGAAGGAAAACGGTTACGGCATAGTCATGCCAAGCCGCGAAGAATTGCGGCTGGAGGAGCCTGAGATCGTCCGACAGGGTGGCAGATACGGCGTAAAACTTAAAGCCTCCGCGCCGTCGATTCATATGATTATGGCAAACATAGAAACCGAGGTCTCCCCCGCCGTCGGCGGAGAGCGGTCGTCGGAGGATATTATAAGCTTCCTACTGCAAGAGTTCGAGGGTGATGCCAGCAAGATCTGGGAATCTAACATGTTCGGTAAATCGCTGTACGACATTGCGGGCGAGGGCTTGAACGCAAAGATTAAAAAAATGCCGGAGGAAACGCAGTCGAAGCTGCAAATAACGCTGCAACGGATAATCAACGAAGGCTCCGGCGGGCTGATTTGTATTATACTTTAAAGGTTTGTACGGCAAAAAGGTTTGGGAAACGTGGATTCCCAAACCTTTTTTACAAAAAATACTTGCAAATTCGACAACGGCGTTATATACTTTACCATAACAAGAAACGAAAGTGTCCGCCCATCTTTGGGCGGCAGGCGGAAGAGGCTGCCACCTCTCCCGCCCTGCATATGTGACCGAAGCACATACACAATAGCTAACCGCTACACCGGAGACTATTATAAGACAATCTTGCGTTCCGCGCAAGTGTTTGGGCTTATTTAGTCAATTGTGTTGCATATTCCGTGCCGTGTATGATTTGGTCATGCATGGCATTTTTCGTTTCTTGGAATATAAATAGGGGGCTTGGTATGGGAGAATTCAGGGATGTACACGGAAACAGAATCGCCAGGAGAGTTGGCGACAGGATTTGGGGCAACTACGGAAATTGGGTATACGAAATCCGCGGTGACCGCATCTGAGATACCATGGGCAACTGGGTGTATGAGATTAGGGGTGACCGTATATTCGATATATCCGGCAACTGGTTGTACGAGCTCAGAGGAGACAGAATTTTCGACACGGCCGGAAACTGGCTGGCGTCAGATTGTGAGTTAAGGAGGAATTTATAATGTCCTACGAATATGATGACCCTTGGGAAAAAATAAGACAAGGTATTGAACAGGCTGAGCAAACGGTTGCTCATTACGAGAGTTTATCGGGTGCAGAAGATGTAAAGGAATTGTTTCGTACTATTTTTTCGGGTATGAGTGATATGGAAAGTAGGCTACGACAAGCAGGGTTTTCGGAGTCTGACGAACTGGCTGATAGGTGCCTCTCTTTGCAAATCAAAATCGGCAAATTGATATGAAAAACGCAACAAGGAAAGAGAAAGGGTGAAATGATTGATTTTACTTAGGCGTACAAGATTGATAATCAGCCTCGTTGTTGGTGCCATTATCACTATAATTATGCTCATCGTTGGTGGTGCAGAGACTGTGGCATTGGGACTCGTGGCAACTTTGGTATGTTATGTGTTTCTCACTAGTAGATTTGGCATAGTGACTTGTCCAATATGTAGAAGCAGATGGAAAATTGCCAATGAACTTGGAAAACTCCCATGCAGAAAGTGTGGCACAATTATTGATGTTTAGAAAGACAAGTATATAGCGTTTCACAAGAAGCGCCTATCGGCATTTTCAACCGATAGGCGCTTTTTTAGTTACTTGACTACCCCACTCCTTGATATATCATTGGCTTATATTTGGGTTCCGGGATATCTCTATTGGCTTCCGCCGCTGATTCAAGCCATAGTTTTTGTGCTATCATAACCTCGGCCAACGCCTTTTCAGGCGTTTCACCAAACGCACTGCAAAACTTTAAATCAGGAATGTCTGCGATAAAGCCTTCATCTTCCGCGCTGTAGAATATGTTGATGTGATATTTGTTCACCGGTCATCCTCCAAACTCAAGGTTTACTGCATTCGCTTGAAAGTCTTGGTCTTTGAATTTTAGTTTCATTCTGATGCCTCGTCTTTTGATTCTGATTCGCCGTATATTACGAATAAATTCCCATCACCGTCAATTTTAAAACGAATATATTTATCAAGATCTCTTACAATGTGTTCTATAATCTTTGGCTTTATTTGCGCAGTTGCGTTTTGAATTTCATTTTGCGATATCTTAAACTGCATCCGCAGCATCCAAGCCATTATGTATGTATTGTGCTTGTTGAAAAGACCCTGCCCCTGTGTTTTTAGCAGAGTTTTTTACATTAGATGCAATGCGAAGGCTTTTTCCTCCAATAATCCCAACTATAATTCCTATAATCGTCAAAACCGCACCTATAGCAATTCCGATAATGGCAATATAATCAGATGTGGTTAAACATTCAAAATTCATTTTGTGACCTTCTATACAAATTTAAACCCAACACGCCTGTCCTTGCATATGTAGCAAGGCTATCTCCTTGACGGCAAATAGTTTGTAGTGATAACTCTACCATGATGACACCTGAACGTCAACAAGATTTCCTGCTTGAAAATCACGCTTCCTTAATATATAATGTCTTAAAACACAGGATCAAAAGCAAAGGATTTTGTCCGAATTCAATAAATTTCAAGGAGGCGTAACAATGACATTGACACCGAAAGAGAACTATCTGCGCACATTGCGCGGGGAAATCCCGGAGTTTGTCCCGTCTATGTTTAACCCGCACATGATGCCGACTCGGGAAGAATTGCTTACTCCGGTTAATCTGCCGGACGGCAAGCCTTTTGTCACAGGCCTCGGCGTCACATACGTGGCATCAGCCGACCTGAATTTCGGCGCCATGCCAGAACCCGGGAACATCATCATCGACGATATCACAAAGTGGCGCGACAAACTGAAAATCCGGGACGTGACCGGCCGCGACTGGGAGGGGTATTATAAAAAAGCCGAGGAGCCGGTCGACAGGGCAAATCTTTGCCTTGTGGTGGACGGCGGCGACTATTTCCTTACGCTTGTGAGCCTGATGGGCTTTGAGGGTGCGTTGCTTGCGTTGTATGAAGAGCCGGATGAAGTCATTGCGCTGCTGACTGAAATATCCAAATTTTATCTAATGGTGACAAAACAGCAGATGAAATACCTCAAGCCGGAAGTCTACATATTGATGGACGACGACTGCGCCTACCGCGCCCCGTTCTTTTCGCTGGATATCTATCGGCAGATATTTAAGCCGTTCCACAAACTGCACTGTGACCTGGCACTTGAAAACGGCTGTATGATTCTGCGGCATGACTGCGGCAAGGCGGAACAATTTGTTGAAGACTGGCTGGAGATGGGCGTTGCGTCTTGGAATCCATTCCAGGTGTCGAACGACTGCAAGGCAATCAAGCAGAAATACGGCGACAGATTGACGCTTGAAGGCGGCTGGGATTCACAAGGCAAGTTCAGCGGTGTGGAGTACTCAGACGACGAATTGATCGCCACGCTGGAAGAATACACAAATACCCTAGCCCCCGGTGGCAGATTCGTGTTTTCGGCATCAGCGGGGCCGTTCGGACAGAATCCAAACCCGAAGCAGGAGGTTGTGAAGAAATTCTATGAAGAAAAAGTCAGATACTACTATGGTTGACTTTCCTGTGTATTTTTAGCAAATGCGCTTCCGCAAAAAAGCCTGCTAATGCAGGCTTTTTTCTTTCTCCTATTCAGCGCTTGCTCCTTCCCAAATAACCGCGGAATCTGCAACCTGCCAAACTCCTTCGATATGTCCATCCGGTGCGATTTTCCATGTGTGGGAAAAACGAGCGCGTGTGACAGGGGCGCCCTCTTTAAATGTGATTATGTAGTGACCAAGCACGGTAACAACATTCCCACCATCAATAAACACCTCAGGTTCCGCGCCTAGATAATGATAGCGGTTTGGAACAAGCTCACCATACAGTTTGCCAAAGACCTCTCCCATGCCATAGTATACGCCGCCATCAGGGAATCCCGGGCAAACACTCCATGTAGGGTTCTCGGTCAACAGCTTTGGCAGCGCGGCTATATCACGCCTTTCCATCGCCTTGTATAATGCCTTTACATTCACTACATTTTGCGTGTCTTTTTCTTGGTGCCCTAAAAAAGTTTTGATCTCCGCCATTTTCATTCCTCCGTTTAAATTACTGCAAGGTTAATCGTCTTCCGTCTCGCCGAAACCTATTGCTTTTAACACATCAAACGCCCACATAGAAACAGCTTTATCCCGAAGTGCGTTATGCTCTTCATCAGATAGCTCATCAACGTTGTCAGTACAGGTTCTGTCATTAACCGCTTTAAGCATTTCAACAACAGTTTTCTGCATTTCCTGAACTTGACGCATTTGGCTATTGAGCCGAAAAAGTGTCTTTTCAAGAACGTCGATACTCTTATTGTCGCTTTCCGGCACGCTAAGCAATATCCCAATATCCGCGAGGCTGACCCCAGCTTCTCGGTAAAGACATATTTTATTTAAGGCTGCGAGCGATTCATCCGAATAGAGCCGATAATTCGCGGCGCTGCGTCCAATGGGCTTCAACAGCCCCAACGAATCATAGTAGAGTATCGCGCTGCGCGACAGCTTTGAAATCCTACACAGGTCACGTATTGTGTATATATATCTTCACCTTTTCAAATCATAGACTATGAAGTCGTAGTCAGGTCAATAGTTTTTTCACATTTTTTATACACAGAAGACGGCGCACCCAAATAAGGGGGCGCCGTTTTAATTCACACTTAAATCCGTCTGCTATTTATAGATATCACTGACATGCAGCTTTACGCCGTTGGCGACCAGCCGTTCTTGCAGTTCTTTGATATCCGTTTTTGTGAAATCATTCCCCATCGCGGCGGCGATTCCGGCGGCTTCGCCTGTCACGGCACACGGCGGGATTACACGGGTTATATCCCACATGGCGTCAGTTACCGAAATATCCCTGCCCGCCGCGAGGAGATTCTTCACCTCGTGGCCGTACAGTGTCCCGAACGGGATTTCAAACGCGGGGCCTTTCTTGCGCCAATCACCAGTTAAACCTATGCTGTCTGGGAAAAATTTCCGTTCCTCCGACTCATCCATCGTATACGCCCCGCAAAGGCGGCGTGACATGCGCACCAGCGGAATTGTCGATATCGTCACCGGCACATATGTATCATCCTCTTCACGGAATTTTAATATGTCTTCATACATCTTTTTATGCGCCTCAATCACCGCATTGCTGAGTTCAACGCCGTCCACGCCGGAAAAACGCAGATTTTCGTCAAGCTTGGCAACTTTATCCGCTTTATACGGGTCATTGCCCTTTTTCGGCAGCGGAACCAAGTTCGGCGGCAAATCTGCCAGGCCGAACATTTTCAATGATACCTTGCCCTGCATAAAGTAATAATACCAGCTTGCAAGTATATTACCGCGCCCATGCAACGCTGTTTTCGCGCCGGCCATTTCGCAGATATCGGCGTCTCCGGTGGCATCGATAACTGAATCCACTGCAATAGCCGATCTGCCGGATTTGTTCTCGACTATGACATGGCTGATGAAGTCGCCCTCTTTTACCACCGAGGCGATCAGCGTCCCGTACAATATCGTGACCCCAAGGTCTAGCAGCAGTTCCTCCGCGCTCAACGCGAATAGATGTGCATTGAATTGCGTGATATACCGTCCCTTCAGGCGTTCCTCAAGACTGCCGCCTTCGATCCAAGCTTTCGGGTAATTCGCCTCAACCACATGTTTTATAGAAAGCTTCAACAGCTCTTCAGCAATGCCGTAAATAAGCTGATTCCCTTCCCCGTCGCACAGCGGCAAGTAGATTGTTACAAGGCCCAGCGTTGCCATGCCGCCCAATGCATACTCACGCTCAACCAGCGTGACCTTCTTCCCGGCGCGCGCCGCGGCCATAGCTGCGGCTATCCCGGCGATTCCGCCCCCGGCGACAAGCACGTCGCAGGAAGAATCGACATTCAGTTGCCGCTGCGGCTCTAAAATAAAGCTTCCCATGGTTTGCTCCTCCCCCAATTTCATCTTACGAATACTATATCAGGATTTATTTGCAATTTCAAGTACGGCGGTGTTTTGCTTTGTGTAAACTGCAGAAAATGTTTATTCTAGGTGCGGAAATTACAACTTTTGCACAACATAGATGATATTCATTCCACAATCAAGAGTGCCCTGTAATTTGGTAAACTCAATTTCTTTTTCGATAATTAACTTCCAAAGTTCTTTGTCATTACGGGCATTTTCTAAAGCCGTATCTCCTGCTTGCGTATATAAACCGGCAGAGCTTCTCTCTTGAACCTTTACAGGAAACTGCGCAAACAAGGCATCCATTTCAGCGCTTCTCATCATATGGACGTAATGTTTGCTTTCAGACTGATAATGTTCCCCGTCTTGAACACCTGTATCAAAAAGCCATCTTGTCGCTTCAATTCCATATATATTTTTTTCATGCCTTACGCCTTCAAGATGATAAAGTGATGCGCCAATGAAACTCATGGCTCCAAGAATCAATACGCCATCCGTTTTTAATACTCTTAGAAGTTCTTGTATCCCATCCTTCTCTCTGTCCAAAAGATAATTGATTACACCGCCTATACAAACAACGCAATCGAAAGAAGAATCTTCAAAAACACTCATATCAAGAACATCTAAAACATGGTATGCCTTTATTCTGTCAATCAATGACAGTTCGCGCATTTTGGACTTGTTGAACTCAATTTGATGGCTGGATATATCCGCAATGGTTAATTCATCACACATTGCAACAATATCCTTTGTATATCTGCCCGAACCCGCACCTATCTCTAAAACCTTATCGGTTAGTTTAATATAACGCTTCAAAATATCATTATGTACCTGATATAAAAGTTCACCATGTCCGTCTTGTTCAAGACGTGTCCATTCACGGTTGCCATAATTATCATACCGGCTTCTTGGTATATCGGGGTTGTAACTCATAAAAGCATCTCCTTTTATTTTTTGATTTTATAATCGGGGTAATATCACTAACATCGCTTTTATTCATACAACCACCTCCTCCGATAATATAAATGCTCTGCACAACAGTACCTCGTAGGGATGTCGTCCCCGATCGCCCGCAGGCGACCGAGACGGCCGCCCCTACAGCGTCTGCCGCTTTATCCGACTACCGCTATTACCTCAACCTCCACCAGCACATCCTTTGGCAGCCTTGACACCTCAACACAAGACCTCGCGGGCTTGCCTGTGAAATATTTTGCATAGATACCGTTAAACGCCGCGAAGTCATCCATGGATTTCAGGAAACAGGTGGCTTTAACCACGGCGGTGAAATCGGCGCCCGCTGCCGCCAGCACCGCTGATATGTTTTTCATTACCTGTTCCGTCTGTTCCTCTATAGCATCCCCCACGATATCGCCGCTTACCGGGTCAAGCGGAACCGCGCCGGAGCAGTACAGCATTCCGCCTGCCAGAACCGCCTGTGAATACGGCCCTATCGGCTCAGGCGCGTTCTTTGAGTATATGATTTTTGCCATTGGCAAATCCTCCCGTCAATCTTTCAGAATTTTGTATCCCGCGTTTGCCATCGCTTTTTTTATGTCTTGCAAGTGATCCAAGTTTTTTGTCTCCATACTCAGGTGCAGGACACAGCTGTTTATATCAGAGTTCTCCCCCGCCGGGTCGTGCCGGACTTTTACAACATTTGCGCCCAGGTCAGAGACTATGCCCGACACCGCGCTGAGTTGGCCCGGCATATCCAACATCTCAATCGTAAGCTCCGTCAACCTGCCGGTGGTCGTCAGCCCGCGATTGATCACACGCGAGAGGATATTCACATCAATATTCCCGCCGGAGACGATAGAGATGCATTTTTTACCATCAATCGGAAGCTTGCCGAACATAACGGCAGCGACGGAAACCGCGCCCGCACCTTCTGTCACAAGTTTTTGCTTTTCCATCAGTGTGAGAATAGCGGTTGCTATCTCGTCGTCGGTCACAGTCACAATCTCATCAACATACTCAGAGCATAGTGCGAACGTCATCTTTCCCGGAGACTTCACCGCGATACCATCGGCAAAAGTCGATACTCTATTCAAGGCTGAAAGTTTATTCTCATCAAGTGATTTCGACATGCTCCCCGCCCCGGCCGCCTGAACGCCGTAGATTTTGCAGGATGGCTTCAGCTTTTTCGCGGCATAAGCAACCCCGGATATAAGACCGCCGCCGCCAACCGGGACAATGATAGCCTCTACTTCCGGCAATTGCTCTAAAACCTCCAGCCCTATCGTACCCTGCCCCGCGATAACGTCAACATCTTCAAACGGATGGACGAAAACGGCGTTGGATTCCTCAAGATACTCTAGCGCCGCATTGTACGCGTCGTCATACACCCCGTTTACAAGCCGGATTTCAGAACCGTAGCTCCTTGCCGCCTCAATCTTTGAAATCGGCGCAGCGCTGGGGACGAAAATGGTCGATTTAATACCGTTTTCCTTCGCCGCTAATGCGACTCCCTGCGCGTGATTCCCAGCGGAGCAGGCTACAACGCCCCGCACCTTTTCCTCATCGGTAAGCATTGACATCTTAAAATACGCCCCGCGAACCTTGAACGCACCGGTGACCTGCAAGTTCTCCGCTTTCAAATAAAGCTCACATCTGGGCGCAATGTTAACAGCGCGGATAACGCTTGTCTTCCGCGCAACCGGTTTTAACACATGCGCAGCTTGATAGATTTTCTCCAGGGTAAGATCAGCAACTTCCATTACACAATCACCGCACCTGTATCCGCTGACGACACTGTTTTGGCGTAACGCTTGATATACCCACGGAGGTCTGTCTTTACTTTTATCTCCATCGTCTCGCGCCGCTTGTGCAGCTCCTCTTCGTCAACATGAAGCTCAATAGAATAATTGTCAATATCTATGCTGATTTTGTCGCCGTCCTTCACATAGGCTATAAGCCCTCCCGCCGCGGCTTCCGGAGAGATATGCCCTATCGCGGCGCCGCGAGTCGCGCCGGAGAATCTGCCATCAGTAATTAGTGCCACGTCAGCGTCCAGCCCCATTCCGGCGATTGCCGACGTCGGCCCCAGCATTTCGCGCATTCCTGGGCCGCCGGCTGGACCTTCATAGCGGATCACAACCACGTCACCCTTCTTTATCTCGCCACCGTAGATGGCTTTTATACCATCCTCCTCGGAATCGAACACTCTGGCAGTACCGGTAAATTTCAACATGTCAGGCCGAACCGCACTGCGTTTGACCACCGACCCGCGCTCGGCAAGGTTCCCGAACAGCACTGCAATCCCGCCGGTGGCTGAGTAAGGCTCCGCGCATGTCTTAATAACTTCCGGGTTTTTGATCTTCGCATTTCCCACAGCTTCGCCGAGCGTTTGACCCGAGACAGTCAACGCACTACCGTCCATCAATCCTGATTTTATCAGCTCGCGGATCACGGCGTATACTCCCCCGGCGAAATACAGCTCCTGTATATGGTGCGGCCCTGCCGGGGCAAGTTTGCAGAGATTCGGGGTTTTTGCACTTATCTCGTTTATCATTTTCAGGTCAAGCGGGTGTCCCAGCTCGTTAGCTATAGACAATAAATGCAGCACGGAGTTCGTCGAACAGCCGAGCGCCATATCGATAGCTAATGCATTTTTCAGTGCCGTCGCTGTCATAATGTCGGACGGCTTGATGTTCTTATTGAACAGCTCCATCACAGTCTCACCAGCTGTCTTGGCAAGCCTGATCCGCCCTGCATACACGGCGGGAACCGTGCCGTTTCCGGGCAGGGCAATCCCCAGCGCCTCGCACAAGCAATTCATCGAATTCGCCGTGAACATGCCGGAGCATGAGCCGCATCCAGGACATGCTCCGTCTTCGATTCTCAACAATTCCTCATCGTCAATTTTCCCGGCTTTATGTGCGCCAACGGCCTCAAAAACACTGTTGAGGTCAAGTCCATCATCCGACAGCATCGGTCCGCCGGAAACGAATACCGCAGGCAGATTCAACCGGGCGGCCGCCATAAGCATTGCCGGGACTATCTTGTCGCAGTTCGGTATAAACACCAGCGCATCCATCGCGTGGGCGCGCACCATGCACTCTATGCTGTCTGTGATAACCTCACGTGAGGACAGAGAGTATCGCATACCCTCATGCCCCATCGCAAGTCCATCGCACACGCCGATGGTGTTGAATTCTACAGGCAATCCCCCGCTTTGCAGCACACCGTCTTTGACCGCCCGGGCAATAGTTTGCAGATGAATATGCCCTGGTGCAATCTCATTAAACGAATTTACCACACCAATCAGCGGCTTCTTCAACTGTCCATCGGTATATCCCATAGATTTCAAAAGAGCCCTCTGTGGCGCACGCTCCGCGCCGACTTTTATCGCATCACTTCTCAACTGATTTGCTCCTCCCCATTCGCTGTCAATTATCAGCTGTATATTGTCAACTGACTCAGTCTTTCTTCCAGTTCATCTTAGCACGCAGTTCCGCGCCGACGGTTTCGACTTGATGCTCAGTCTCCATCCTGCGTTTTGCGAGGAAAGACGCCCTACCGGCTTTATTTTCTAAAATCCAGTCTCTGGCGAATTCACCGTTCTGCACTTCGGTGAGGACTTTTTTCATCTCTTTTTTTGTTTCCTCGGTGATAATACGATTGCCGATAGAGTAGTCACCGTATTCAGCAGTGTCGCTGATTGAATATCTCATACCGGAAAGTCCACCTTTTACGACGAGATCTATGATTAGCTTCATCTCATGTACACATTCAAAATAGGCACTTTCCGGTTGATATCCGGCTTCGACCAACGTTTCAAATCCGGCTTTCATCAGTGCCGTCACGCCGCCGCACAGAACGGCTTGTTCG
>WQWC01000011.1 GCA_009785525.1 Oscillospiraceae bacterium | reverse complement strand
GTGGCAACCAGAAACATACCACCCGGAAATTCGACAATTTCGTATGGGGCTGCATCTTCATCGGTCACATCGTCTTTTATTGCCAATATGAAAATGTTTTTTCCTTCGTCCCATGCTATATTTATATCTTCATGCCACAAAAAGCATGTGGGTTCGTACATGTGTTGCATAAGTAGATGATGGTGTAGTTTGACCCATGTGGAATCAAATCCATTATCACCAAAAAGTTCGTTAAGTGTCTTTGCTCCTGAGGAAACTGCACGGAATTTCGGGATTTCTATTAACCGCATGTTTTGTAATTTGCTCATTTAATAATCCCCTTTTCTAAAGCTTTGAAAACATCTCTTTCAGCTCTCTGATATACTCAGGCGCGGTACCGCAGCAGCCGCCTATTATTTTTGTGGTTGCACCGATTTTCGCAAACTCGGCCATCTGTTGTGCGAATTCGACCGGGCCGATATCGTACAAGCCAGTCACCGAATCCGGCAAGCCCGCGTTCGGCTTAATTATCAGCGGGAGGTTTGTCGAGTTTGCAATCCGCTCCGCCGTTTCGTACATCTCCGACGGGGCGAGTGAACAGTTGAGTCCAACGGCAACAACCCCGAGCCGCTCTGCCAACTCTGCGAAATCCTCCGGTGACACGCCTATATAAGTTAGGCCGTTTTGACCGAAAGTCATTGTCGCAAGCACAGGCAATCCAGTGTTTTCAGTCACAGCGCGTATCGCCGACTCCATCTCGTTTAAGTCGCTCATGGTTTCGATTGCAACCGCGTCCGCTCCGGATTTTTCGCCGAGTACAGCCTGTTCTTTGAAAAGCTCATACGCTTTATCCATCGCCAGATCCCCCAGCGGCTCCAGCAGATAGCCGACAGGCCCGATATCCAGCGCGACTTTCACGCGGTCTCCCGCCGCGCGTTTGGCCGCCGACACTGCGGCAGGAATGACCTTTTCCGGCGAATATCCGGCTTCTTTGAGAACCAGGGCATTCGCGCCGAAAGTGTTTGTGCAGATTATATCGCTGCCCGCCTCCACGTACAACCTGTGTACATCCTCCACAGTCTGTGGCGATAATATGTTCATAATATCCGACCGGATGCCAGGTTTCAGTCCGCGGGATTGCAGCATTGTACCCATTGCGCCGTCATAGAATAAATAACCGGAATTGTCAAACAACATTAATGAATCACCCCTTGCTGGATTATCTTATAATAGTTTGTAAGATAAGTAAAGACTGCAAATAAATAAAAAGTGGGAAAACACACTAAAGTTTTTCTTATTCACCCGCCTGCGGCGGGGAGAACAAATTTAAATCAGTGCAATTCACCCGCTATAAATAAATAAATAATAATTGAAATTGTCGTTAAAACATGGTAAAATTTTGTTATACAGAAACAAGGCGCGGAAAACCCGCACTTTCTGTAAATATATAGACGCCCTCATGGGCTGGACGAGGAGGTTTTATAATGGATAATTATATAATAACAATCAGCCGTGAGTACGGCAGCGGTGGCAGACATGTTGGGGAAATTCTTGCAAAAGAACTCGGCATTCCTTTTTACGACAAGGAGATACTGCACATGTCCGCCGAAAAAAGCGGAATGAGCGCTGATTTCCTCGAAAGGCGCGACGAGGTTATTCAAAACACATTCCTGCACAACCTGATGCACGCGACCTATCCAAATATTGAGGCATATTACGAGACGCCGATAACAGACAAAGTGTTCCAGGCGCAGTCAGCGGTTATCAGGGAGATTGCCGCCCAGGGCAGCTGCGTTATTGTCGGCAGATGCGCAGACTATATCCTCCGTGACAATCCGGCGCTGGTAACCGTCTTTGTCCGTGCTACAATTGAAGACAGGGTTCGCCAGGCTACGGCACATTATGACATGCCGTTAGACAAACCGATTGAAAGAATCAAAAAAATTGATAAACAGCGCGCGAATTATTATAAGTATTACACCACCCGCCAATGGGGAAACATGAGCAATTTTGACCTTGTTATCAACACATCGTTCACCGGTGTAAACGGCGCGGCCGCTATAATAAAGACCATGCTCGAGACAAAAGATACCTAAAAATAGGGTGGCTTCACAGCCACCCTATTTTTTTGCGCTTTTCACGCTTGAATGCGTCCTCGACATTGACGAGTATAATATCGTCGCCGATTTTCCTTATGCACTCCCACGGGATAAGATAGTCGTCTTCCCTGCCAAATACGCCGAAAAACCTGCACGGCCCGGGTACAAGTATCGCGGCCATATGACCTGTTAAAACATCTATTATCACGTCACAGACAAATCCCAGACGAAACCCGTTATGTATGTTTATTACCTCCTTACAGCGGAGATCCACAAGCTTGCATTTCATTAAAATAAGCCTCCTTTTGAATTATTTTATTCGCGGACATACTAAACAATTCAAAAAATACTTAAATGCTTCCGCAAATAGCCAAAGCTCCTTGTAAGCCGTGTGTCAAACCCTATCAGCTGTCTTGGCAGCACACCTTGCCACCACCGTTTGTAAAAATCAAATGTCAGATCATAGGCATCTCCTCCAATCATACGGTAACGAATATAACATACTGACCACTGCTTTGTGTTACATCGCCGATTTTAGCTGCTTGGTAGGAGAAAAGGCAGTTGCTCATAAAACGTCATGTCTTCAATCGGGTTGCTGTCCAACGACAAGAACATCCGGCTCAAATACGGCAAGCCGGTCAGCGGCGTTATATCGGTGATTTGGTTCATGTTCAGGTTCAGCTCTTCCAAATTCGTCAGCCTTGCCAACGTCGTTATGTCTTCAATTTGATTCCAGTACATGATCAGTCTCGTCAAATAAAACATGTCGGCCAGCGGCGTTATGTCGCGAACTCTGTTCATGCCCAAGTCCAAACTCTCCAAATTAGTCAACCTGACCAGCGGCGTTATGCTGCTGATGTCGTTCATGTTTAAGTTCAAACTCTCCAAATTCGTTAAATCGGCCAGCGGCGTTATGTCAGTGATCCCGTTGTTGGACAAGCCCAAACGTTCCAGATTAGTCAACCCGGCCAGCGGTGTTAAGTCATTGATTCGGTTTATGTCCAAACTAAGGCTCTCCAAGTTAGTCAATTCGGCAAGAGGCTCTATATCAGTGATTCCGTTGTTGGACAAGCTCAAGCTCGTCAAACTTGTCAACCCGGCAAGCGGCGTTATATCTTCGATTGTGGTCCAGTCTATAGTCAAACTCGTCAAATGCGTTAATTCAGCCAACGGCGTTATGTCGCGGATTGGGGTTCTGTTGTTCCTGAATGCGCTGCCAGATATGCTCAAAATACGCAGATTCGTTAATTCAGCAAGCGCCGTCAAGTCGTGGAGTTCATCCATGAAGTGCAAATGCAGTTGCGTCAGATTCGTTAATTCGGCCATCGGTGCCAAGGTGCTGATTTGGTGCCCCCATATAAACAACGAATCCAAATTAGTCATGTACCGCAACGGCTCAAAGTCTTCGTCTGTTAACCCCGGGTGTGGATTAAGCATGGAGCCGTGGCGATCATTGTTAAAAGAAAGATGGGTCAGCTCTGTGCTGAAAATCTCGCCTCCGATTGTTATGTAAGCGGGGATATCGGAAATGTCGGCGTACTCCTCCACCGCGTGCGCGAGGATTTCGTCCATCAGCGCCGTGATGTCATCGTCGGCCACGTCATCGCCGTTTCCGTTTGCACAAGCGGCAAGGCCTGCCACAGCAAGGATTAGGGCAATCGCAAGTACAACAAATTTCTTCATCATTACAAAAACCTCACTTTCGTTTCTGTGTGTTATATCTTTTTATCATTAACAACATAATACAAAAATGTACAAAATGCAATAAATATTTCTGCAATTTTCTAATTCGTTTGCTAAACAATCAAAAAACACTTGACTTGGCGGCAAGGATGGGGTAATATGTCTCATGCGTCAAGCATTATTGCTTTACGCAACGGAGGCGCAGATGGACGACAAAACGCTTTTTATGACAATGCTGCTGGATTTCTTCGGGGATTTACTTACCGAAAAGCAGCGCGAATACTACGATCTGTATCATAATGAGGATATGTCCCTCTCGGAAATCGCTGAAAAGGCTGGGATTTCCCGTCAGGGTGTATATGATATAGTCATCCGCGCCGAGAAAGCGCTCACAGAGCTGGAGGAAAAAACAGGCGTAATCCGCAGGTGGACTGAAATGCGTGACGGACTCGCTTTCGCTGAGAGTCTGGCGCAGGATATTTGGGCAAAATCAGACGGAGAATCGGCGGATTTGGCGCGTAAACTTGTATTTACGCTGGAAGGGCTGAAAGGTTGACCGGATGGCATTTGAAAGTTTATCGGATAAATTAAACGCCGCGTTCAAAAAACTGCGCGGCAAAGGCAGGTTAAAAGAAGCCGATATCAAAGAGGCAATGCGTGAAGTGCGCCTCGCGCTTTTAGAAGCGGACGTCGGTTATAAAGTCGTGCGCGATTTTATCAAAACTGTCAGCGAGCGTTCGCTGGGCGCTGATGTTCTCGAAAGCCTCACCCCGGCGCAGATGGTTATCAAAATAGTTAATGAAGAGCTGTGTAATCTTATGGGCGGCGAAAGTGCGAAGATTACCATCTCGTCAAAGCCGCCGACTATCGTTATGATGGTCGGCCTACAAGGTGCTGGAAAAACGACGAACGCAGCAAAACTCGCGGCACTGATGCGGCGTCAAAACGGCAAGCGTCCGCTGTTGGTCGCGTGCGATATCTATCGCCCGGCCGCTATAAAACAGTTGCAGACAGTCGGGGCGCAGCTCGATATCCCGGTGTTTGAAATGGGGACGGAGAACCCTGTCAAAATCGCCAAAGCAGCGATAGAACACGCGAAAAAGCATGGGAACGATATGGTGTTCCTAGACACCGCCGGACGGTTGCATATCGACGACGCGCTTATGGATGAGCTGAAAGCCATCAAGCAAGCGGTTGAGCCGACGGAGATTCTTCTGGTGATAGATGCCATGACGGGTCAAGACGCGGTAAACGCTGCTGCCGCCTTCAACGACGCGATTGAGATTGACGGCGTGATACTCACAAAGCTAGACGGAGACGCCAGGGGCGGCGCGGCGTTATCAGTTCGGGCGATTACCGGTAAGCCGATAAAATTCGCCGGTACAGGTGAAAAGCTTGACCAGATTGAGCCGTTTCACCCCGACCGTATGGCCTCACGCATACTTGGCATGGGCGACATGCTTACATTGATTGAAAAGGCCGAAGAGGCCTTTGACGAGAAAAAGGCCCTTGAAATGGCCGAAAAATTGAGGCAGAACAAGTTCACGCTGAACGACTATTATGATCAGATGACCCAGGTTAAGTCCATGGGTAGCCTGTCGGATATAGCTGGAATGTTGCCGGGCGTTGACGCAAAAGCGCTAGCTGGTGCTTCGATTGACGACAATCTGATGGTCAAAACCGAGGCGATCATACTATCAATGACGCCGCATGAGCGGGAGAATCCGTCAGTTTTGAACTCAAGCCGCAAAAAGCGCGTAGCCGCCGGAAGCGGCACGGCCGTTGTCGATATCAACAGAATGTTGAAACAGTTTGAGCTTATGCAGACGATGACAAAACAATTATCAAAAGGCAAAATGCCGGCAATGTTCGGCGGAGGTAAAAAAGGCAAAAAGGGCCTGTTCGGGATGTAGACGCGAACTGAGTTCGCCCGCTGCCCCCTGTAGGGGACGATGGCAATCGTCCCGCCGTAACACAATCATCCCGTTGCAACACGGGCGGATTACCATCCGCCCCTACAAATATATTTAATCAAATTTTTGGAGGTACACACAAAATGGTAAAAATCAGACTTCGCAGGATGGGCGCAAAGAAGAATCCTTATTACAGGATAGTCGTGGCAGATTCACGGTCCCCGCGTGACGGCAGGTGCATTGAGGAGATCGGAACATATGATCCGCTGAAGACGCCGTCTGAGACAACTGTCAATGCAGAGCGCATAAAATACTGGATAGGAAATGGCGCACAGCCGACCGATACTGTCAGAGCGCTTCTGAAAAAAGCCGGCGCGCTTTAATCGTAAGAGGGGCAACTTAAATGAAGGATTTGCTTTATTACATCGCACAAAATCTTGTGGATAATCCGGACGACGTGACTGTCACAGAACGCGAAGAACCGAATGAAACAGTGTTTGAACTGCGTGTCAATTCGGCGGATATGGGCAAGGTAATCGGCCGCGGCGGACGTATCGCCAAAGAGATTCGCGCACTTATGCGGTCAGTCGCGCAGCGGCAGGGCAAACGCATAAGCGTTGATATTGTTGACTGATGAACCTGCTTGAAGCCGGAAAAATCGTCAACACCCACGGAATCAGGGGCGAAGTGAGAATCCAGCCCTGGGCGGATTCTCCCGCGTTTTTGGCGGGATTTGAGGCGCTCTATATCGACGGTGTCCCGCGAAAGCTTTTGTCCGCGCGGGTGCATAAAAACTTTGTCATAGCAGCTTTCGATGGCGTTGTTAATATTGAAGGCGCACTTGCGTTAAAGAACAAGACGGTCTCAATATCCAAGGATGATGTGAAGCTGGAAGAAGGCCGTCACTTTGTTGCCGATCTGATCGGACTTGCGGCAATCGACGCCGAATCGGGCCGGGAGATTGGTGTCGTGCAGGATGTTCTTGAACGCCCAGCAAACAATGTATATGTTATAAAGGGAGAGCGGGAGATATTAATACCTGCTGTGCCTGAGTTTGTTGTTGAAATCAATGTGGAAGCGGGATATATAAAATTCCGCCTGATTGAGGGACTGTGACTAAATGAGGATAGTCTATGCAAAAAGGTAAAATCATATTTCTGAACGGGGTATCAAGCTCCGGCAAGACAACGATAGAACGAACCTTGCAGGAACAATTGATTGAACCCTTTTACTGGACTAGTCTTGATACGTTTATTGGCATGATGCCTGTTGATAAATTTGAGCATCCTGACGGTGGACCGGTGTTTCATAATGCCATATCAATGGTGCCCCATACAGCCAAAGCTTTTTCAGATATGGGACTTAATACGATAGTTGACCACGTTCTGGTAAATCAAATTTGGATGGAAAATTGTGTTGAACTGCTCCACAACTATCCTGTTCTGTTTGTTCATGTGACTTGTCCATTGGAAGAACTCCGACGCAGGGAAAAAGAACGCGGAGACCGCAATATCGGGCAGGCTGAAGGCCAGCTTTTGCAGTTGTGTCCGCAAGATAAATACGACCTAATAATAGATACGTTTAACAGCTCTAAAGAAGAATGTGTCAATAAAATTATAGAGTTACTGGATTGTCCCGAAAAGTTTACTGCATTCAAAACCCTTTGGACGCAACACAAGAATATGTGAGTATGGAAAAATGAGAATAGATATTATGACACTGTTCCCTGATGTTGTCGGGGACATGCTGTGTGAGAGCATTTTAGGCAGAGGGCAGGAGCGCGGGTTTATTCGTATCGAGTGCCATCAAATACGCGACTTCACCACAAACAAACAAAAGCAGGTCGACGATTATCCATACGGCGGCGGGCGCGGCTGCGTAATGCTGGCTCAGCCGCTTTACGATTGCTGGAAGCATATCTGTGACGAAGCCGGGCGCAAAATTCACACCATCTACATGTCGCCATGCGGAAACTTGTTCAACCAAAACCGCGCGCGTGAACTTCAGCAGAAGCACGACCGCCTGATTATCGCCTGCGGACGATATGAGGGCGTTGACGAGCGATTTATCGAAGAGTGCGTGGATGAAGAACTCTCTATCGGCGACTTTGTTGTGACCGGCGGCGAAATCCCCGCGATGGCGGTGGCTGACGCCGTATGCAGACTCGTACCAGGCGTCCTGCCGGATGAGGAATGCTTCATCGATGAAAGCCACTGGGACGGCCTCTTGGAATACCCGCAGTATTCACGCCCGGAGATCTGGCAAAATCGCCGAGTTCCGGAGATTCTGCTGTCGGGACATCACGAGAATATCAAGAAGTGGCGGCGAGAGCAATCGCTTATTAGGACGCAGGAGCGAAGGCCAGATATGTTTGAGAAATTGAAAAATGAGAGTGGAAAATAATTTTCCACTCTCATTTTTCAATTTTGCATGTGCTCATTCAAACATATATCCCGTACAAGAATCCTCGTGTAGCATCCCTCGCACGCCGGAATCCAATCCAATGTAAGCCCATCGTTGACGGTGATACTCTCTGACAGCGCCCAATCGGCGAGATTTGCCCCTCTGTAACAGAACGCAATCTTGTCTCCGTTACGCAGTTTATTAACGCCTTTTTGTATGATATATCCCTCTTCATGCCGAATTCCGGTTATTCTGCCTGACGGATACTCTTCGCTGAACTTGATGATTAAATCCGCAGCCCCGCCGTTGAGCGTGATTGGAACCGCATACTCCACGGCGTTGACAGATTCGCCGAGCCTGTACAGACAGACGTGTTCTCCCTCGATAGCGGGCCACAGTCTGTCTTTTTCCATGTCTCCGTCGTCGGTTTGCCCTATCATTATATTTCCGCGCCAGAGTGACAGACGTGTTTCCAGAGGCTCATCGCTGTTAACGCCTATCGCGACGGCACCCGCAAACTTCTTCAGATATTCTGTGTATTCCAGACTCATATTAAGCGCGTAATATGTCCCGAGCGTGTTCTCGGCGTCCCGCTTTCCGCCGAAGATGTAGTAAGAGGACAATCCGCCAACCTCTGTCAGCAGATTGTGCCTGTTGTATACAACGGCGTTTTCGAGGGTGTTTTGAAGTATCGCCGCTTCTTCGGGGAAGATATCGCGCAACCTTCTTGCCATGTCGAAGGTGTCCACCATGTCGCAGCTGTTATCACGCCGCGTTCCGACGCCGAATGTTTTTGTTCTGTGCCGCCGCCTGGAAAATACAGGGAAAGCCCCCTCCCAGTCTAAAATCAGGCTTTCAGAACAGTGATCCATAAGCTCCCCCATCGCAGCCATGACGGGTTTAACGTACGCAAGATCTGTCACGGACATTGTAAGATTCTCAATAGTACCCCTGCCGTAAAAGGCCATGTAGCTGTCAACAATCGCGCGGCCGAGTTTTGCCCCGTCCATTTCGGGGTTGCTATTTAAAACCCCCAGAAAATTGTAATCCCAGCCGTCGCCCGGCTCCAAATCCTGCGAAGCGATAAAATACCGCGCATAGCGGGATGACACCACGGCCATCTCGACCGTTGCCATCAGGCACGCATCAAAGCCGATGAATTCCAGGTTGTCGCGGTCTAGTCCTGCTTGGTGGAACGCATAATCCATCTCAAGCAGCGTCAGGTTGCTGTCATTAAAAATCTCATCATGCCCGAATCCGGCGATCGAACCGCCGCCGTGATCCCAGAAAATCAGGCCAAACCGCTCCGCTGGGAAGGCTTGCCGTGTGAAGCTTATAAATCCGGACAGCGTTCCCGCGTCGCCCATGTTACAAAGACCGGCGCTTGCTATACGCGCAAGTCCGTCTCTGTCAAGCCGCCATATAACGCAATCGTCGGCGGGGATTGCCTGAGTACGCCAGCGATACGTCCCGCCGGTGAATATGATGATATTAAAAAGCTCAGTATCAACGCCGGAAGACAGCATTTCCAGAATATCCTTAGTGGCCTCACCGCCATCCGTCTCAAGATCTGAACCGTTTAAGTATATCATTATCGTGTAAGCTTTCGGCTCGTGAACCCCGGCGGTCTTGACGGCTGATTCAACATCCCAGGGAGAGTATTGCACAGCGCTGAAGTCCAGCGCTTCAAAGTCCCGCGTGAATTCGACTCGCTCACGATTAATCGGCAAAACTGTCCTGACCCGCGCGCCGCATCCGCTTAACGCGAGGATAACACCGGCACAGAGCAGCAGAGCAATCTTTTTAGGCATTTGTGAAATATCCTCCCGAAAGTAAAGCGATTATATTGTAGTATAACCGTAATATTAAATGCATAATTCACAATTAAAATTTGGTAATAAATTCGGCACGGGCGGAATATTTGCACTTGTATTATTTGCGATTATGGCATATTATAATAAAATGCGTGACGAAAGGGGTTCTCATATGGATGCAAGACCTATCGGGGTCTTTGATTCCGGGCTTGGCGGGCTTACCACTGTGAAAAAACTCTCAGAATTTCTACCGGGTGAGGATATTATTTACTTAGGCGACACCGGCAGGGTACCTTACGGCTCGCGCTCAAAGGAAACGATAATCAGATACTCCTCGCAGGATGCTGAGTTTCTCGCAGGCTTTGACATAAAAGCGATGGTTATAGCCTGCAACACCGCCTGTACATCTGCGTTCGACGTGCTAGATCGTTCATACGATATACCTGTTTACGAGGTTGTTAGCGCCCCCGCCCGGTCGGCCGCGTTGAATACAAAGAACGGCAAAATCGGCGTTATCGGGACTCAGGCGACAATACGCAGCGGCGCATATGAGACGGCTGTAAGAGAAGCGAATCCCGCACTTGAAGTTTTTTCCATAGCCTGTCCGCTTTTTGTCCCGCTTGTCGAAAATGGCAGATACGAAGCCGACGATATCGCGGCATTAGCCATAGCGGAGGATTATCTGTTGCCATTGCGCGAAAAAGGCATTGATACGCTGATCCTCGGCTGCACACACTATCCTCTTCTGCGCGATGTAATATCAAAAATCATGGGTTCAGGCGTTTTGCTTGTTGATTCCGGCGCGGAGACAGCGCGGCTTGTCGCCGGGGATCTTCGCCAGAGAGACATGCTCTCTGAAAACCCGGGCCGCGGCAACGCCAGATACTTCGTTACAGACAGCGCGGAGGGGTTTTCAACTCTAGCATCACGATTTCTGGAATCCGACATGTGCGGGTTGGTTGAGCAGATAACGCTGGAATAGTTTATGCGAGCACAGATTAACAGATACAAAGAAATAGGTGGCAAAGAATGAAAAAAGTTATGATTTCAATTAAAGGCACTCACGCCGCGCCGGACGAAGATTCGGATGGGTTTGAGCTTATGACTGACGGTGAGTATTTACAGGAAAACGGAATATCCAAATTCAGCTACGTTGAAAGCGAGCTCACAGGCTACAACGGGCTTTTGACAACGTTCGACGTGGAACCGGAACGCGTAGTTCTGCGACGGGGCGGCGGACTTAACGGGGACATGATCTTCGCGGAGAATCAAAAGCACCACTTCCTGTTTGATACACCGTTCGGCGCTGTGACGATGGGTATAGACACGCACAGTATCAAAAAAAACATGCGCGACGACGGTGGGAGTCTTGAGATTAGGTACGACATTGAGGTAGACAACGTGGCGGTCAGCCGCAATCTGTTTAAAATTGATATCAGGGCGCAATAAGTATGTCTGGAACCCGTAGGGGACGATGCCCACATCGTCCCGAAAATAGATTAATTGCTGAGGACGGGCTGATGTGAGCATCAGCCCCTGCACAGGGGGTCTGAAATGATAGATAAAGCAAAGAAGCAGATAGATAAACTTATTAATAACGCATACAATAAGGCTCAATCATCAGGCGAACTGCCTGAAGGTGAGGCGCTCTCCGGTGCGGTGGAAATCCCGCGCGATACATCTCATGGGGATTACGCCTCCACCCACGCCATGGCGGCTGCAAAGACATTGCGGCTGCCGCCCCGGAAAATCGCGGAGATTCTCTGCGAACATATAGACCTTGATGGGAGTTTCTTCACCTCCTTTTCAATCGCGGGGCCAGGGTATATCAATTTCGTCCTGTCTGACAAATGGTATGGCGAGGTTATACGTGAGGTTGAGGCCATGGGCGGTGATTACGGCTCCGTCGATATCGGACAAGGTCGGCGCGTGATGGTCGAGTTCGTCTCGGCAAATCCGACGGGACCGATGACAATCGGCAATGCCAGGGGCGGCGTTCTGGGCGATACGCTGTCGGCAATACTCGAACGTGCCGGGTACAATGTCTGGCGCGAGTTTTTAGTCAACGACGCCGGCAATCAGATAGAAATATTCGGCCGGTCAATCAACGCCCGGTACATGCAGCTGATTGTCGGTGAGGAAAACTTCGAGTTCCCAGACGACGGCTATCACGGGGACGATATCCGCGAGCTGGCACAATTGATTCGTGACGCCGAAGGGGACAAGCTCAAGGATCTGCCGGAAGATGAACGTCTGCAAAAATTCACGGAATTCGCCCTGCCTTATAACATCGCACTGATGAAAGAACATCTTGAGCGGTATAGGATCCGTTTCGACCGGTGGTTCCATGAGAGTTCTCTGCATGAGAACGGGTATATTGACGAGACTGTGAAGCTTCTGAAACAAGCTGGTTTGACATATGAAAAAGACGGTGCGCTGTGGCTGAAAAATACAGAACTCGGCGCGGATAAAGATGAGGTTCTCGTACGCTCAAACGGGTTTTACGGGTATTTTGCCGTTGATATTGCGTATCATCGCGAGAAGCTTGACCGCGGCTTTGACAAGGCAATCGACATCTGGGGGGCGGATCACCACGGACACGCAATCCGCCTGATAACCACGATGACCGCCCCGCAGCTTTGCACGGCTTTCGGCATTGATGGCGAGAAATACCATTTTCTCATCATGCAGATGGTACGCCTGACACGGGACGGTGAGACAATCAAAGTCTCAAAGCGCACCGGTAAGGCCATGTCGTTGAACGATTTGCTGGACGAAATTTCTGTTGACGCGTGCAGATTTTTCTTCAACGCCCGGCCGGATAGCCATCTGAACTTCGACCTCGGGCTTGCCGTTCGCCAGGACAGTGAGAATCCGGTATATTACGTCCAATATGCCCATGCAAGAATATGCAGCTTGATTGACGCGCTGTCCGCTGAAGGGTTCTCCGCGCCAATTTGCGCCGATATCGACACGGGCATTCTCTCCCATGAATCGGAGATTGACCTTATCAAGCAGATCGCCCTTTTACCGGAAGAGATAACGATAGCCGCCCGCGACTATGACCCGTCGCGGATAAACAAGTACGTGATTGAGCTCGCGGCGCGGTTCCACAGGTTTTATACTGCCTGCCGGATTAAAGGCGAGGCACAGGATGTTTTACTGGCCCGGCTGAAACTCGCGGACACAACGCGGGCGGTAATAAAGAACTGCCTGGATTTGCTCGGCGTAACTGCGCCGGAAAAGATGTAAAAAGCGGACGCGCATTGATTGCGCGTCCGTTTTTATATATAACAAGGAGGATAAATTTATGAGAAATGATTCTCAGATCAAAATTTTTTCCGGCAGTTCAAATCAGGAGTTCACAAAAAAGGTTTGCGATTTTCTTAAAATTCCTGTCAACAAAAGTGAAGTAATAACATTTTCAGAGGGCAATACATACGTAAAAATCGGCGAAAAAGTTAGGGGTATGGATGTGTATATCGTTCAGACCATCGGACTTAACCCGAACAATGAATTTGTCGAACTGCTGTTCTGGATTGATGCTTTCAAACGTTCCTGTGTTAATTCGGTAACGGCGATTATTCCGTATTTCGGCTATGCCAAGGCTGATAAAAAAGATGAACCAAGGGTGTCAATCCGCGCACGGGTATGCGCCGATTGTTTGGAGACCGCCGGTGTGGACAGGGTTGTCACAATGGATCTGCACAGTCCGCAGATTCAGGGGTTTTTCCGCAAACCTGTTGACCATCTTTACGCGGCAAATATTTTTTGTGATTATATTAAGGGAATGGGTATAAGCAATTACGTTATAGCCTCTCCGGATGAGGGGTTTACAAAAAACGCGCGGTATTATTCAAATAAACTCGGCGTTCCGCTGGTTATCGGGAACAAGCAGAGGCCGCTGCATGATGAAAAGGCCGAAATCCTCGGCATTATAGGCGACGTCGATAAAAAAACCGCGCTGATAGTCGATGACTTTACAATCAGCTGCGGCACGCTTACTGAAATTGCCGATACGCTGAAAGAAAACGGAGCGGAAGAGGTATATGCTTTTGTCTCACACGCATTGCTAACGAAAAAAGGAATTGACGCGCTTAATGGTAGTGTGATACGGAAACTGTATACAACAGATACCGTGAACAATCCTGACATTCTTAATAACGAAAAAATTGAAATTATATCGGTTGCGGGTTTGTTTGGCAAAGCAATTAAAATTATTCATGAAAGAGACTCGTTAAGTGAATTGTTTATATGATTACGGATGTGAAAAAGCTGAAAACCCGAAATGGGCGGCAGTGTGTTTCAAAAATACTTGCAAAATTTGCTTAGGCATAGTATTCTGAATATATAGTATGTGAGAATCGGCGAGAGGATCTATTCCTAAATTTCTAAGAGTGTTTACGCATGATGTATAGGATGTAGTAAGATAAAAATTATAGGAGGAATGTACAATGGCAAGCTATCAATATCAAATTTTCGTACCCGGCGGGAATAAAACGGCGCTGGTTGTAGGTCTTGGCGAACTTGCCCGAGACGAGGCTCAACGCAAAATTATTCAAGACGCAATTCTTGAAAAACACAAAAATGACACGGATGGCGAAGTGGAGCAGGTCGGGTTCATTAGTACCGCAAAATCCGCTTCACCACAACTTATGATGACTGGCGGAGAGTTCTGTGCTAACGCGGTCCGCTGCGCGGCGGCGTATTACCACGGGCCTTTGCGTCTCGGCGGTGATAAGGGAGGACCCGATGTTGAGATTAAAGTTTCCGGTTCGAAGAAGCCTATTAAGGCGGGACTCATCACTACACGCTCCTCCAAAGGCGTCCGCCTGAAAGCATGGGCATACATGCCGGTACCCGAAGATAGTTCAAAGGTCGTTGTCCCTTTGAAGGACGGAATGTATTACGTAACCGTCGGCGGCATACCTCATCTCATCGTCCCCCAAACCCAAGCCGCGCCTTACATCCGTGATATTTTTTCCAATTACGCAGACAAAAAAGCACAAACAAAGATTGCCCTGGATTTCTTAGAAAAGAAAATTAAAGAAGAAGCTCTTCCGGGCGGCAAAACCTGCCACGTGGTATTCTTAGAACACATAGCGGACGTTCTTAAAATACATCCATTTATACATGTGGCTTCAACGAACACAAGCACTTACGAATCAGCCTGCGGCAGCAGCGCCGCGAGCGTGGGATTGCTTCACTGTTTTTTGATTGGCGAGAGTGTGAACTTTTCCCTGCTCCAGCCATCGGGCAGCCTTATCAGGGTGGAGGCTGATTATGCCGGAGATATGTATAAAAATGTGCGTATTTCAGGAAGCATCGAATTCGGCGATACATTTACATTAGAAATATAATTCATCGGCAAGGGTGCAATTTTTAACAGTTCTTGAAAAACTTTACACAGGCTTTAGCTAATAAGTTGCCGCGAAAAACTTCACGGCAGCTTATTTTTTTTGCACTCTATCAGGTTCTTCAACTAATGCAAGCATGTCTGCAATTGTGCAAGAGTTGCCTTGCATAAGTCAATTTTAACAAATATTTTGCTTTTATTCGCACGTTTATCGCCGCAGATAAGGGCGTATTGGTTTTTGGGCAACTTAACTATGCTTAGTCGTTGATTTTATTGAAAATTTTGTGGATTATACGTCTTGAAATACCCCCCGCACTATGCGATACTTAACCAACTATTATTCCTGTCAAACTACACTCGTGCGCAAGAACACTTTGTTCATATTGCATACATGTGTAGGGAGCAAGAATAGAGCCTGTTCTGAAGCAACCTGACCAAGCATAATGCATAGATTTTGGAACGGGCCTGCTGTATCCGGCTTAATTAGCGAAAGGGTGTGACTTTGATGGGCAGCATTTGGAGGGCATACAAGAAGGTATCCACATTTTATAAGGTATTAGGCGGGTTTGTGCTGGGAATTGTACTTGGGTTGATTCTTGGCGAAACGGCAACGTATTTGCAGTTTTTGGGTACACTTATGGTTCGGCTTGTATCCATGGTTGTTCTGCCGCTTGTAATGAGCATGATTATTGTGGCGGTGGGCGATGTAGGCGGCAAAAGCGTTGGAAAAATGGGCGCAATCTCCACTATTATGTTTGTAATCAGTTCGATACTCGCCATTGCCATCGGATTAGGTTTTGCCTCGCTGTTTAACGTGGGTTCCGGCATAATTCCGGATGAAGCGTGGGAGCTTGGTGCGGTAGCGGCGGCGCCGGGCGTATTGGACGTTATCTTAGGCATAGTACCGGACAATATATTTACAGCTCTGACGAGGGCGGATTTGCTCCAAGTTCTGGCGTTTTCCATCTTTGTGGGCATAGCCATAGCCGCAATTCCGAACAAGAAGCACAGTTCAATGCTTATAGATTTTTTCACGGCTATCAGCGATGTTATACAAAAAGTGTTGTCGTATGTAATGGGGTTCATGCCTATCGGGGTTATGGGAATTATGGCTTGGCTTGTCGGCAGACAGGGGCTTGCGTCACTCTTGGAGTTTGCCCCGTTTCTCGCCGCGTGCCTTGCCGCGACATTAGTAATACATCTTGGCGTGCAGGTGTTTCTTTTCGCCAAGGTTATTGGCGGGATGTCAATGAGGCACTTCCTTAAATACTCAAAAGAGTCTACACTGTTTGTTTGGGCAACAGCTTCTAGCTATGCGACTTTGCCGGTGGCAATGGACGTGGCCCGTAAGATGGGAATAAAAGACAGGGTAAGAAATTTCGTTGTACCATACGGCATCGTCGTAAATATGGACGGCACGGCAGCATATCTGGGAATAGCAACCGTATTCGTTGCTAACGTCCACGGAATAGCGTTGGAGCCAATGTCAATTGTTATGATTGTCGTAGCCGCCACGCTAGGATCTCTCGGCGCTGCGGGCGTACCCGGCGCGGCTGTCGTTATGCTTGTTCCGGTACTTGGAATGCTGGGTCTGCCGCCGGAAGCTGTTGTATTGCTTCTCGGATTTGACCGCTTGATACCGGGTCCGGCCAGGGGCGTTTGCAACATAGGCGGCGACTTTGCGGTTTGCGCTATCGTGCAACGCTTTGTGGACAAAGAGATCGTGGGAAAGCCAAAGAAAGAAGAAGTTGATCAATCTGCGGGAGGCAGTTAGCGCAAATACATATTAATTTATTATACCAAGCCGGAAGGAGGGTCCCCAAATGGTCTACAGCTATTATCCGGGCTGTACATTAAAGACAAAAGCAAAAGAACTTGACAAAAATGCCCGTCTGTGTGCGCAGGCGCTGGGTTTTACTCTTGAGGAGGTGGAAGCGTGGCAGTGCTGTGGGGCGGTTTATCCAATGGGTACCGATGAAATCGCCACAAAGTTGCCCGCTGTCCGTGCCTTGCACGCGGCAGATGAAAAAGGGCAGAGCATAGTAACATTGTGTTCCGCTTGTCATCACGTTTTGAAACGTGTAAACGAAGATATGCGCCAGGACAAAGACTTGCGTACAAAGGTGAACAATTACATTGCCCAGGAAGAAGAACCCTATACATATAATGGTGAAGCAAACGTTCTTCATTATCTGGAGGTCTTGAGAGATCAAGTCGGTTTCGACAATCTGGCGGCGAAAGTGAAAAACCCGCTTGCCGGACGCAAAATTGGCGCGTATTACGGCTGTATGCTGTTGCGTCCCAGCAGCGTCATGCAATTCGATGACCCAGAGAACCCGACTATTTTTGAAGACTTCATCAAAGCCATCGGTGCGGAGCCTGTGGTGTATCCATATCGCAACGAATGCTGCGGCGGATATATCTCATTAAAGGAAAAAGAGATGGCCGAAGAGATGGCGGGGAAAATTGCTGACAATGCTCTATCCAAAGGCGCGGAAGTGTTGATAACCGCCTGCCCGCTGTGTTTGTATAACATGGACAAAAAAACCGGCGAGACTCTGCCAACTGTTTATTTTACAGAGTTCTTGGCGGAAGCGCTGGGAATAAAAGAGGAGTAAAGGAGGATACGTCATGCATGGCAATAATGATTATCAGCAAGAGCAAATACGTACAATCAGCGGCGCGGAAGACAGGAAATGCATGAAATGCGGAAAATGCTCCGCCTCCTGCCCTTCTTATGATTCTATGGATATCAGGCCGCATCAGTTTGTCTCATATCTGCGCGGCGGCGATATTGACGCGATGTTAAGTTCAAAATCTATCTGGAAATGCATTTCATGCTTCGCCTGCGTGGAACGCTGTCCGCGGGATGTAAAACCGGCGCAGATCATCGAAGCGGCAAGATTAATGGTTATCAGACAGCAGGGCGAAAATTATCTTTCGCCGGATGATGTGCCTGAGTTATTAGACCCGGAATTGCCGCAGCAGCTTTTAGCCAGCGCATTTCGGAAATATGCGAAATAAGGGCAAGGGAGGGAAATAACGTGCAGAGAATAGGTGTCTTTGTCTGTCATTGCGGTACCAATATAGCCGGGACCGTGGATGTGGCTGAAATTGTTGAAATGGCAAAACCCGAACCCGGTGTGGTTCATGCCGCCGAGTACCCGTATATGTGTTCGGAGGCCGGACAGAACATGATAATAAATGCCGTGAAAGAGCATAATCTTTCAGGTGTCGTAATATGTTCCTGCTCACCACGGATGCATGAGGCAACATTCCGTAAAGCGGCGGAAAAGGCGGGGTTGAACCCGTATATGGTGGAAATTGCGAATATACGCGAACATTGTTCCTGGATACATAAAGATAAAGCTGAGGCGACACAAAAAGCGTTGACGCTAACTCGCGCAGCCATTGCGAAAGTGCAATTAAACAGTCCACTGTTCCCGGATGAAAGCCCAGTCACAAAACGCGCCTTAGTAATAGGCGGCGGCATTGCCGGAATACAAACGGCGCTGGATATAGCCGACGCCGGGTTTGAGGTTGATATTGTTGAGTCCACGCCTAGTATCGGCGGGAAAATGGCGCAGCTGGATAAAACATTCCCAACGCTGGACTGCGCGGCATGTATTCTGACGCCAAAAATGGTGGATGCGTCGGCGCATGAAAACATCACGCTATATACATATAGCCAAGTCGATAAAGTGGAAGGCTTTGTTGGGGATTTCACCGTTACCATCCGCAAAAAGGCCAGAAGCGTGGATTTTGAGAAATGCACAGGCTGCGGCGCGTGTTCGGAAAAATGCCCGTCTAAAAAGTCGCCGAGCGAATTTGACCAGGGACTTTGCACCCGTCCAGCTATCTACACTCCGTTTGCACAGGCGGTTCCGAACGTTCCGGTGATCGACCGGGAGGCTTGCCTAAAATTCAAAACCGGCAAATGCGGATTATGCGAAACAGTCTGTGCGCCGAAGGCTATCAACTTCGAGCAAGAAGACGAACTCGTGGAGCGCAAATACGGCGCTGTTGTAATGGCAACGGGATATGAGCCTGTTTCTTTGGATAAATTTGGTGAGTATAGCTATGACAGCAGCCCAGACGTAATTACATCGTTAGAATTTGAACGGCTGACCAACGCGGCCGGCCCGACAGGCGGGGCCTTGACTCGGCTGTCCGACAAGCGCAAACCTAAGAGCGTGACGTTTATACAATGCGTAGGCTCGCGTGACGTCACACAGCGCGGAAAGGCTTACTGCTCAAAAATCTGCTGCATGTACACGGCTAAACATGCGATGTTGATTAAAGAGAAATATCCTGATATTGAGGTGAATATCTTTTATATCGACGTCCGCACACCCGGTAAAGCTTTTGACGAGTTCTACCGCAGGGCGGAAGATGAATACGGCGTGCGGTATATCAAAGGCCAGGTCGGCAAAGTGATTGACAACGGTGACCATCTTCAGATACAGGCTGTCGATATGCTGGACAACAAAAAGATGGAACTGCAAACAGATATGGTCGTATTGGCAACAGCTATTGAACCTGTTGAATCGGCCAAGAGTATTGCAACTATGCTGACAGCCAGTATTGATACAAACAATTTTATGACGGAAGCGCACCCAAAACTGCGACCGGTGGAAAGTCCGACAGCCGGTGTATTCCTCTCCGGTGTGTGCCAGGGGCCGAAAGATATCCCTGAAACGGTCGCACAGGCCGGGGCGGCAGCGGCGAAAGTCATTGGATTGCTGGTAAAAGACAAGCTAATGAGTAATCCTTGCACCGCCAAGCCGGATGAGCTTTACTGCAACGGATGTTCCGTATGCGAAAACGTATGCCCTTACGGCGCGATTTCCTACGAGGATTGCGAAGTTAACGACCATGGCGTGAGAGAAGTACGGCGTGTGGCGCAGGTGAATAAAGCGCTTTGCCAAGGTTGCGGGGCTTGCGCGGTGACTTGCCCGTCAGGCGCGATGGATCTGCAAGGCTTCTCAAACAGGCAAATTCAAGCGGAGGTGGATGCGATATGTCGGTAGCTAATAAAGAATTTAAGCCTCTGATCGTGGCCTTTTGCTGTAACTGGTGTTCCTACGCGGGCGCTGACTTGGCCGGAACCAGCCGTTTGGCCTATCCGGCGGAGGTGAAGATTATAAAAGTCCCGTGTTCCTGCCGGGTGAATCCGCTGTTTGCGCTGCGGGCATTCCAGAAAGGCGCAGATGGGGTCATCATATGCGGCTGTCATCCCGGAGACTGCCATTACAGTACCGGAAACTATTACACCAGACGGCGCATCACGCTGCTGTATTCGTTGCTGGATTATCTCGGCATCGAAAAAGGCCGCACTCATCTGGAGTGGGTTTCAGCGGCTGAGGGCACGAAGTTTGCCGCGACGATGAACAAATTCGTGGAAACAATCCATGAGCTGGGCGAAAACGTGAGATTGGAGGATCTGCGATGCAAGAGCGAATGAGAATCCGTGCGAAAGAATTGCTCACGAGCGGAGCAGTCCAACGTGTCTTGGGCTGGAAAAAAGGCGACTTCCCGTACAATCCGGAACCTGCGTTTTTCACCGCCGAACATGAATTGGACGACTTGGTCTATGACAGATTCTGCGCCGCTAATTTGAGCGGGTATATGGTGGAAGCCAATAAACAGGACGGCAAAACGCTGGTATTCTTGAAGCCGTGCGATACATACAGCTTTAATCAGCTGACGAAAGAAAACCGAGTTTCCCGCGACAAGGCGTGGATTATCGGCGTGGGCTGTGAGGGTAACGCAGAGGTTGATGAAATGCAGGAGATCGGATTGCTGGAACGCTGCAAAGTCTGCACCAAAACTGAGCATAAAGTCTTTGACGAATTGATCGGAGAGGACATCCAAACCCGCGAGAAGGAAGATCGTTTTGAACAAGTCTCCGACGTTGAAAAAATGTCTCCGGATGAGCGGTTTGGATTCTGGCAGAATCAACTCTCCCGTTGCATACGTTGCAACGCCTGCCGCAATGTTTGTCCTGCGTGTAACTGCAAAAAATGCGTCTTTGACAGCGGCAAGTACGATACAGAGCAAAAGGCGAATGTCACAAGTTTTGAAGAGCAGATGTTCCACATCATCCGCGCATATCATGTGGCCGGACGATGTACCGATTGCGGCGAATGCAGCCGCGTATGCCCGCAGGCTATTGACCTGCATCTGCTGAATAGGAAAATGATTAAAGACATCAACGAACTATACGGCGAGTTCCAGGCCGGCGATGACGCGGAAACGCCCGGCCCTCTGACAGATTATGACGCGGATACTGACGCTGACCCAAGCGTCGTATATGAAAGGGGGTAATCAATGTGCTGAAAATAGCGAAGAACAATTTGCCTGCCTTATTTGCCGTGATAGCGAAATCTGCGGATCTCTATCTGCCGATTCGCAAAGGGACCGTGAATTACGCCCCGTGGAGTGAGGACGCGGATGTTGACCTGGATACGCTGAAGACAGTCAAGTCCCCGAAGGATTTCTTCCTGCCTCAGTCCGAGACACTTTACACGGCTGCTTTAGCGGGTAAGAAAATCCAGCTTGAAGCGGAGCCGTTCGCGGACACGCCATTCGTAGTGTTCGGCGTCAAAGGCTGCGATGTTAAGGGAATCGAAATCTTAGACAAAGTGTATTTATCCGACCCTGTTGACAAATTTTACGAGGCGCGCCGAAAGCATGGCACGATAGTCTCGATGGCCTGCGCCGAACCGCAAGCGACCTGTTTCTGCAAGCCATTCAGCATTGATGCGGCAAATCCCGCAGGAGACGTGGTAGCTTGGATGGCGGATGGCAACTTGTACTGGGAAGCGAAAACGGAAAAAGGCAAAAAGCTGACGGAAATCGTCTCAAGCATGTTAGAATCTGCGGCAGATGATATCGTAACTGCGCAGCAAAAAGATATCCGGCAAAAGATAGACGCATTGCCGTACAACTCCGGCTTACCGCTGGATCGATTCAAGGCCGAACGGCTGATTGAACTGTTCGACGCGCCACAGTGGGATTCTTTGTATCAAACCTGCCTCGCTTGCGGAACGTGCACTTTCATCTGCCCGACTTGCCAGTGTTACGACATTAAAGACTTCGATGCCGGAGAATGCGTCAAGCGCTACCGCTGCTGGGATTCATGCATGTATTCGGACTTTACCCTGATGGCGCACGGAAACCCGCGCAAGACACAGAAAGAGCGGTTTCGCCAGCGGTTTATGCACAAATTGGTTTACTACCCCGACAAGAACGATGGTGAGTATTCCTGTGTGGGCTGCGGAAGATGCGTGAACAAATGCCCGGCTTCACTGAATATTGTAAAAGTCATCAAAAGTTTGGGGGTGAATGCAGATGTGTAAAACACCGGATCTGTTGATCCCGCAGATAGGCGTCATCACCGATATCAGGACAGAAACGTCAGATGTTAAAACGTTTAAAATCACTGGCGCTGACGGGAAAAAACCGTTTGACCACATGCCGGGACAATGCGCAATGTTGTCCGTCCCCGGAGTCGGAGAGGCTATGTTTTCCATCACGTCGTCACCGACAAATGATGACGGTCTGCTGTTCAGCATCAAACAATGCGGCACGCTGACCGATTATCTTCACGCGATGGAAGTGGGCAGTGAGGTGACAATCCGCGGCCCATACGGCAATGCCTTCCCGGTCGATACGGTGCTGCCGGGTCAGAATCTGCTGATTATCGCCGGAGGTATCGGCCTCGCGCCGGTTGGGTCTGTGGTGCGATATGTCTTTGACAACAGGGATAAGTACGGGTCAGTAGACATTGTATACGGCGCCCGATCTAAGGACGACTTGGTTTACCTGAAAGAAATTGAGGAAATTTGGCGTGCGCAGCCAAACACTAACGTCCACTTAACCATAGACAGAGAGCAGTCCGGCTGGGACGGGCATGTCGGATTTGTCACAACATATCCGAAAGAGCTGAATATAAGCACCGACAAAACGGCGCTGGTCTGCGGCCCGCCGATTATGATCAAGCTTACATTGGCCTCGCTGATGGAAATGGGATTCAAAAAAGAACAGGTATTTACCACTCTGGAACTCCGCATGAAATGCGGCATCGGCAAATGCGGACGATGCAACATCGGGTCCAAGTATGTCTGCAAAGACGGACCGGTATTCCGATGTGATGAAATCGACGAATTGCCGGACGAGTATTGATAAAGGATGGTGTGATTAAAATGCAGGAAATGGCAAATGTTTATTTTTACGGCAAACGATACTCCGTGCCGGCAGATTTGACTATTATGACGGCCATGGAATATGCCGGATATCAACTGTTGCGCGGCTGCGGGTGCCGCTACGGGTTCTGCGGGGCGTGCGCAATTATTTACAGGGTCGCGGGCTCAAACACGCTGCAATCTTGCCTGGCGTGCCAGACTCAGGTGCAGGATGGAATGTACGTGGCCACCTTGCCCTATTTCCCTACCGTGAAGAAGGTATATGATATGGAAACGGTTAAACCGGAAGAGCAGCTAATGATGCAGCTTTATCCTGAAATATATGCCTGCATCGGGTGCAATGCGTGTACAAAAGCGTGCTCAAAGGAACTGAATGTCATGCAGTACATCGCCTATGCCCAACGCAACGAGCTGGAGAAATGCGCTAACGAATCGTTCGACTGTGTGTCTTGCGGTATTTGCGCCTCTAGGTGCCCAGCCGGGATTTCTCACCCGATGGTCGGCTTGCTTGCCAGAAGGCTTGTAGGCAAATACATACAACCGGAAGCAAAACACATGAAAGTTAAAGCCGCTTCAGTGCGCAATGGCGAACTGGACGCTATTATGGCAGAATTACTTGCAAAACCGCTGGATGAAATAAAAGAGCTGTACAATGCCAGGGACATCGAAAAGTAGGAGGGGATGACTTATGCTGACCGAGCAAATGCTGGAATCTATAAAAAAAGTGGAAGCCACACGGCCCGAAAGACTTAAAACGGAGCCGAGAAGACTAACCGCAGAGGAAAAAGACGCCCTGCTGAGAGAGTTTCATCCCGATTATAAGGATCATGCTTTCGATACTATCGGCATCGGACCGAATAAAGGCGAAAGAGCGCCGCAGGAGCTGGCGGATCTGTTGAACTCCAACAGCCTCATCCATGATGTAGATATCAACTTGGATAAAGTAGACTATGAGGCGGATGTGCTGATTATAGGCGGTGGCGGTGCAGGTGCAGCGGCGGCTGTTGAAGCGCATCTGGCCGGGGCCAGCGTACTGATTGTCACGAAACTGCGCCTGGGAGACGCCAACAGCATGATGGCCCAGGGCGGCATTCAGGCGGCGACCAAAGAAAACGACTCGCCGATGCAACACTATCTTGACGCGTTCGGCGGCGGCCACTATGCGGCAAAGCCGGAACTCTTGAAGCGCTTGGTAATGGATGGTCCGGGCTGTATAGAGTGGCTTAATAACATGGGCGTTCTGTTCGATAAAGAACCGGACGGCACTATGGTCACGACCGGCGGCGGCGGCATATCGCGCAAAAGACTGCTTGCCAGCAAGGACTATACCGGCATGGAAATCATGCGTGTGTTGCGCGACGAGGTTCGGAATCTTGAAATTCCTGTAATCGAGTTTACCGCCGCCTTGGACTTGCTTTTGGATGAAAACGGGAACGCTGCCGGAGCGGTGCTGAAAGACTTGGAAACAGGCGAATATAAAATTGCCAAAGGCAAAACCGTGATTATCGCAACAGGCGGCGCGGGAAGACTGCACTACCAAGGGTTCCCCACATCGAACCACTACGGGGCAACGGCGGATGGTTTGATTATGGCTTACCGCGCGGGCGCTAATCTTTTGTATCAAGATACCATACAATACCACCCGACCGGTGTGGCATATCCCGTTCAGCTCTTCGGTGCGTTGGTTACGGAGAAGGTACGGGCCATCGGCGCTATGCTATTGAATATTGATGGCGAGGCTTTCGTGCATCCGCTGGAAACGAGAGACGTGGCCGCTTCCGCCATTATCCGCGAATGTAACCAGAGAAATAGAGGCATACCCACACCAAATGGTTACGGGGCTTGGCTGGACACACCGCTGATTGACATGATAAACGGCAAGGGTTTTATTCAAAAGAGTATTCCCGCCGTGTACGGCATGTATAAGAATTACGGTATTGATGTACGTGAAATACCTGTACTTGTTTATCCCACGATACACTATCAAAACGGCGGCATGGAAATTGACGCTGACGCTACCACGCCAAAAATAAAAAATCTGTTCGTTGGCGGTGAAGCATCAGGCGGCATCCATGGACGCAATCGTGTGCTGGGCAACTCTGTATTGGACTTTGTCGTCTTCGGCCGTTTTTGCGGGCAGCAGGCCGCAAAAAAAGTTCCCGAAGTTAAATTAGGCAAAAAGCTGTCGCTGGAGCATGTGTATGACTACTCCAAAGCGCTGAAAGAAGCCGGTATTGAGACAGACAGACGTTCGCCTAAGTTATTCCCGGACTATACGCGGGAAGTAAACTGAATCAGGAGGACAGATGGTTATGAAAGAACATAGAGTATTATCCCCCACCGCCATTTTGGGCTATGGATTCCCAGCGTCCTCTTTTGAGGCGGGTATGGCCCTAAAGCCTCATGTGATAGCTGTGGACGCGGGTTCCACTGATCCCGGGCCGTATTATTTGGGCAGCGGCAAGTCCTTTACCGACCGCGGGGCTGTGAAACGGGACTTAGAGTTCATGCTGACAGCAGCACTTGAGGCGAAGATTCCCGTCATCATCGGCACGGCCGGTGGCGCCGGTGCCGACAGTCATTTGGACTGGAATGTGGAGATTATCAAAGAAATCGCGGCGGAGAAGAGCCTTTCGTTTAAAATGGCTGTTATTTCCGCCCAGATTGACCCGGAAGTGGTGAAAAAGAAGCTTGCCGAGGGGAAACTGAGAGAATATTTCCCGGCGCCTGCACCCACTGTGAAGGATATTGAAGACAGTGTTAATATCGTAGCCCAAATGGGACACGAGCCGATGGTTGAAGCACTTAAAGCTGGTGCAGAGGTAATCGTCACCGGGCGTGCGTATGACCCCACGGTGTTCGCCGCACTGGCTGTTATAGAGGGGTTTGACGCAGGGCTTGCACTGCATATGGGCAAGATTTTGGAGTGTGCCGCCATCGCGGCAACGCCCGGCAGCGGCAGTGACTGCATGTTCGCCTATCTGCGCGAAGATCACTTTGAAGTTGCCACCTTGGATCCAATACGCAAATGCACCGCCACGTCAATCGCGGCCCATACATTATATGAAAAAAGCAATCCCACCCGGCTCCCCGGACCCGGCGGAGTGTTGGATTTGACCCAAACAACGTTTGAGCAAGCCAGCGAGGGCACCGTCATTGTACGCGGCAGCCGCTTTATCCCGGATGATGTCTATACCCTCAAGCTGGAGGCGGCACGCAAAGCAGGTTATCGCACCGTGTCTTTCGCCGCCACCGCTGACCCCATTATGATAAGCAAGATGGATGACATCGTGAAAGCTGTTAAAGAACGTGTAGCCAGCAATTTTGAAGAGTTGGGAGAATTCTTCCTGGATTTCAAAGTTTACGGCCAGACAGGCGCGAGTTTTTACGGTGCGGCCGGTCCCGTGCCTTGTGAGGTGGCCATTATCATTGAAGCTGTGGCTGAAACCACCGCCCATGCGGACACTATATGCGCTTTTGCCCGCTCCACATTGCTTCATTATGGCTACGAAGGGCGCATAGCCACTGCGGGAAACCTGGCGTTCCCGTTCTCACCATCGGATTTCAGCGGCGGCGTGGTTTATGCTTTCAGCCTGTACTGTCTGATGGAGGTTGACGACCCTTGCGAGCTATTTCCTGCGCAATTATACCAATGTGACAAGGGGGCGATATTATGACCAAGTTAATTGATGTGGCGGCAGTTATCCGCAGTAAAAACTCCGGGCCCTACGAGCTTACTTTCGATATCATTTTTAAAGAGCAGGCGGTATTTGAAGATTTTGCGGCAAAAAACGTGATGACAAAAGCCGTTTTCGCAAAACTGTATAACATGCCGGAGTCTGAAGTGCTTTCTGTCATAGCTTTCCCACCCAGCAAAGCCGTGAAAATCACCATCGTCCGCCCATTTGCCTCCGGTGCGCTGGGTGAAAAGGATGTTTACGGCGCGCAGCAGCACGGACCGCTGCTTACCTTCAGTTATTAAAAAGGTGGTGTAATTATGAAAGAGATTCATGTTAGCAAGATTACGGACGCGGTTGCCGAACTATGCATAAAAGCATGTGTAGTTGTGGCGCCCGATGTGCGGGCATATATGGAACAAGCTGTCAAGGAGGAAACGGGAACCGCTCGACAAGTTTTAGAAGATATGCTGAAAAATCAAGATGTCGCGATTGAGCGCAATATGCCTATCTGTCAGGACACCGGCATGACGATAGTCTTCTTAGAGCTGGGGCAGGATGTACACGTTGTTGGCGGGGACTTGACCGCGGCTGTGCATGAAGGCGTACGAAAAGGCTACGACGAAGGCTATTTGCGTAAATCTGTCGTGGCGGATCCTATACATCGTACCAATACCAATGACAACACTCCGGCCGTTATACATTACGAAGTTGTCCCGGGAGACAACCTGAAAATTACCGTTTCACCCAAGGGTTTCGGCAGTGAGAATAAGAGCCGGTTGAAAATGCTTGTACCTGGAGATGGTATCGAGTGTGTTAAGAATTTTGTGCTGGAAACGGTAAGGCTGGCAGGGCCGAACCCTTGTCCCCCCATAGTTGTGGGCGTGGGCGTGGGCGGAAGCTTCGAGCTGTGTGCAAAAATGGCCAAACAAGCATTACTTCGGCCGTTCGGCTCACGGCATCCCGATCCATATTGGGCGGATTTAGAGACGGAACTCCATGAAAAAATCAATGCTACTATGAACATAGGACCTGCGGGTTTAGGCGGTATCACCACAGCAATGGCGGTGCATATCAACACTTATGCCACCCACATAGCGGGTCTGCCGGTGGCGGTCAACATCGCCTGCCATGCAAACCGTCACGAAGAGACTGTTCTTTAAAACGTGCCGGGCGCTCCAACAAAGCCGAAACTGGCACGGAGAACGCGCCTGCGGGCGCAGCGCGCATTAGATATGATTGAATATCTGTACGTAGGGGCGGATGGCAAGCCGCCCGGTATTTAGCGGGACGATTACCATCGTCCCCTACATAAAAATTTTATCGAATAATGGAGGATTCATTATGGCTGAGTTTCGGGAATTAACGATACCGTTTTCCGATGAGACGATAAAAAGCCTTAAATGCGGCGAAATTTGCTACATCACCGGACCTATATACACAGCGCGCGACGCCGCACACCAACGTATGGCAGATATGCTTGCGGCGGGAGAAGAAATGCCGTTTGACTTTGAAGGGAATGTTGTTTTCTACGCGGGACCTTCGCCCACAAAGCCCGGTATGGTTATAGGCTCAATCGGCCCCACAACAGCGGGGAGGATGGATAGCTTTGCACCAGACCTTATTGCAAAAGGGCTGAAAGTAATGATCGCAAAAGGCTCCCGCAACGATGCTGTGAAAAAATCGGTTGTAGAACACGGCGGAGTGTATTTCGCAGGCATCGGCGGCATCGCCGCCCTTATGAGTGAGTGCGTGAAATCCGTAGAGCTGGTCGATTTTGAAGACTTAGGCCCGGAGGCCATAAGACGCCTGGAAGTTGAGAAACTACCGGTTGTGGTGGCTCTGGACTCGGACGGGAATGACGTCTATGACAGAAAACGCTGAGTCGCGGAGTTTTGATAACAAAATATAATTCTGCGGAGACTTCACATACGAAGTCTCCGCATTTTTTCTCCTTTCTTGCCTTGCTGCAACCGGCAAAATTTGCTATAATTGATAAAAAAGTGGTGATCTCTCTAAACGAGGAGATGCATCGGCACTAACCATATTATTAGGAGGAAGGGCGTCATATGTTTGAAAACAAATTAGCAGAAAGAATGGGCTTTCTGCATAACGAATCTGCTTTTGCTATTCTGGCGAAAGCCAAGGCTCTGGAAGCGCAGGGGAAGCATATTGTACATCTGGAAATAGGCCAGCCGGATTTTAAGACTCCGCAAAACATCATCGCCGCGGCCTGCCGGGCTCTTAATGAAGGCTATACGGAATACTCCCCTACTCCGGGTTATCCTGAGACAAGGCAGGCTATCGCCGAATATGCCGCACGGCACAAACGCATCAAAACCGCAATGGAAGAGGTCGTGGTTGTACCCGGGGCCAAGCCAATAATATTTTTTTCGACGCTGATGCTTATTAACCCCGGCGACGAAGTTGTGTACCCCAATCCTTCATTCCCGATTTATGAATCATGTATACGATTTGCGGGAGGAGTTCCCATTCCACTGCGGTTATCGGCCAAAAACGATTTCAGGCTGGATTTGAACGAATTTAAGAAGCTTATTACACCGAAAACCAAGATGATATTCATCAACAGCCCGTCAAATCCCACAGGCGGCGTATTCACGCGGTCCGATATTGAAGCAATGGCGGAAATACTCAAAGACCGCCCGGATATTTTCATCCTTTCCGATGAAATCTATGACCGGCTGATTTTTGAGGGTGACGTGTGCTCCATGGCTTCCCTGCCTGGTTTCAAGGACAGGACTATCATCCTCGACGGATTCTCGAAGACCTATGCAATGACCGGTTGGCGGCTGGGTTACGGAATTATGCACCCGGAACTGGCAGCGCAAATGGAATTATTAGTGGTCAGTTCCAATTCCTGCACCGCGTCCTTCACGCAGATAGCAGGTATAGAAGCGCTTAACGGCCCCCAGGACGCCGTAGACGAAATGCGCGCAGCTTTCATAGAACGGCGTGACTATCTGGTGGGCGCCCTTAATTCGATTGACGGCATCACTTGCTGTTTGCCTCAAGGCGCGTTCTATGTATTCCCCGATATATCCAGCTTTGGTCTGCCGGATAAACTGTTTGCCGAACGTCTTCTGGACGAAGCCGGCGTCGCCGCCGCATGGGGTTCCTCTTTCGGAGCTTTCGGAGAAGGGCATATGCGGCTGTCTTACGCTAATTCGCTGGAGAATATAAAGATTGCGGTTGACCGTATTGAAAAATTTACGAAAGGACTTTAAGCAGGATAGAATACGCCCCGGACATTCGGGCATTTACCTCTTTTTCAAGCTATACCCACTTCGACTGAAAAATACTTATACTATACAATTAACGATTTGCAAAAGATTGTCTTTTTGTTGCAGTCCAAAATTTAGGATGTGCCACAGAGGCTCCACAGCCTCTTCACCATAGTATTGCATTTCATAAATATGCCTTAACACAGCGCCGTGCCATATTAAATCATATTCGGCTTTTGTGAGCTTGCTCACGCTGCAATAGCCTTCTAAAAACGCTTTTGCAGCATCAAACTTGTAGTATGTTTCTCCCGATTTTTTATTATACGCGACGAACTGTGCGATGAAGGGGTATCCGATGTCAAGATATTTCGACCCTATACCCGCACCGTCTAAGTCAATAAAAACGATAGCGCCATTTCGCACTATGGCATTATGCGGTCCAATATCAGTGTGGATAAAGCACTGACTGTATGAATTGAAATCCGGCAATGAGTCCATCAGCATATCAAGTTCCGGTTTCCACTTTCTATCACTGTACCATGTCTTTATTATTCTAATCTGCTCATTCGCATCAAGTTCACACGGGAAATTGTATCCCGTTAATTGATGCAGTTTTGCCGTTGCTTCACCAAGCAGCCACTCATCATGCGCTGTCTCCTGCACATGTATTCCCTGAATAAATTCCATCAGATAATAATAATGAGTGTCGCTTTTCCAAAAGGCCATCCCGTCGGGCCTGTAGTAGATTTGAGGAGCTATTCTCAGCTTATTTCCGAGAAATTCGTGGGCACGGATATTGCCTTGAATATACTTTTCAGGCAAGCTTATTTTATGTCTCTTTAAGACAACGGTCCCCCGTTCTGTTTCAACGATATAAACAACTGTCCCTTCGCCAAGTTTCTGAATGAGTTCTACGTTTCTTATATTCCAGAAACCAAGAATATCTTTTATCTCAACGCTCACGCTTCTACCTCCGAGTATAGCAAATTATGTTCATACGTTTATTACACGCTATCGTGATTATAGCACGATAATAACCGGCCGCGCAATGTTGCATGATATTGTATAGGACATGATAATGTGATATAGTGATTACAAAATAACAATATGAGGAGGGACGCTATGAAAATTGTTGATTACAAGACGTACGCAGTCTTCGCCGGGTACCGCAACTATATTTTCGTCAAAGTGTTTACAGACGAAGGGATATACGGTGTCGGTGAGGCCACGATTGAGTGGAAGACAAACGCGACGATGGGCGCTTTTGAGGATTTAAGGCCGTATGTCATTGGTGCGGATCCCCGCCGGATTGAACATATGTTCTTTGAATGTTTCCGGCAGACGTATTGGCACACTGATCCCTGTACACTCTCAGCAATCGCGGCGATAGAGATGGCGTGTGTGGATATTACGGGTAAATGCTATAACCTCCCCGCTTACCAGCTTTTCGGCGGCAAGCATGTTGATAAGCTGCGGGTATATATGAATGGCTGGACACATGACGCAAACACCCCGGACGAGTACGCGGCCCGCGCAAAAGAAGCCGTGCAGGGCGGCGCGAAAGCGTTAAAATGGGACATGTTCGGTACAAGCTGGGTAACAATCAGCAATGAGGCGATGGACCGGGCGATCAAGACCGTCGGCTCTGTGCGGGACGCCGTCGGCCCGGAAGTCGATTTGCTTATTGAGGTGCATGGCAGGTTCAATCTGCATACTGCCCTGCAAATTGCGAAAGAGCTCGCACCGTTTAAACCGAAGTTTATGGAGGAGCCCGTGTTCACGGATATTGTGCAAGATACGATTGAGTTCCATAAGCAGAGCCCCGTGCCAACGGCGACGGGTGAGCGTCTTTTCGGCAAAACGATGTTCCGTGAGCTTATCGCAAACTACGGCGCGGACTACATTCAGCCGGATCTCCTGCACTGCGGCGGCATGAGTGAACTCAAGAAAATCGGCGTTATGGCCGAAGTGTACGGCATTCAGGTTGCCCCGCACAACCCGAACGGACCGATCGGCACCGCCGCGACGATGCACATATGCGCAACCATGCCTAACTTTGAGTTTCTGGAGATGATGAACGATGTACCGTACCGCGCGGAAGTGACGAACGAAAAGCTGGAGATAAAAGACGGCTGCCTCACCGTGCCGGACGTACCGGGACTCGGAATTGACTTTGACCCGGAAGCGTGCGCAAAATACCCGGCGCAGGAGACGCCGCAGATACTGTTCGAAGAAGGATATTTTTAATAGATTTCTTGCAAAACTGCGACCCACCCCAACGAATCTATGATTCGCCGGGGGCCCCGGGGTTTTGCAAGAATTTGGAGCAGAGTTAGTCTCTGTGGCGGAATGAATCCGCCTTCGGGACGGATTTTGATTACGGGAGATTCGCAAGAGGTTTAATGTAAAATTTTTATAGGGAGTTTAACTATGTCTAACAAAATCAAGGCCGTTGAAGTTTTTTCGCCGATTTTCAGAGCGGAGGATCCGCCGTTCGATTCAAGCTTTATCTTAAAATACAGCGGAAATGTCGTGGTGCGCGTTATCGCGGAGGACGGTACCGACGGATTCGGCGTGACGTTTGGGGAACCTGTCGCTGAGTACATAAAAATGAACCTCATAGAAGAGGTGGTCGGCAAAGACCCTCTTGCGAATGAGGATATCTGGAACGATATGTTCCGTGCCATACGGTCGTCCGGACGCAAGGGCGCGGCACTGCTCGGCATCAGTGCGATTGACATCGCGATCTGGGATTTGCGCGGTAAGATTCTGGGCCAGCCGATCTATAAACTACTCGGCGGGACGAAGAGAAAAATACCGGCATATGCAAGCGTGGGATTTCTGTCGATGCCTGACGACGAAGTGGTGGAGAGATCCCTAATACACATCGCAGACGGTTATAAGACATTAAAAGTCAAAGTCGGCTATGACAATGGCGAGAATATTAAGGCGGATGTTAACCGGCTGGAGAAAGTCCGACACGCGGTCGGCAGCGATATTGAGCTGATAGTGGATGCGAACGGGATATACGACTGCGCGACCGCAATCCGCTTTCTACGCGCGGCAGATGGCGTGGGAATATGCCTGTTTGAAGAACCGGTGCACGCCGACGATATTGCCGGACTGCGCAGGGTTCGCGATACGGCACTTGCCCCGGTGGCATCTGGGGAAAACGAGTACACAAAATACGGTTGCCGTGATCTGCTGATTGCAGAAGCGGTCGATGTGCTACAGTTTGACATTACGCGTGTCGGCGGGTTTACGGAGATGGTCAAGGTATCGGCAATGGTGCAGGCGTGGAATCTGAAAATCGCGCCGCACTTTTGGCCGCAGATCTCCGCGCATATGATGAGTCCGGCACCACACGGGTTATATCTGGAGGTCTTTCCGACCATTGAAGGCTCGCGCCCCGGCGGGGATATTATTACAAACCAGCCGCCGATTATCGATGGATATTATGAGCTTCCCGCATCCCCAGGACTCGGGCTTGAGTTTGACATTGACTTTCTAACGCGGCATAAAGTCAATTGAAAAAGGCTAATCAAAGCTGGACGGCGTAGCGCAAGCTGCGCCGTCCTTAGAACAACCTATTACCGTTTTGTGATGCCGTCCCATAGGGAGGGCTTTTCTATTTTGCCGTTTTAACTTTGTATCCGGAAGATATCCTCCGGCACAGACTCCGGCCGCTCCAGCAGATGCCATGGGCGCGGCGGTATCAGCTGTATCCACGTCTCATGGGCGCCATCAGCTTTCATCTCATAATAATGAGAGTTTGTCGCTTCCTGAATATACAGATAGTACCACGCATTCGGATTCGCATTATCCGGCCATGTCAGCATACCATCCAGCAGATCATCCGGCGTTTCCGGCAGCCGCTCAAATACGCGGTTTATCATCGCCGCCGCTTCCGCCCTTGTTATCGGCTGATTTGGCATGAATCTCCCGCCAAGCCCTTCATACCCGATGACCCAGCCGTTGCGCGCCGCGGCGTTGATATAACCCTCCGCCCAGTGTCCGGCAATGTCATTAAACAACGGTTCTCCATTGTACGTCACACCTATCATTCTTGCAATGACGGCGGCAAGCTCCGCCCTCGTTATCGCGCGATCCGGATGGAAAGTACCATCCGGCATCCCTATGAACATCCCCGCATTTGTCGTTGTCGACACCGCGTTGTTAAACCACTGCTCCAACACCACGTCGGGGTAAGGGTTTGTCTGCATCCAGTAATTTGCCCTGCTACCATCTGACATAAGCCTGAAGAATATCGTCGCCACCTGCGCCCTTGAGACGTTCGCCCTTGGCCGAATCGTGCCATCCTCAAAGCCGATCAGGTACGCATGATGACGGACTGCTGGCCTCGACAGTTCAGCCGGCCGTGTCGGAAACATTGGCGGTGTCGGAGGAGGCGTCGGAGAAGGCGTCCAACCGCCGCCAGGTGGCACCACAACGTAGCCTCCGCCCGGCGGCGCCACTTCGACCTCAACCGGGTCAGATTCAACTCCACCCTCCGGCAGCCCGGGCCCATCAATGATCGCGATGTTCTCAATCTCATTTCCGGCCGCGGCGCTTTGTACAACGGCCTGGAAAGTAATCTCCACAGCCTCTCCCACCCCAAGCAGCGGGATATTCACCGTCAGCGTGCTGGTTGCCAAGTTAAAGCCATATGTTGCCGTACCGGCAGGAGCTATCAACACGCTGTTTTCAACAAACGCTAACCATGCCGCATGGAGCACATCGGTAACAGTCAGGTTTGTCAGATCATGCGGACCGCGGTTCGTCACTGTTATCGTATAGGTCAGTATATCCCCGACCCTCGCAACACTGAGGTCAACCGACTTTTCAAACACAATATTCGGCACGTCGGTCACAACCGAGTTAGAGTCTATGTACCCGCCGTCCCAAGCATCGCTTGTTACTCTTGCAAAGTTCGGGATATAATGCCCCAGCGCGGCGGAATCAACTTCCGCTTCGAATGTGATCGTAATACTCGCACCCACGTCAAAATTCGGAATAGTTAGTGTCAGCGTGTTAGTCGCCGTGTTAAAGACGGGCGTTCCTACATCGCTGGTGATGGTGGTTTCATCGACAATCAACAATTGCGAAATCGCATCGGTGATGACCACATCTGTCAGCGCGTCAGTACCGTTGTTTGTTATCGTTATCGTGTAGGTCAGCGTATCGCCGGCCTCTGCAAGATACTGACTGACGGTCTTTATGACCGGAACGTTCGGCACCACGGTCGTGACAATGTTCGTATTACCCGACCAACTACCGTTATTGCCCGGTGCGATGCCGGAGACCGTTGCATAGTTCGGGATAGTCTGTCCCAGCGCGCCCGCCAATACGGCAACCTGGAATGTAATCACCACGGTGTCACCCACTGCAAGCTCAGCAATCATCACCGTCAGCGACTGGCTTGCTATGCCGTAACTTGTCGTACCGCCGGCAGAGTGAGTTATTGTCACATTGCCCAGATCATGCTCCGGCAGGTCGGCCGGGACAAACGCCAAATGCGAGCTGATTATATCAGTGACAAGCACGTCTTCTAGGTCGAAAGCACCATCATTCGTTACAGTTATCGTATACGTTATCGTGTTTTCGACCGTCGCAAATGTCCTGTCAACTGCTTTTTCTATCTCAAGCCACTGCGCAAAAACGGTGACATCACCCATCGTCATCGGCGTGTCTGCGTCAAACCTGTTGATAACATCGACGTAATCCCCGTCTACATATACATCCTCTTCTACCCAAAACCAGCCGATGAACGTATAACCATCACGCACTGGGTTGTCGGGCATTGTCGTGCTAGGCATCATTGTCGTAATTGTGGCATACTCGCTCAATGTACGCGGATCAGTCGTCGTTGGGCCGCTGACGCCAAACGTACCGCCGTTCGGATCAAACGTCACAACACCTTCCCACCGCGCGTATAGCCTTATGTTCCAGTCAATAACCTCCCCATCCTCTGGATATATAACACCGGCGGCAAGCGGCAAGTTTGTGACCGGATCAAATGCATATTGCGTGGAGTTCCATATATCTCCAGTAACAAGGGTCCAGTTTTGACGCGTGGGTTGAACGAGCCATTGCGTCTGAGGCAGATTTCTCCATGACCCTGTTCCTCCGATGAAGTATGGATTAACAAAATAGCGTTCACTTCCATCCACGGAAGTTGTTCCTCCGGGTGCAAATATTCCACCGTTGGCGTCAAATATCACGGTTACGGCCCATGTTGCATAAAATGTATACGCGCCGGTTATTGTGAGAATGGGAGTAAGATGAACTCCAGTACCGTCTGGGTTACCATACCAGCCTAAGAATGTCCGTTCATCCCCGGTAACCGTGTCAATCCATATCGGATCCGGCGGCATATTAACCAGCGGGCCGGCAGGATATGGGACAGGCCTTGTCTCATTCCCAGCCAGTATGACTCCGGGCGGAGCTATGCCGGGCCGAAACACAATATCACTGGACCAGATTGCAAAAACCGATGTAACCTCGTATACGTTGTCGTCATACTCGAACCAATCGCCGGTGCCGTCCGGCGCTGTGTTCCAGCCCACGAACGCATGTTCGGGCAGGGGGAACCCGCCCGGCCAGTTATCCGGCCCCGGGAATTCCAGCGGCGGGATTTGCGTCCAAGTAGCGCCCACAAGCACCCCGATATTAGGATGCAGATGGTGATTGCCAAAATTCCGTCCATACGCAATGAAATAGTCAATGAAGGGAGGATTCCCCCCATCTCCAGCGCCGGATTTGGCATATTCCCAGTTGCTGTGGAATCGCACTCTTGGGGCCCACATGGCATAGAGATCAAGAACGTCATCTACAAGAACAGCATCTGTTATCGGCATAGCACCCGGGTTAGTCAGGCGGAACCGAATGCCGTTGCCGTAATAATCTGTGTTCCAGCCCAAAAATTGAAATGGACTCCCGGCCGGCGGATCGTTGCCTTGAAGATTAAACCGATCATTACCGGTGAAGAATCGTCCCCCAAAATTCGGATCTGTCACTGGCAGCGGCGGAGTAAATGTTTGAATTACCTGATTCAAAATGTGAAAGGTCCAACCACTTGTCGGAACATATCGAACTGGCTCCATATCCGCCGGAGTAGTGGTCGGATCTAATATCGGTTCAAAATCGCCGCCGCCTTGGTTAAATGTCACCATAGCAGAGGGCAGCCAAAGAGCATATACATTTACGAAGCCGTTATCACCTATCATATCGCTATGGACTGTACGGTACGCCCGTAAACTGTCGTTGGCGTCAGGAGTGGTTCCGGTTCCCATGGCGGGTCTTACATTAGTTGTGATCGGAAAATCAGGCACAAAATACCAGCCCATGAAGACATGTCCGTCCATCGACGGGATAGGCGGCATGACTGCACCGGTAGTTGATTGAATACTTCCGCCTTCAGCGACATCTACGGTTACAGGGTCATTTGTACCCACCGGCCAGGTTCCGCCTTCGGCATTAAATCGGATTGTTAACGGCGGGTTTTCCTGCCAAAGCGCCCAGACAGTCATGCTGTTTTCTACCGGGGTATCACCGAAAAACGGTGTAAATCCAGCGGGCAAATTGCCCGGGGTCGTAGTCCCAGGTGCCAGCACAGGCGGCATCCAAGGAGCCGGAGGCGCCGAGACCCAGCCGATAAACTGATGCCCGGTCCTTGACGGATCAGGCGGCATACCGTCGGCTGACGACGGCCAAGTCCCGTCCCATCCAGGCCATGGAGGATTAGTAACGGAGTTTCCGCCAACACTGCCAACACCATCGGCATCAACCGTTCCGAAGCCATTATTATTAATCACCGATGGTAATATATCGCGATAGTATCCGTTGGGGGCATTGCTTCCCCCATTGGCATTAAAACTCACCCTCGCCACCCATTGGGGAAAAACCGTCATATTGCTGTTGACCGGCAAAAGCGCGTGGTTAAACTGAATCGCACCAGTTCTCGGCAGGGCAAAGAATGTGCTTCCGAGAGTATCCATCCCGCCCTCCAGCGTCCACCAGCTATGTAACGTCCGGCCCGGAAGCGTTGCCAGAGGAGCGGAACGCCCAAAGTCAGGCGCGGGGAGGTTATTCAGCGCCGGCCATGACGCGGCGATACTGAGGCCCGCAAAGGCCTGCCGAGTCATTTGCGCATCGGCCGGATTCCCAGGCGCGGGATTGAACGTAACCGTAAAATTCTCTATCGGCGTCCACTGCGCAAAAACGGGAGTGTTAGCGTTGATAGGCGTATTTGAGAAGATTTCCGTGCCTCCGATGGCCGAGGTGAACCAACCTTCAAAATTATGGCCAAGCTGGGTGGGATCATTCGGCCAGCTAATGCCGGGTTCAGTATCCACGGAGTTTCCCGGTGAAATAAAGAATGATCCCGGCGCAGTTCCCTCTCCGCCGTTGAGGTGAAACGTCATCAATGCGGCCCATTGCGCGTAAACCGACATGTCGTCAGTAACAGGAGTGTCACCTGTAAATACGGAGCCTGAGCCATTCTGTGCCGTGTTCCATTGTCTAAATGTTAAACCGGTGGGCGGAGTTGGGGCCGGCACCATATTTGCAACTGTGCCGCCCGGACCGGTATTAGGTATTGAGTTATTCGGTGGGTCCCAGCCTGCAATATGGGTTCCGCCATTGGCTTCAAACGTCACATAAAACGGAGACAGTGGAACAATAGGCAAATATCCCAGCCCTTCGTGCGCATCGCTTTCGCCGAAGTTACCTGCAAAAGCAGAGCCCATGGTGGACATTATAAAGCTCAAAACAATCAGCAGTGTGACAAGCCTTCGCAGTCCTTTTTTGAATTTGCCCTTACCATCCATAGATAATTCCTCCTGAACCTTGATAAAATTAGTTATAGAATGCCCAATCTAACTTAATAGTATATTACAACTCTTGATAAAATGCAAGACATTTGCGTTTGGTTGTTTTTTACAGTTGTAGGTTTGCCAATGATGAGTTACACTAAAGAAAGCCTCGAGAATAACGCCATTGTGTTGATTTGTTAAGCCGACCATGGTGCCAATATGCGGTAAAAAAATTAATATCTGAATATACAAAATAATACTGAGGATACTAATGCTGTAAAAACCGAAATTGGAGGCCACATGATATGAAAGCAACCGGAATAGTGCGCCGGATAGATGACTTGGGACGTGTAGTTATCCCGAAAGAAATCCGCCGCACAATGAGAATTCGCGAGGGAGATCCTCTTGAGATATATACAGAAAAAGACGGGGAGGTAATTTTCAAAAAATACTCCCCTATGGGAGAATGGTCGGATTCCGCCGGCCAATTGTGCGAGACTATGTACAAAACCGCGGGCTGCTTTGCCGCCGTATCTGACAGAGATACGTATATTTCCGTCTGCGGAGTGCCGAAGCGAGAGCTTTCTGACAAACATATCAGTAACGAACTTGAACAGTTGATGGAAGGCCGCCGTCAATACCAGCGGAAAAGTGGTGAGCGCGGCATTCCAATGACGGACGGGAACGATAAATATGTAATCGAAACAGCCGCGCCCATTCTGTCAGAGGGTGATGTGCTGGGTTGTGTCGTGTTCTTCTCGGAAGGGGACAAGCAGGTCGGCGAGGTTGAGTATAAGCTTGCGCAGACAATCGCCGCGTTTTTAGGCAAACAGCTTGAAAATTAGCTTACAAAAAACAGCGCCCGGTTTGATTTGCCGGGCGCTGTTTTTTGATTTTTCAAGAGAGACAATCGCCGCGTCTCCGTATAAAACTTCACTTGAACAGTGCATACCCATCCTGCGCCATTTCAAGAGTTTGCACCATGTACTCCTCCAGCTTCTCAAGTCCCTTTGGGAACCGCTTTTCCATCTGCCGTATGCCCTTATTTTCAAGCTGCACGGTATACGCGATATTTTTGGCCTGAAAACAGCCTATAAACCCCTCGTCACGCAGTCTTATACAATCCGCCGCAACCTGTTCAGGGTCAATGCCGGGAAGTAAACTCTTCTGAATATCAACCGAGTGCCCGAAAGCCGTAGCCTTCTCCCGCGGAGCGCCGTTATCGATAGCTTTTAAATATTCGCGATACAGCACGCAAATCAGCTTATCTTCATCTCTTGTCAGCTTCAACTCCCCGCCCCCTTTTCAACTACACCTTTATTGCTTTAGTTGCAAAGAAAGTGTCTATATACTCGTCCAATACATAACCACATCCGCTATCTTCATAGTACCCGGCAATTAAAAACCCTGCGTCTATTTGACCTTGAATCATATCGTGCAGCGAATGGCCGAAACACACTCCATCTGCTGTGACTCGCTCAAATTCCTCCGGCGTTAAGTCTTTAATATCAGAATACGGAATTTTGTGACGGACAACAAGATTTCCTTTTTCCATTTCCGGAACATCGAAAATAAATTCAAATGGATGGTTATGCCCCGCAAGCATTGAACCGCCGCTTTTCAATATTCTGTAGGTTTCATTCCAGACAGGCAGAACAGAATCAACAAAGCATCCCGCGAATTGCATGATGAAATCGAATGACTCATCTGCAAAAGCTGATAAATCTTGCATATTGCCTTGCACCGTTTTAATGATTAGGTTTTCACGATTTGCCACGAACTCGTCTTGCTCAAGTTGCTTTTTACTGTTGTCGAATACCGTTACATCTGCTCCGAGAGCAGATAAAATCGGACCTTGCTGACCGCCACCGCCAGCCACCAGCAATACTTTTAATCCCTTGAAGTCAGCAGGAAACCAACTTTTAGGTACGGGCTTTATCGGCGTTAAGACGATGTCCCATTTCCCGTTTCTGGCGTTTTCGATATCTTCCGCCGAAACAGGCAAAGTCCAGAAGTTTTTGCTTTCGACGTTCTTATCCCACGCGTCAGAATTTTTCTCAATGTAACTCATCATTACCCCAGCCCTTTTATCACATCGGCTATATCCCATAGTGTATCCACAACAATCGCTCCCGCTTGTTCCAGGGCTTTCATTTTACTTCTGGCGTCCTGCCCAGCTCCGCCGATGATTGCGCCCATGTGTCCCATTCTTTTGCCCTCTCGCGCACTTTTGCCGCCGATATATGCGATCAGCGGCTTATTCAGTTCGCCGAGCCTTTCGCACACCTCGTATTCTTTCATCCCGCCGATTTCGCCAATCAGAACCATCGCCGTCGTCTCATCGTCTTTGTTGAACTCCAACAGATATTCGATAGGATTGCGCCCCAACACAGGGTCGCCACCCATGCTGATAACCGTGGACTGCCCTATCCCATTCATCGTCAAGTGCGACGAGATAGCAAGTGACACCGTGCCGCTGCGGGAGCATATTCCGATACCGCCGGGGCTTGTGAACTCTGGCGCAATTGAACCGACAAACGCTTTGCCGGGCGAGGTTAATCCCAGGGAGTTCGGCCCGACTATCCACACACCGCGCTCTTTCGCTTTTTCACGCAGAATCATCACATCATGTACCGGCACACCTTCCGTCGCGATGAATGCCAGCTTTACCCCAGCGTCAATAGCCTCTGTAACAGCCCCCATTATTGCCCCGGCGGGTAAATAGAATATTGCTGTGTTCGCGTTTGTCATTTCCACCGCTTCTTTGGCCGTACCGAATATCGGCCTGTCCAAGTGCGTCATCCCTGCTTTGCTTGCCGATACGCCGCCCAAGACATTCGTGCCGTAATCAATCATGCTTTTTACTTGCGCACCGCCATAGCTGCCGGTTATGCCGTATACTATAACACTGGTGCGTTCATCAACTAATATGCTCATTCCACGACCTCCCCGGCGTATTTTATTGCAGCTTTGATTGCCTCCCGAGCGTCTTGGAACATTTTTATCCCGGCGCTTTCCAGCTTTTCAACCGCCGTTTGTAAATCCATGTCACGCACTGCGGCAGATGCTGCACCTATACTGCCGAAAATCGGTACTCGCGGCGGACGCGATTTAAACCGCTCTAACATACTCTCCACAAGCCCGCCCAGCGACGAAGCGCTTAACATGAAGCTCATAAGAACCGTTTTGATCGTCAGATCTTCCTCTGACATGTCCAGAACTCCATTTATCGTGCGTTCAAACGGTGTGCCGCCAAGCTGATCCACGAAATTTGCCGGGGAGCCACCGTAGGCTTTAACCGCGTCAACAATCGCCATGCCATATCCCGCACCGACGCTGATAATGCCGATATCCCCGCCGAGACGCACCATGATATATTCGTTGTCTTTCGCCCGGCGCTCAAACGGATCTTCGTTGTACTCCAGCATCTCATGCTTCGGCGCGTCCGGATGGCGGAACAGCGCATAGTCGTCTAAAATCACTTTCGCGTCACAGGCAAGGACTCTGCCGTCATCAAGCACGCAAAGCGGATTTATTTCGATAAGATTCGCGTCTTCCTCACGGAACGCTTTTTCCAATGCGCGGATTATCTCGACCATACCGCCTGTGGCAATCCCCGCCTCACGGCAGAGCTGTACCGCTGAGTCGGAATCTAACATTCCGCCCGGCTCAAGATAACACCTCACAAGCTTTTCAGGGGACTCTTCGGCCACTTTTTCGATTTCAATGCCGCCTTCGGCCGATATTATCAAAAGCGGCTTCCCGGCAACATCGTCAACAGTGATACCTAAGTACAGCTCTTTTGCTATACTAACCTGCTCCTCAGCCAGCACACCGGCAAGCCGTTCGCCTTTCAGTTCTTTCGATAGCAGATCCCGCGCTGCCGCCCTCGCCTCTTCAACATTGTTAACAGGCCGGATTCCGCCCGCTTTGCCCCGGCCTCCCTGCAGGATCTGCGCCTTGATCACGCACGGATATGTCATGTCCTCAAGCTTGCCGAGTTCAGTCTCGTCAGCGACATAAACCGAATTTGGAACACGTATGCCGTGTTTTGCCAATATAGCCTTGCCTTCATATTCATAGAGATTCAACTTATATACACCTCAAAATCATAATGAAATACATTATATAATTATTCGCACGCTAATGTCAACAAGCCGTATGCGGGCATATGATAATAGTGACCGAAATAATATTTGCGGTCTAACATAGCATTTAGGAGTGTTAAACCATGAGTGATAATGTTAACACAACACATAGCGGTAGCTGTCCGACAGTCGCCAGTCAGGTTGCCACGATAAGTCAGCCTGTTGAAATCAGGCCGTTTGCCATAACCGGCCCCGTCACTGTTGAGTGCTTCGGCAGACCAGTGGTGACGGAGGATGGCAGATGTGAACGGCGCGGCCACTGCTGTTTTACTATTTCGCAGAGGATAAGGGTTGAAATACCTGTGGTGTTCGGCGCCAATGTTGAAATCGGCAAAGATCGCGTGGAGTGTGGCCGCCCGAGAGTAGAGTTTGAAGGCGAGCCGCATAGACCCCGCGATAAGCAGGATTTTGAGGATGTGCCTGAATACGAGACGCAATGAGAAAAGCGGAGCCGGACAAATAAAATGTCCGGCTCCGCGCTGTTTTAGTTTCTGTAATAATTAAATGTCAATCCTGGTATCTGTCTGCTGTCTATGGTAAGCACATCATCGTTTATCGTAAATGTCCAGCTTTCCACTGCAAAAGCCGTAATACCAATCAGCAAGTGGTCACCGCCCTCTGTTCTCCACTCGAACTCCTCTGTCATCCAAGGGAATCCGCGTGTACCGCGTCCATCGGCGTAGAAAACGTATCTATAGGTATTATCTTCATCCCACACCCATGTACCGACTAATGCTTCCGCGTGCTCTATCGCAACTTCTTCCGGGGCGGCTTGTTCCGGAATGGGGTCTTCCAGACCGATGAACATAGCCAATACCTCGTTAACAGGCGCTTCCGGGTCAGCACCTGTGATTCCGATAGTCCTGACAAAGCCGTCCTGCACGTTAATAAACTGCCGACCATAGGCAACCACGCCCATCGGCAGATACATTGCCGTTCCAAAAGAGTACCAATCGTAAGCGCCAATTCTTACAGTTCCCGGGAAATCTAAATTAACGCCCATGCCAATCTGCTCAAGTTGCTCCGCAGTCAATGCTATGTATTCAGCAGCGGAAATCCCTCTCACGGGAAATGTGAGTCTTTCAAAAGCAATTTTGACACTTGAGCCGGCAATGGGATTACCTGCCACCATATCAATTAACACCCTTAAATCGAACATATCCCAGAATTCACCGGGAATTTCAATTCCGGATATCGCCATCATATCCGCGCCTAATCCCATCAGATCCGCTATATCCGCGTCAGTAGTCGCCACCCAACTGTGGGGCATGACAAATCTAAGGCCCAAGTATTCGCTTGTGAACACGTTGTCTTCCCAGACGCCGCGCACTGGTCCGCGTTCCTGCCGTTCGGGAGGTCCATCCTCTTTCTCGTCATCTTCCTCCCGCACCGGCGAATTTTCTTCGTAAGCCGCAACTTCCGGCAGCCGCTCAGCCGACCGGGGTTCGAAGGGCACGTTCTCCACGCAGGCCGCAAGTATTGTCAGCAGCATTGCCAAAGCCATCGCAAGGGTGAAAAATTTCTTTTTCATTTAAGCACTATCCTTTCCCACTATAATACCATCTTAAAGATATCATCATTTTCTTTACAGTGTCAAGCGTTTTAAGACATAGCAAAAGCCGGACATGTAATATGTCCGGCTCCGCGCTGGTTAGAGACTCCGTAGAGCCGACCACCCTTGATCATCCACAGATGACCAGGGTGGTCGGCCCTACAGTGTTTACACCGTCACATATTCCTGCTGCGTCACTTCACTTTTCGTGAACTCTATCTTCCCGTCAATCGCCGCTACTGTCACGCTGTCGCCGCTTTGAATGCTGCCGTCAAGAATTTTCTCCGCCGCCACATCTTCAACGGCTGACTGTATCGCCCGCCTTAATGGCCGGGCTCCGTATACAGGGTCGAATCCCTTTTCCGCAAGCAACACCGCGGCGGACTGATCTACAATCATTTTAACGCCGATAGTTTCCATCCGGGCTGTCACAATGTCCAGCATTTTGTAGCTGATATCAAGAATGTTCTCCTCGCTGAGCTTGTGGAACACGATCGTCTCGTCGATCCTATTCAAGAACTCCGGCTTGAACACGCGTTTTACCTCTTCCATAACCAGCTCTTTCAACTGTGCGGATTCCGCGTTTTCACTGTCTCCACTGCCTGCGGTAAAGCCCAGTTTTGTGCGGTTTTCAGTGATATTCCGCGCCCCGGCGTTAGAGGTCATAACGATTATCGTGTTCTTGAAATCAACCCGCCGTCCCTGCGAATCGGTCAATATCCCGTCTTCCATGACCTGCAGCATAATGTTGAACACATCCTCATGCGCTTTCTCGATTTCATCGAACAACAGCACCGAATATGGTCTTCTGCGCACTCTTTCGGTCAAGTGCCCGCCCTCGTCATAGCCGACGTATCCGGGCGGCGAGCCGATTAGTTTTGACGTTGTGTGCTTTTCCATGTACTCTGACATATCGACTCTCAACATGGCGTTTTCATCTCCGAACATCGCCTCGGCAAGTGCTTTGCAGAGTTCTGTCTTGCCCACGCCTGTTGGCCCCAGGAACAGGAACGAGCCTATCGGGCGTTTCGGGTCTTTCAAGCCGACTCTGCTGCGTCTGAGTGCCTTCGCCACCGCCGTGACGGCCTCATCTTGGCCGACAACGCGGTTATGCAGATTTTCCTCAATTTTAAGCAGCTTCTCTCCTTCATCTTGGGTGATGCTTGTTACCGGAATCCCGGTCCAGCCTGATATGACCGCCGCGATATCCTCCGGCTCCACACTTCCCGAGTTGCCGCTTCTGATGTCTTCCCAATTCTTTCGGGATCTTTCAATAACCTCGCCCAGCTGCTTTTCTTTGTCGCGCAGACCGGCGGCACGTTCAAAGTCCTGGCTTTGCACAGCGGCCTCTTTTTCCTTTGCCAGCGCTTCTTTCTGCGTCTCAAGGTCTTTCAGGTCAGGCGGCAGTTTTAGGTTGTCAATCCTGACTCTGCTTGCCGCCTCATCAATAAGGTCTATCGCCTTGTCGGGCAGATATCTGTCATTGATGTATCTGCTTGACATTTTAACAGCGGCTTCAATCGCCTCATCGGTGATTTTCAGCTTGTGGTGCGCCTCGTATTTATCACGCAGCCCCATCAAAATTTGCACCGATTCATCCTGCGTCGGCTCATTCACCGTCACTGGCTGGAATCTGCGCTCTAACGCCGCATCTTTTTCAACATGTTTTCTGTATTCATTCAGCGTCGTCGCGCCGATAATCTGCATCTCTCCGCGGCCTAACGCGGGTTTGATTATATTCGCCGCGTCAATTGCGCCCTCGGCCGCGCCTGCACCTATGATCGTGTGCATCTCGTCGATGAACAGTATTATGTCCCCGGCTTTCATCACTTCTTCAATCGCCGCTTTGATTCGCTCTTCAAAGTCCCCGCGATACTTCGTCCCGGCGACCATTCCCGTTAAGTCCAGCGTAACCACGCGTTTGTTCAGCAGCGTTTCTGGCACGTCGCCCTCTATAATTCTCTGCGCCAGCCCTTCGGCTATCGCCGTTTTTCCGACACCTGGCTCACCAATCAGCACCGGGTTGTTCTTCGTCCGACGTGAGAGTATTTGTATAACGCGCTGAATCTCATTTTCCCTGCCGATAACAGGGTCAAGCGCCCCGTCGGCGGCGGCCTCTGTCAAATCCCGGCTGAACTGATCAAGCGTCTTTGTCTCCGTTTTCTTGTACTTACCGGCCGACTGCCTTGCAGGTTTATATTCTCCGCTGCCGAACACGTTTATTATGTCTGTGTAAATCTTATTAAGATCCACGCCGGTGACGACAATCAGCTTTGCGGCAACGCTGTCATACTCGCGTATAATGCCCATCAGCAAATGTTCTGTTCCCATGTAGCTGTGGCCTAATCTGTTGGCCTCCATAACCGCGACTTCCACAATGCGTTTCGCCCGCGGGGTCAGGCCCTGTGTCGGGATCTCTCCCCTGCCGCCTCTGCCGACGTTTTTTACGATCAGGTCGAAGATAAGCTGACTCTCAAGCCCCGCTTCCCGTAGGACTTTTGCCGCCACGCCTCCGCCTTCTCTGGATAATCCTAACAATATATGCTCACTGCCGACGTATCCGTGTCCCAATTCAGACGCGGCCGCTTGCGCGAGCTCAAACGCGTTTTTCGCGCGTTCTGTGAATCTGTCTTCAAATCTCATTTGTATTTGCCTCCTTTATTTGGCTTAGCGGGCGCATATCGCACCCTTATTCATCAAGTTCTTTGATTTTGTCGCGCAGCTGCGCCGCTTTTTCAAAATCGTCGTTTTCAGCGGCCATGCGCATTTCTTCACGAATGACGTTGATTTCGCGCCGTTTTTTCATCTCTTCGTCAATTTCCTGACTTTTCTCAATCTCTTCGGAGATTTTACCGGCCTCATTTAGTATACCCATCTGCGGCTGCTCTGCAAACTGCCGCGGCGCTATAAATCCAAACGCGGACGCAAATCCGCCCCTCCAGCCGGAAACTCCGGGGAAAAATCCGTCGGCCATGTTGGAGCCTGTGAACATCCGACCCATATCATACCCCGATTGACGTGCGCACTCGGCGCACAACTTTGTCTCAGTCACACATCCGTTTATATTAGATGAATAGTGAAAATTTACTTCATTCTTTCCGCAATTTTGACATTTCATGTTTTATACCTCCCAGTATTATAGTGTGTTAATCAGCATTTGTTTAAAAATACTCGCCCGCAGCGTGTCCCGCTGCTCTACCCGCGCCGGGCGTAGCGCGTTGTTTCCTGTAGCCGACAGCATCAACCGCGCCTGCAACTCGCTTATCGCGCCACCTTGGAGCAGATTCGCTATAAGCGCCGAACACGAATTTATATCTATCTCATCGCCTATGGCGTTTACCGTGTGCATAATCAGCTTTTCCGGTTCCATCTCAACTCTTGTAATCCTGATAAAACCGCCGCCGCCGCGTCTGCTTTCAACAATATACCCATGCTCCGGTGAAAAACGCGTCGAAATAACATAGTTTATCTGACTCGGTACACAGTTAAACCTTGTCGCAAGCTCCGCGCGCTGAAGCTCCGCCGTTCCGCCGAGCTGATTGAGCATGTCATCAATAAATCCGGCTATGATATCACTTACTCTCACCGCTTCACCCCCTTGGTTTGACTTTGACCATCTTTGACCTTAATCTATAATACGCCTTTCTCCATGATTCAGCAACTCTTATTTTGACCTTTCCTGACCAATCAGTGGCTAAAAACTCCAAAAATCACGTGATTACTTCTGTTTCCTCAAAATTTCACTTGAATTCGGCTTATATTATGTGCTGAAAGGGAAACCAATTCCCGTAAAATAAACTTCATGCAAGCTGCGTTACACCCCGATGAATGAAAACGAGGTGTAAGTCCGGGATTGTTATGGTATACTTTATTGCGCACGGCATCAGGTCGGCTTTTTTTGCCGCTACGAGCG
>WQWC01000010.1 GCA_009785525.1 Oscillospiraceae bacterium | reverse complement strand
GTCCGCAGTCTGATAATATACGCAAGCGATCCCGCGACATCGGTAAACACCGCGCCGTGATAGCCTGCGCTGGGCTGTGACAATCCGGGGAATTTGTCATTCTGCGCCCAGTCGAATTTGCCGCCGTCAATCACCACACCGCCGAGGGCTGCGCCGTGTCCGCCGATAAACTTAGTGGCTGAATGTATCACGATATCCGCGCCATGCTCAATCGGCCGCAGCAGATACGGCGTGGCGAACGTGTTATCAACGATCAACGGAATCCCGTGTTTATGCGCGATGTCAGCGATGGCCGCTATATTTACGATGGTTGAGTTCGGGTTGCCAAGGCTTTCAACGAAAATCGCTTTCGTGTTGGGTTGGATGGCTTTTTCAAAATTTGCGGGGTTTCCGCCATCCACGAATGTTGTTTGAATGCCGGCTTCCGGCAATGTATGTGCAAACAGATTATATGTTCCGCCGTAGATCGCTTGGTCTGAGACGACGTGATCCCCTGCCCGTGCGATATTGCGGATTGCGTAATCGGTGGCCGCTGAGCCGGAAGCTGTTGCCAATGCCGCCGCCCCGCCCTCCAGCGCCGCGATACGCTTTTCAAACGCATCGGTTGTGGGATTCATCAAACGTGTGTAGATATTGCCGCCTTCACTGAGGGCGAATCTGCCCGCTGCTTGTGCTGTATCGGAAAAGACATATGACGTTGTCATATAAATCGGAACCGCACGTGCGTCAGTTGCGGTATCCGGGGACTCTTGTCCCACGTGAATTTGAAGGGTCTCAAATTTATATTTTTTCTTGCTCATTGCAAAATCTCTCCTTTTTTAATCGCCTCGCGTTAAGCAAGGCACGATATGTTTAGGTTGTCAGATTATGCTTGGCACATTCGTCCGTTGCGGAAGTTGTGCCTTACGAGCCTCCCGAAATACATGTGAGCGTGCAGGAACATTTTCTTCTTCTCCCTTCTTAACACGCAATACCTACAACATTAGTATGCTATTGAGCATAGCGCATTATGCGGACATTGTCAATAGGTGAATCTGAAATTGCTTGAAAACAACTTTATCCGATAATTTGAACCCAAACAAGCGGTTTTGGCGCTGTTGCTTTTTATCGGTGGGGTGTAATTCACTTACGTCCCCAGCTCAACCATTCGTTGAAGTGTGTCCTGCGCCAATCTAATTTCCTCCGGCTCCAGAGTTATTTCAAACTCGCCGTTTTCAAGGGAGTTCAGCACGTCGGAAAGCCTGCATTTTTTCATATTTGGGCAGATAAAGCTGGTTGTCATCGGATAAAACTTTTTCTCCGGGGCAAGGACCTTCAGCCGCTCGACAATCGCGATTTCGGTGCCTATTACAAACGCTTCCGCCCCAGATTCCAGCGCCGCATTTATAATCCCCGCCGTGCTGCCGATGTAATCCGCGTATTGCAGTACCTCTGTGCGGCACTCGGGATGAATCAAAAACTTCGCTTCCGGATACGCGGACTTCGCGGCAATGGCGTCTTTCTCTTGAATACGGTCATGCGTGGGGCAGAATCCCTCGAACAGAATTATTTCTTTCTCAGGCACACATGACGCGACATACGCGCCTAAATTCCTGTCCGGGACGAAAATCACACGCTTTTCCGGCACCGTCCTGACAATCTTCTCAGCCGATGACGATGTGCAGCAGATATCGCTGACAGCTTTAACCGCTGCTGAAGAGTTGACGTAGCAAACAACTGCGGCGTCCGGATATTTTGCTCGCAGTGCCAAAACATCCTCCGGCTCTATCATGTCGGCCATCGGACATCCTGCGTCCGGCGCTGGCAGCAACACCGTTTTCCCGGGATTGAGGATTTTCGCGGACTCGGCCATGAATTTCACCCCACAGATAATCAGCAGCTCTTCTTCCGCGTCCCGCGCGCGCCGCGCCATTTCAAAAGAGTCGCATACGTGATCCGCAATCTCCTGAATCTCCATCGGCTGGTAATAGTGCGCTAAAATCAGCGCTTTTTTTTCTTTTTTCAACGCAAGAATTTGTTCTTTCATTCTATTAGTCCTCATTCATTTCTATTATAGTTACACGGTGCAGCCGAAAGCTGCACCCTACAAATCGCGCAAGTTTTTAACAATTCCCGGCAGCTTTTTCAGAATGTAATCTATCTCGCCGTCAGTATTGATTTCGTTTATTGACAGCCGCAACGATCCCCTGATAACCTCGTCCGGCAATCCCATTGCCGTGAGCACATGGGATATGTTTCCCCCGCCGGACGAACAGGCAGCGCTGGAAGACGCGCATATCCCTGTCTCATCCAAAGCCCGCACAAGCCGCTCTCCATCAATACCATCAAATGCGAAAGACGCAATCCCTGGCAACCTCATCTCCCTGTCTCCCGTGGGACGCGTTCCCGGGATTTTGAGAATCCCGTCAATCAGCCTATCACGCATTTGAGCTACTTTATCGGCGTTCTCACGAAGGCTTGAAACGGAATCCTCCAACGCGGCTGCCATGGCGCAGATGCCGGGCGTGTTCTCCGTGCCGGATCGTGCGCCGTTTTCCTGATCTCCCCCGTGCAGAAGCGGAGGCAATTTCAAGCCTTTTCTGACATACAAGGCTCCAATCCCGCGCGGGCCGCCGAATTTATGCCCTGAAATTGACAACATGTCTACACCAAACGCCTTGACATCAACAGGAATATGTCCCGCCGCCTGTACAGCATCGGTGTGAAATATTATCTCATGTTCTCTGGTTATATCCGTCATAGCTTGTATCGGCTGAATTGTCCCGACCTCATTATTCGCCGTCATTACAGTGACTAGCAAGGTGTCTTTCCGAATCGCGTCTCGCAGTTCGTCAGGCGATACTCTCCCGGATTGATCCACGCCGAGATACGTAACGGCAATTCCAAGATCTTCAAGATACCTTAAGCAATTCAAAACAGACGGATGCTCAACTCTTGTCGAAACCATATGCCCGCCCCGTTTATTTGCCGCCGATTTTATCGCCCAATTATTGGATTCCGTTCCGCCGGATGTAAAGAAAATCTCTTCTGGTTTAGCACCAAGTGCTTTCGCTGTCTTTGTTCGCGCCCGCTCAAGCGCTATCCTCGCATCCCTGCCAAGCGAGTATGACGAAGATGGATTTCCGTATCCATTCTCGATCGCTTCCATCATTACGTCAGCCGCAACTTTCGACATTTTAGTCGTCGCGGCGTTATCAGCATATACCCTCATATCGGCACTTTCCATTCTCAATTTTTCAATTACTATATTATAGTTCCCCCGCCGATTACAACATCTCCGTCGTAAATCACGGCCGCCTGCCCTTTTGTTATCGCCCTCTGCGGTGAGGCAAACTCAATTCTCATCGTATTATCGTCAAGCTGGAACACTGTTGCCTCTTGCTCAGGCTGTTTGTATCGTATTTTTACACGCGCTTTCAGCGGTGAGTCCAGTCGGGCTATTGGAATAAAATTTATATCTTTGGCAACAAGTGTTTTAGAGTACAGAAGCTCATCCCCGCCGACGACGACAGTGTTGTCCTCCGGGCGGATTTCAAGCACGTACGATGGTTCCGGCATTGCCAGCCCCAGTCCCTTTCTCTGCCCAACGGTGTATGACACAATGCCGTTATTGCTCCCTAAATCCCGTCCATGGATATCAACAAATCGCCCTTTTTCAGGCGACGCACCTGTGTATTCTGTGATAAATTTGACATAATCGCCGTCCGGTATAAAGCAAATGTCCTGACTTTCTCCTTTTTCTGCATTTTTAAGCCCCGACTCACGGGCGATTGCGCGAGTCTCATCTTTTGAAAAAAATCCCCCAAGCGGGAATATAATATGCGCCAGCTGCTGCTGTGTCAATGAATACAGCACATAGCTCTGATCTTTCGCGTTGTACGCGGCTTTTTTCAAAATATACCGCCCGGAACCCTTATCGTGCGCAACCTGCGCGTAATGGCCTGTCACCAGATAGTCTTTCCCGATTTCGTGTGCTTTGTCTAAAAGTGCGCCGAATTTTAGTCTCCTGTTACAGTCAACACAAGGATTCGGCGTTCTGCCTTCCTGATAAGCTGATATAAATTTTTCTACTACCTCTTCTGCAAAGCAATTTGAAAAATCGAACACATGAAACGGCATACCGAGAATTTCAGCGGCATGTCTGGCATCGTTTTCGCTATCTCCACCGCTTGGGTGCAGTCGCATTGTCGCCCCGGCGCAATCATATCCCTTTTGCAGCATGATCTGCGCCGCGACCGTACTGTCAACCCCGCCACTCATGGCTATAAGTGCTCCGTTTGACATGTAGACTCCCCTTCCTCAAGACCGCCCTGCCCCTGCGGGGCACCCCTCCAATAGAGGGGATTTGGTACGTCCGCTCCCCATTTCCCTCTATTGGAGGGGTAGCGGCGAAGCAGACGGGGTGGTTACTGTGTAATGATTGAAACCGTCTAACGCTTATGGTACAATGCTTAAAATCAAAGCGCTTTAAGCAGCTTTCGCGATGCTTTTTTCAAAGCCTCCACAAAATACCGCGCCTCAGCTTCGGTGCTGTATCGGGAAAAGCTCACCCTCACCGCCCCGTCCAAGACAGCTTTTTCAAGGCGCATGGCTTCCAAAACGCGGCTTCTCGCGCCTTTTTTGCACGCGGCGCTTTTGGATACGCAAATCCCCTCGGCTTCCATGAAGCTCATAAGAACCTCGCTTCTATGTCCCGGCAATGCGAGACTGAGTATAAATGGGGATCCTCCCTCGCCAATTACCACAGCTTCTGGGAGTTCCGAGTTTAGCGTCTCTACTATATATTCACGTATCCTTGAAACAGCTGCCGCCGTCTTTTCCAATTCAAGACTTCCAAGCCTTGCGGCCTCAGCAAATCCGGCTATAGCGGGCATAGATTCCGTCCCCGCGCGTTTTTCGCTTTCCTGAAGCCCACCCAGTATAATCGACTGAAGCTTTGTTCCCTCTTTCACATACAATGCGCCCGCGCCTTTCGGGCCGTGGATTTTATGGGCGCTCACCGTCACAAGCCGCGCGCCCAGTGATTTCACCGTGAACGGGATTTTGCAAAACCCCTGTACCGCGTCTGTGTGCAAAACGGTATCAAAGCCGCGGCGTTTTATCTCCTTCGCAAATTCGTCGATTGAATTAACCGCGCCGGTCTCGTTATTCACCAGCATGATTGAAGCGAACACGGTGTCTTCACGGAGAGCAGACGCAAAACTTTCCGGCGGTATGACACCCCTGCCATCCGGCTTTAGATACGTCACGTCCCAGCCTTGACCCTCAAGCTTTCGTACAGGCTCCATTACCGCGTCATGCTCAATTGCCGAAGTGATGAGATGTCGCCCCTTTCGAGACAGCCCCGGAACACAGCCGAACACGGCCCAGTTATCGGCTTCCGTCCCGCCGGACGTGAAGATCAGTTCATTTGGGGTCGCACCCAAAGCATCCGCCACATTTTTGCGTGCAGTCTTTAGGAGGTCAGCCGCTCGCCGACCCATAAAATGTGTCGATGACGGGTTGCCGTACTCATCCCGTATTGCGCGCAGCATCGTTTCAATTGCCTCATCGCGGACTTTGGTCGTCGCTGCGTTGTCAAAATATACTTCCATAAATGCCTCCGGCATTGTCTTGTTTCGCTGTTTAAATAAATATTATATACTAATCCGTATCAAAATTCAAGGAGAATACCAATAAATGAGGTTTTATGTCGAGACGCTGGGATGCAAAGTGAATCAAGCTGAATCCCTGTCCCTTGAAAGCGTCCTTATATCCCGGGGACATATCTTAGCCGAACCGGGCCGCGGATGCGACATCTGCATAATAAACACTTGTGCGGTAACAGCCGAAAGTGCGCGCAAATCGCGCCAGACAATACGGCGACTAAAAAAGCTGGAACCCTCCGCAAAAATCGCCGTGTGCGGCTGCCTTTCCGCACTGGAGCCGGAATCAGCGGCGCAATTGGGCGCAGATATAATCAGCGGCGCGGGCGATAAATCCGAACTGGTAAATCAATTAGAACAATTAGCAATAGACTATGAGCAACTGTCAACTGTCAACTGTCAACCGTCAACCGCCAAGACTCGCGCGTTGCTGAAAATTCAGGATGGATGTGACAACTTCTGTGCATATTGCGTGATTCCATATGCCAGGGGCGCGCCACGCTCGTTACCTATTGAACTCGCTGTTGAGCAGGCTAGGGAGATTCAAAGTACGGGGTTTCGGGAAATTGTTGTCACTGGGATAGAAATTTCGTCTTACGGCAAAGACCTTTCCGGTGAGGAGACGCTTGTTGATGTCGTCCGCGCTATAGGCCTCGCCGCGCCCGATGCGCGGCTTCGGCTGGGTTCTATTGACCCGGCTGCCGTGACGGAGGATTTTTGCTGCAAGCTTGCCTCCGGCATAAATTTGTGCGACCATTTCCATCTCTCATTGCAAAGCGGGTGTGATGAAACGCTGCGCCGAATGGGGCGGAAATATAATACGGACGCCGTTGCTGAGGCGATTTTATGTCTGCGTGGACACTTTCCGGACTGCGGAATAACGGCAGACCTTATCACCGGCTTTCCCGGGGAATCTGACGTGGAATTTGCTCAGACTTTGGAATTTATCAAATCGGCCAAATTTTCTGACATGCATATTTTTCCGTTTTCACCCCGACAGCAGACTCGCGCCGCGTCTATGTCGGATCAGGTCGAAAAGAAAATCCGGCGTGAACGGGCGCGTATCGCGGCTGCGGTGGCGCGGGAGATGTCGCTGGAGTTTAAGCGGAGTCAAATCGGCAAAACGCTCAAAGTTCTGATAGAACGCGAGTCGGACGGATTCTCAACCGGGTACGCGGGCAATTATCTTGAAGTCCGCGCCGAAAACGGCGGCGAGAAAAACAGTATGCATGTCGTACAAATCCAGGGCGTTGAGGATGAACTTGTGTGGGGTTAAATTATCGGACAAAAAACACCTGTCTTTCAATCTGGTGTTGAAAGACAGGTGTTTTTTGTTTTGCAAAAAGCAGAAAATCATGGTATAATGCCCCAATGCATAAGGAGGGGCGCGAGTTGGTAATACTTGGCATAGACCCTGGGGTCGCGACTGTCGGCTTCGGGATCATCACAGAATCTGGCGGCAATCCGACTTTGCGGCGGTATGGTGTGATTACAACTCCGGCGAAGGATCGCCTTGCGTTGCGGCTGATGCAAATCCGCATGGACGTGGGAGAGATTATAAAGACCTTCCGCCCGGATGCGATTGCTGTTGAGGAGCTGTTTTTTAACACAAATCTGAAGACGGCCATCACAGTCTCCCACGGGCGCGCGGCGATTATCCTGGCTGGAGAAGAACACGGCGTGCCTATGTTTGAGTATACGCCGCTTCAGGTGAAAAAAGCCGTGACCGGATATGGTCGCGCAACAAAAAAACAAGTGATGGATATGGTTAAGCGGCTTTTGTCAATGGATACAATCCCAAAGCCGGACGACGCGGCGGACGCACTTGCAATCGCTATCTGCCATGCCAGATTTAGCCATTCACTTATGAATCAAAAAGGAGCAGGCGTATGTTCTACTATTTAGAAGGTGCGGTGGCGATCATCGCCCAAAATCTTGCCGTGATCGACGCGGGCGGGGCAGGATATGCCTGCATGACGACGGCGAACACGCTGTCGCGCTTAAAGGCAGGCAAGAAGGCGCGGCTGTATACATATTGCTACATTAAAGAAGACGCATTCGATATATACGGATTTCATGACTTAAATGAAAAACGTTGCTTTGAGCTTTTGATCAGCGTATCCGGCGTCGGCCCGAAGGCGGCGTTGTCGATCCTCTCATCCAGCACACCGGAATCTTTGGCGCTTGCGATCATCGGTGAAGACGAGACGGCGCTGACGATTGCGCCGGGAATCGGTAAAAAAATCGCCCAGCGCGTTATTTTGGAGCTGAAAGATAAAGTGAGCAAAGAATCCGCAACACTCAAAGCAGCGGGGTACGTTCCGCCGAGCGGAGAGGCGGGACAGGCAGGTTCAAAGCTGAACGACGCCTCGGCGGCGCTGGCGGTGCTGGGCTACAGTTCGGGCGAAATATCGGCGGCGATGCGCGGGGTTGATATGCAATCGCTGACAGTTGAAGAAATTGTGCGCGAGGTTTTGAAGAACAGCGTGAAATAGGGCTGGGATGAGAGTTAGTTTGCTTGGCCCTCTTTAGTAAAGAGGGTGCCGACCGCACAGTCGGCGGGTGTTTTGTTTGCATCAAGAAAATTTATATTAACGGAGGTTTCAGCATGATGACATTTGATGAATTTATTACTTTTCGTGATTTGAAAATTAAAAACAAAGACCACGAAAGAGTAGTGAAAGCATTTTATGTTTATTTATCATCTGTTACAGGGAACCCTCGACTATTACCAGACGAAGTTGGTCGTATAATAAATATTGATACTTCGTCGCTAGCAGTGTCAACAGGTTGCTTTAATGGAATATTTGATGACACAATTCCGCCATACGACGATGTTGATTTTTATATCAAATTAAGCAATGGCATTTGTATATTTGTTTACGGCAGAGTCCAATCAGATACCTTGAAAGAATTAAATGATAATGAATATATTGTTTTCATGTTGTCGAATGATTTAAGTGGCATTATTGAACGAAATATTGATAGGTGCACTTATATCCATTAATAAGCATTATCTATAGAACAGGCAAAAGCTGACACTCCTAACAATAGAAGTACCTGCATAAATCTAGTAACCGTGGAGTTAATATCATTATGAGTATAGATTACAGTGATGACGTATTTTCGGAAGATGAAGAGTTGCTTTCAACCGCCTTTATAAGCGAAGATGGGGGAGAGGGCAGTCTGCGTCCAAAAAACCTTGCTGAATACATTGGGCAAGACAAAGCAAAGGGGAATCTGTCAATATTCCTGGAAGGTGCGAGACGGCGGAACGAGCCGCTGGATCATGTGCTGCTGCACGGCCCGCCGGGGTTGGGGAAGACTACGCTGGCGGCGATTATCGCCAATGAGATGGGTTCGGCATTGCGCAAAACTTCCGGCCCGGCGATAGAGCGGCCGAAAGATTTGGCGGCGCTGTTGACGAACCTGAACGAAAACGATATCTTGTTTATTGACGAAATACACAGGATGAACAGGGCTGTTGAGGAGATACTTTATCCCGCGATGGAGGATAAGCAGATCGACATCATCATCGGCCAAGGCCCGTCGGCGACGTCGATTTGTCTTGAGCTGAAAAGCTTTACCCTCGTTGGCGCGACAACGAGGGCGGGACAGCTGAGTTCACCGCTGCGGGATCGGTTCGGGATTGACTTGAAGTTGGATCTATACACAACAGAGCAGCTGCGGGAAATTATAGTGCGATCCGCCGAATTGCTCTCGATTCCAATAGAGCCGCGCGGCGCGGTGGAGATAGCCTCCCGCAGCCGGGGTACGCCCAGGATAGCCAACAGGCTTTTACGGCGAGTGCGGGATTTTGCCGAAGTCAGGGGTGAGGGTGTCATCACTTTCGAGGCTGCAGATGATGCGCTCTCACGTCTGGAAATCGACCAGACAGGTCTGGACGCGGTGGACAGGCGGCTCTTGATGAGCATCATAGAAAACTACGGCGGCGGCCCGGTGGGGCTGGACACAATCGCTGCGACAATCAATGAAGAGCCGGTGACGATTGAAGACGTATACGAACCATTCCTGATGCAGCGAGGCTTTTTGCAACGTACCCCACGCGGAAGATGCGTCACCCGGAAAGCGTATGAGCATTTGGGGATTGAGTTCTTCGGGCAAGATCAGATGGAGTTGACGTAAATGAAACTTGTATTTATATTCGGCGATGGAGCAGTCGGCAAAATGACTGTCGGGCAGGAACTGGCGAAAATCACGGATTTGCGGTTGTTTCACAACCACATGACGGTTGAGTTGGTGCTTGATGTCTTTGGAGGTTTCTGTGCTGACGTCCTTATAAAGTTGCGCGAGGTAATTTTTGAAGCGTTTGTAGAAACAGATAACTACGGCATGATTTTTACCGGTATGTGGGCGTTTGATCAGCCATCGGATCGTGAGTATTTCTTGGGCGTTGCCGACTTTTTTCGCAGGCACGGCGCGGATATCTATGCCGTGGAGTTATACGCCCCGCTTGATGTGCGGCTGGAACGCAACGTCAGTGAGAACCGGCTGGCGCACAAACCCTCCAAGCGGAGGGTTGAAGAGTCTAATGATCGGGTAATCCGCCACAGCAGTGCACACCGCTTCCTCAGTCACGATGGCGAGCTGCCGTTTGAGGACCACATGAAGATCGACAACACGCATCTGCCGCCGGAAGCGGTGGCGAGAATGATTAAAGAGAAGTTTGACTTGTGAAATAATGATTATGATTTATATATAAAGGAGTTTTATCAAATGGGTAAATATTTCGGAACTGATGGTATCCGCGGCGTTGTGGGCGAAACGCTCACTGCCGATCTGGCATATAGAACGGGTCTGGCTGTGGGCAGTATATTGAAAAAAGAAAAAGAGTCGGAAAAACCGTGCGTGTTGATCGCGAAAGATACACGGATATCGGGTGACATGCTGGAAGCGGCGTTGACGGCGGGACTGTGCGCGGCTGGAGCGGATGCGGCGATATGCGGAATTCTGCCGACCCCGGCGGTGGCGTATCTGACGATAAAAACCGGCTGTGACATGGGAATTATGATTTCCGCGTCGCACAATCCGTATGAGCACAACGGCATAAAAATATTCGGCAAAGATGGGTTTAAACTCAGCGACGCGCAGGAGATTGAGATCGAGCGGCTGATTGACGAGGGTGTAAACACCGTGCTGAAAAGTTCGGAATTAGGCCGCGTAGGGCGTGATGACGGGCGGCTGGCGTATGACTATCTGCAATTCCTCGTCTCCAAGTCTGAGTGGCGATATACAGGAAAAATCGCAGTAGACTGCGCAAACGGATCAGCGGCGATCACTGCGCGGCAGCTGTTCTCGGGACTGAATCCCGGTGCTGAAGACCTCGAAATTATAGCCGAAGCACCGGATGGCGTGAATATCAATGAAAACTGCGGATCCACGCATGTTGAGACGCTTCAAGCGAAAGTGAAGGCAGAGAAGTTTGACGTTGGATTCGCGTTTGACGGGGACGCGGACAGATGTCTTGTCGTTGATGAACACGGCGAGCTTGTGGATGGGGATATCTTGCTTGCCATTTTCTCGCGAGACATGAAAACGAAAGGCAAGTTAGCGGGCAACGGCGTTGTCGGAACCATTCTGTCAAATTCCGGAATGGATGTCTTCGCCCGAGAAAACGGATTTGAATTCCACCGTGCCGACGTTGGGGATCGCCATGTTCTGGAGATGATGCTTGAAACAGGCTGCAATCTTGGTGGGGAAACATCGGGTCATGTGATATTCTTGGATGATTCGGCAACCGGGGACGGGCAGCTTGTTGCGGTGAAGCTTCTGAATATATTGGCCGAATCGGGCAAGCCTCTATCGGAACTCGCACGAGATATCCCACGCATGTCGCAAGTGATGCCGAGCTACAGACTCTCCGGCGGCAAAGAGGAGCGGGACGCGATTATGGCGAATCCCAAGCTTTTGGAAGCGGTGGCAAGACAGAACGAACGCTTTAAAGGCGAGGGCCGTGTTTTAATCCGTCCATCGGGTACGGAGCCTCTTATCAGGGTGCTTGTTGAGGCAAAAACAGAAGAGGAAGCCCGTACGACGGCGGAATATTTTGTAGATTTGATTAAATCAATATAGGAAATTGATAAAATTTTATGTTATTTGCGAAAAAAAGCTTGACTTTCGTATCAACAGTTACTATAATAAGATCGGAATCTCCGCAACTTGACGAAAGTGATACCCATATCGTGTATTTCTTGCGTAGGCTGGCACAGATTCTACTAATGTGGCGAAATCAGTGTAAGGCTGAGCGCAAATATAACCCGACTTGGGTAAGATTTTTATGTCAAAAAGAGAGGTTTCATCATGTACGAAGACAAAACATTAATTTGTAAGGAATGTGGCGAAGAGTTCATATTCACAAGCGGTGAGCAAGAATTCTATGCCGAGCGTGGCTTCCAGAATGAGCCGCAGCGTTGCAAAACCTGCCGCGACAACAGGAAAGCCGCAGCCCGTGGCCCGCGTGAATACTTCACGGCAGTCTGCGCCGAGTGTGGCGGAGAAGCCAGAGTTCCGTTTGAGCCAAAGACAGACAGACCTGTATATTGCAGCGACTGCTTTGCAAGAAGCAGAGAAGAAAGTCTGTAAGACACAAACAGTACATCCGTTCTGACGTGGCCGCATTGTCGTCCCGTTGTTGAGTGGAGGCTAAAGGGCTTTTGTGCCATGCGGTGCAAAAGCCCTTTAGTGTTTGTATGAGGCTTCTCCCCTCCCCTTCTCGTGCGCGAAGGGGGCTTTGGATGGTGGAACCCCTGCAGGGGTTCCACCCAATCGTGTAGGGAATGATGCTCACATAGTCCCCAGATGCAAAACCGCACAAAATCCTGTAGGGGCGGACCTGTAGTCGCCCCTATAAAACGCGTACATAACCTGTACAGCAACAAGGAAATACGATTGACGCAAATCGGCAAAATTACCTGTAGAAATTAGTTCATATGTTTGCTATAATGGTCTTAAGGGGGTGGCGTTATGAAAATTGAATTATCTGAGCTTCAGTTCAGGCGCCTTCTCGATATGGCGTATATTGGGAACTGGATACTAAACTCAACAAGGGGAGCGGATCGTTTTACTGACTATGACGAGGTCGAACATCGTCTCTTTGAACATTGCAAAACATGCGAAATGGATACGTTGGTCGATAAATCCGGCGGCGGGCCGTCCACCGCGTTTGAAAACGGTGGGATTCACGAGGCAATTGCCGACTATGAAGATTCGGTTTTCTTTGAAATCCTTGCCGAAGAACTAGCGCGGCGTGATATGGATTTTGAGCCGATCGGCCCGGAAAATTTGCATGAGCTGACCGACCGCATTGATGAGTATATCGAGGAATTTGAGCAAAACGGTATAGACAACATTTCGCTTGATAAGTAAGGGGAGTTTATGCCGATGATTTTATCAGCAATAAAGCAAATCGCGCAAGCTGAGATGGAGAACAAGCGCAGTTCCCCACACAATGAACGAGGCGACAAATATACCCACGGAGAGCGTACGGCCACTCTTGCCGTGCGGTTGAGGCAACTTGTTCTGCCGGACGAGAGAGGCTATGACGATATCCTGACAGTCGCCGCGTGGTTGCATGATATCAGCAATGGCGTGGATAATCATTGGACGATAGGCGCTGAACGAGTTCGGGAGCTACTGTCCGGACATTGCACAGCGGAGGAACTGGGACAGATATGCGGGATTATTGCAGTCCATGATGACCGGAATCCGGAAAGTAACAATTACTCCAACGCCATAAAAATACATCAGGACGCTGACCATCTTGACCACTTCGGGACGCTTGATATATGGAGAATGGTGGCACATACAATAGGATTCGACAACACAATCAATGATGCGCTGGCTTATTATCAGCATCAGTGGCCGGAAGATACGGCAAGATGGCGCGGTGAATTGAATTTTGAATTGAGCCGGAAGATTTTTGACGACAGGACAGCGTTTGCGGCGTCTTTCATTGAACGCTTCACGGTTGAACTCACGGGCGGTATTTGGAATGAGGAAATCTTAATTGGATGAGATAAGAGAAGCCGCAAAAAACGCGGCGCGGGAGCTTCTGCGGGAGGCTAAACTGAAGCCGGGGCAGATTGTTATTGTCGGCTGTTCTACAAGCGAGATTGCGGGAGAAGCTATAGGTAGTAGCTCCAGTGCGGAAATCGGCACGGCTGTGTTTGAGTCGCTTTATCAAGTTTTTTCGCAAGCGGGTGTGATTTTAGCCGCTCAATGCTGTGAGCATTTGAATAGGGCGATAATTATTGAACGATCACATGCCGCGGGATTTGAGATAGTGAATGCAGTTCCGTCGCTGAAAGCGGGGGGCGGTTTTGCCTCAGCTGCTTACGCTGTGTTTAGCGATCCCGTGGCCATTGAAGAAATCCGGGCGGACGCTGGACTTGATATCGGCGGGACGTTGATTGCAATGCATCTGAAAAAGGTTGCGGTGCCGATTCGGCTTAAAACAGGGTGTATCGGCAAAGCCGCGGCAGTCGCAGCGAGGACGCGGCCAAAGCTGATAGGCGGCACTCGTGCCGGGTATGATGACAGTATTATGTAACGATACAGAGAGCCATGGAAAAGGTGTGAAAATTTATATGTTGACATTTCGCTGAAAAAACGCTAAAATAACGTTGTTTGATTTAATATGGAGAAGTACCCAAGAGGCCGAAGGGGCTCCCCTGCTAAGGGAGTAGGCGTGTTAAAGCGCGCGAGGGTTCAAATCCCTCCTTCTCCGCCAGTGTAGGTGTCCTTACAGGATTTGAACCTGTAGGGACATTTTCTTTTTCTAAAGCTCTATATCATCACTCCGGCTACGTTATTGCGTGTTAAATATACTTGCTGTTTTTCATTAATAATACTTGACAAATTTAATCAAGTATGTTACGTTAGTGTCGAATTGGGGTGATTGAATATATTTTTGACTAAAGAATGTGACTATGGCCTGAGGGTACTTCGCAAGCTGTCTGACGGCAAAAAGCAGGGTGTGAAAGAAATATGCCATGCCGAACATGTTCCGGAGCAATATGCATATAAAATTCTGAAAAAACTGGAGCGTGCCGGCTTTGTACAAAGTTTGCGAGGCCGTGACGGAGGGTATCAGCTTATTAAGCCTTTAGACTCTTTTTCGATTTATGACGTCGTATCAGCGATAGACGAAAACCTGCTTTTGTCTGAATGTCTGCAGGCAGATGACGATTGCCCGCACAACTCCGATCAAGATCGTCCGTGTACGATCCATTGCGAGCTTGAAAGAATCCAGAATATACTGGTCGATGAGATGCGGCGGAAAACCATGAACAATTTCCTGGTGTAAAAATTTTATTAAGTAAAGGAGAGTAATATTATGACCCAACGGTACAGCTGTGCTGTATGCCCCAGCGCGGACAAAGAATTGGGGGCATTTATCGCTGACTTGCCGATGGAAACATCATTCCATCGTGTGGAGTCTCAAGAAGTCAAATGCGGCTTTGGCCTCACGGGAGTTTGCTGCCGCCTTTGTGCCAACGGACCCTGCCGTATTACGCCGGATTCGCCGAAAGGCATCTGCGGTGCAAACGCCGACACCCTGGTTGCACGGAATTTCCTGCGCGCCGTCTCTGCCGGGTCAGGATGCTACATTCATGTTATTGAGAACACGGCCAGAAACTTAAAAGACACAGCGCTTGCGAAAGGCGAATTAAAAGGGAAAAAGGCGCTGGAGCGGTTGTGCGATATGCTCAGCATAAGCGGCAGCGACGATTATGACAAGGCAGTTAAAGTGGCCGATGCCGTACTATGCGACATTTACAAGCCGGACTTTGAAAAAATGGAGCTTGTGAAAAAAATCGCGTACAAGCCGCGGTATGAGGTTTGGGAAAAACTCGGCATCTTGCCGGGCGGCGCCAAATCTGAAGTTTTTGCAGGTACAGTAAAAACCTCGACAAACCTGAATTCAGATCCGGTTGACATGCTTCTGCATTGTCTGCGCCTCGGCATCTCCACCGGGATTTACGGCCTTGCGCTGACAAACCTGCTAAACGATGTAATCCAGGGTGAGCCTGAAATCCGTATGGCCCCGGTCGGCCTGCGCGTAATCGACCCGGATTACATAAACATCATGCTGACAGGTCACCAGCACTCAATGTTTGCGCATTTGCAGGAGCGGCTTAAAGCCGAAGATGTGACAAAAAAAGTTCAGACAGCGGGAGCAAAGGGCTTTAAGCTAATCGGCTGCACCTGCGTCGGTCAGGATTTCCAACTTCGCGGTGCGCACTGTACTGGAGTATTTGACGGTCACGCGGGTAACAACTTCACAAGTGAAGCCGTACTCGCCACCGGCGCAATTGATGCTGTTGTGACCGAATTCAACTGCACCCTGCCGGGCATTGAACCGATTTGCGATGAGCTTAAAATAAAGCAGATATGCATTGACTCAATAGCAAAAAAAGCAAATGCGGACCTCAAGGAATTCACATATGAAACGCGTGAGGCCGTTACAAATGAAATCATTGACGAGATCATTGCAGCTTACACGGGCCGCCGCGGTGCCGTGCCTATGAATTTGCTGCCGGAACACGGAAATGATAATACGCTCACCGGATTGAGCGAGAATACGCTAAAAGAGTTTTTAGGCGGTACATGGCAGCCGTTGATCGATCTTATCGTATCCGGCCAGATCAAGGGTCTTGCCGCTGTGGTTGGATGCTCAAGCCTTGCCGGATCCGGCCATGACGTGCTGACGGTTGAGCTCACAAAAGAGCTGATAGCCCGTGACATATTGGTGTTGACTGCCGGGTGCTCGTCCGGCGGCATTGAAAATGTTGGACTGATGACGCCGGAAGCGGCGGAGCTGGCTGGGCCTAATCTAAAAGCCATATGCAAACAGCTGGGCATTCCGCCTGTCCTAAACTTCGGACCGTGCCTTGCTATCGGGCGGCTTGAGATTGTCGCGGCTGAAATTGCAGAAGCAATCGGCATTGATATCCCACAGCTTCCGCTGGTGATATCCGCGCCGCAGTGGCTGGAAGAGCAGGCGCTGGCTGACGGCGCGTTTGCCCTAGCCCTTGGCCTGCCGCTGCATCTTGGCACTCCGCCTTTCGTCACAGGCAGTCCCGTTGCCGTGCAGGTCTTGTGCGAGGATATGAAATCCTTGACCGGCGGATATGTTTTTATTAATAACGACGCCGCTGAATCGGCAAAACTATTTGAAGATATTATAGTGGGAAAACGCCGGGACCTTAATTTGCCATAGAGAGGGGGCGGTAAAATGAAACGGATTTTTATTGATGCAGACAAATGCATCGGCTGCAAAAACTGCCTTGTCGCGTGTATGCAGGCGCACAAGCCCGGAACGGTTTCCGTCTTTGGTTTAGACTTTATTGACCCAGCGCTTGAGTCGCGCAATAAGATCCTGCTTGATTCTCGCGGGAAGTGCATACCGCTGTTCTGTCGGCATTGCGACAAACCCGGGTGTGCAACCGCTTGTATGAGCGGCGCGATGGTTAAAGAACCTGAAACCGGATACGTCCGGTACGACAGCGACAGATGTGCACAGTGTTTTATGTGTGTGATGAATTGCCCTTACGGCGTTTTAAAACCCGATCGTGAGACCGGCACATACGTTGTGAAATGCGACTTCTGTGCAGATCACAACAGTGAACCGAGCTGTGTGAAGATGTGCCCGGTAAAAGCGATTTACGTAGAGGAGGTGTGACGGATGAAGCATGTGATTATCGGAGCAAGTGCCGCCGGAATTTCAGCCGCTAAAACCATACGGAAACAGCGGACGGATGACGAAATTGTAATCATTTCCAAAGACGACACAGTCTATTCAAGGTGTATGCTGCATAAATACATAAGCGGAGAGCGAAGCGTTCAGGATCTTTCGTTCGTGCCTGAGGGGTTCTTCAAAAACAGCCGAATCCGCCATCTCGCTGGTGTAAACGCCACCGGAATTGATACAGCCAAAAAAGTTGTATTCTTTGACGGCGGACAGGAACTTTACGACAAACTTCTTATCGCAACCGGAGCGGAGAGTGTCTATCCGCCTATCGACGGTCTCAAAGGCGCCGAAAATGTTCGTGCGCTCCGTGACTTGTCCGACGCTAAGATTATACGTGAAAAAGCTTTGGCTGCTGACAATATCGTTATAATCGGCGCCGGTCTGGTGGGGCTTGACGCTGCTTACGCCCTTGTGGAGATGGGCAAAAAACCGATTATTGTCGATTTGGCAGAAGCGATTTTACCTGCAAACCTTGATGTCCGCGCCGCAGCTGCCTATAAGACAGAGTTTGAGAAAGCGGGCTGTGTTTTCCGTCTTGGCGTCAGGGTCATCGGCGTCATACGGGACCAAAACGGGTTAGTAACATCGGTCACGTTAGACGGCAAAGAAGCGCTTCCTTGCGGACTTTTGATCGTCGCGGCAGGCGTGCGTCCCGCGATAGGCTTCCTTGAAAACAGCGGCATTGCATGCACTGACAGCGTGACAGTGAACGAATATCTGGAAACAAGCGTCCCCGACGTTTATGCCGCCGGGGACGTGGCGGGGCTGTCCCGCAACTGGCCCAATGCGGTGAAACAGGGTGAAATTGCCGCAATGAACATGTGCGGTGTATCCACTGTATATGATGACACATTCGCCCTTAAAAACACCGTCAACTTCTTCGGAATACTCTCTCTTTCCTTCGGGGAATTTGTCCCGGCCGACGGCGATATTGAATATTGCAGGGAGTCCCGTGGCAGATACGAAAAAGTCATACTGCGTAACGGCGTCCCGGTCGGCGTGATTCGGCAAGGGGATATATCGTACAGCGGCTTCTGGCAGTACCTGATCAAAAACAAAATCAATATTGCCGACATACCTATCTCAGTATGGAAGCTGTCATTCGCCGATTCGTTCGGCATGGCAGAAAACGGCGAATACGAATGGACGGTACGTGCATAAGCGTAAAACTACAGAAACAGAACCACCCGTAAAGCGGGTGGTTCTGTTTGTATCAATTCATACTTGTCGGCTGTACATATGTATTATAAATGTTCTGCACCGTTTCTGCCGCTCCTAATTAACACAGATAATGCTTATTTTATGCATGACATCAAAGGGACTAACCAGTCGAACACTTCGGTTTTTATTTTTCGGGCGCATATGCTGGAATCTTCTGTTTTCATTGAGTCCAATTCCATATACCCATATAAATCATCAAAGAACCGGGTATAGACATAGTAGAAATAGTAATCTTGCGAAAATGTCCATGCAATGCCATTGTCGGCAAGCATTTCAGTTATCTTTTGTATGTTCGCGGCATTGTCCATATAACCCCAAAAATCTCTTTCAATCGGAGCGAGTTTTATGTCGTCCCAATCAATAATATATAGCTTTCCGTTGTCGTCAATCATAAGATTTCCCGGCATATCGCCATGAGTAATATAAAAATCATTAGTTGTGCCGGATAGCCTCTCGCACATTTGTTTATATTCGTTCCATTTATCTTCGATAAACGCACGATGACTGCTCACATAAGAAAAAACTTCGTCTGATAGTGGCATATCGCCATTTAAAAATATTTCAAACTCAGCCTTTAACCAAATGGGAAACATTTCTGTCATGTCACAAATGATTTTCAGATCATAAATCCCCGCCGCCAATGGAAGAAATGTTGAAAAATCTTCTTCCGCTCCGTAAGGATTACCATCGCTATCGGCTTTATTCGGCTTGCCCTCAATATAGGTGTACAGGCTTATGGATTTATTATCAGACGATGTCCATACAAATTCACCGTCTATTGTTTTGATGGGCGAGGGAATATAGTCAAGACATTCTGCCAACTTGTATTGCACTTTGAGGGAAAGCGGCATATTGCCTATAAGCCGCAGGTTGCTGATTATTTTGAGAAAATATTTGCCTTTGTTTGTCGTTAGGCAAAATGTTTCTGCAACAAAGCCCCGCGGTGCGGGCGCAAAAGCGATTATCACAAATCTGTATTTTGTTTCAAGTTGCGAAATCAAATCTTTCATTATACTTCACCATTTACATATTTGTTCACCACTGATTGCTACGGCACATTATCCCCTAAGCGAGGCCTTATACACCTCTGCCGCTGCCAGCTGCTCTTCTGCGCTTGATAGCGTCGTCGCCGTTATATTTTCGCCCCCGCTTAGGCGGGCGATTTCTTGTTTCCGGCCCTCCAGATCAAGCGCTATAACATGCGTGAACGTCTGCCCGGCGGCCACGCTTTTTTGAATTTCGAAATGCATGTCGGCCATCGCTGCTATCTGCGGCAGATGGGTCACGCACAGCACCTGCCGGCCCAGCGCGAGTTTCGCCAGCTTCTCCCCTACCCGCTGCGCCGCAATCCCTGAAACGCCCGCGTCAACTTCGTCGAAAACCATCGCGCCGGTATCGTCTTTCGCGCTTAGGACGTTTTTAAGTGCCAGCATTATTCTGGACAACTCCCCGCCGGATGCGATGCGGCTTATCCGTCCCGGAGCCTGACCCGCGTTCGCCGACATCAGGAACCGCACCTCATCTCCCCCACTGGCGGACAATCCGTACTCTCCCTCCGTGGTGGTGAATTCGGCCTTAAATTCAACGCCTGGCATATTCAGTTCTGACAGCTCGCTCATTACACGTTTTTCAAGCATTTCTGCGGAAGCACGGCGTTTTTTTGAGAGTTCCTTTGCCAATTCCACGGCCTCTTCCACGCAGGCATTCAATTCTTTGGAAAGCTTTTCCATCCTATCCGATGAATCTTCAATATCCGCGAGTTCCGACAAGCTCTGCTCCAGGCGATCCAACGCTTCTTCTTCGCCGCCGTATTTGCGTGTGATTCGCCGCAAAACATCCAGCCTTTCCTCCAAATCGTCGAATTCTTTGGGCGAAAAATCCAGCTCTGCACGGATGTCTCGCAACGAGTCCGATATATCCTGCACTGTGTACCGCGCATCCGTCAAACGTTCACTCAGCGATTGCAATTCCTCGGAGTATCCGGCCGCTCGGCTCAGTTCCACCTGCGCCCGGCTGATTTGTGCGACTGCCCCGTTGTCTCCACCGTACAGTGATTCAAACGCGGATTCGACGGCTTCCGTCAATTTGGAGGCGTTACGCATTAACTCACGTCTTGCGGTAAGCTCGTCCTGCTCTCCCGATTTTAGCTTTGCGCGTTCGATTTCCTCTATCTGGTATTTCAGCGCGTCAATACGGCGCATTTTTTCGTCCTCGTCGATGCTGAGTTTATCAATTTCCGTTTTCTTGTCGCGCAGCTTTTTGTACGATGCTTTGAACTCCGCCAGTGCATCGTTTAAATCTCCGAACGAGTCGAGATATGTGAGATGCGAGGATTCGTCCAGCAGTTTTCGTCCATCGTTCTGCCCGTGTATGTCGATAAGCTCCGCGCCCAATTCCCGCAATTGCGCGGCTGATACCGGCGTCCCGTTCACCCTGCACGTGCTTTTCCCGTCGGCCGACACTTTGCGCGTGACAATAATCTCGCCGTCGTCGAGGTCTATGTCGTTGTCCTCAAACCATGGAATTGTTTCGTCATCTGTCGCAAATTCGGCGGTGACGGAGGCTTTGTCGGCACCGGTTCGTATGATTTCACGCGATACCCGTGCTCCGGTCACAGCTGACAGCGCGTCGATAACGATCGACTTACCCGCGCCGGTTTCGCCGGTCAAAACATTCAGGCCGGGGGCGAACTCGATATCCGCTTTTTCTATTACAGCTATATTTTCAATGTGCAAGAGCTTTATTCGCATAGCACCGGCCTCCTTTGCAGGTTGGGGATTTTGTGATTGCAGGGCGCGACACCTCGACGCGCCGTGCGCATTTAAACGTCAGGCCTGTAGGGGCGGACGGCAAGTCGCCCGTGGTTCGGCGGGACGATTGCCACCGTCCCCTACCTCACCATATCCTCAATCTCTTTACAAAACTTTTCAGCCGACTCCTTATCGGTCATCGCCAGAAACCCCGTATCGTCACCGGCAATCGAGCCCACCAAGCTGTGTATACCCATCGAGTCGATCGCGCCGCAAGCCGCCGGGGCTAAGCCCGGCAAGGTTTTAATCACTACTATGTTTTGCGCACAGGAGTACGAGGTCACACTTTCTTTAAAAATCGCTTTCAGCCTGACGGCATGATTTTGCGTTTCCGGCCTTCCGCCGGCGGCGTATCTTTGCTTACCGCCGTGTGAAGGCTCCTTATACAACTGCAGGTCTCTGATATCCCGCGATATAGTCGCCTGAGTGCTTGGGATACCTGCTTTGGCCAGTTCTTCAATCAGTTGATTCTGGTTTTCAACATCGACTGACCCGATAATTTCTAATATGATGTTCTGGCGATTTTTTTTCATTGCTTCTCTCTCACTCCCAATTTTTCACTGACCATTGTATAAAAACTTCTGTTTGACAGTCGTACAAAATACGTGTATTTTTCCGATCTCCGCACATTGATGACGTCTCCGCTTTGTATCCCGACAGATTCACAGCCATCCACTGACATATACGCGGGACTTGACTTTTTGTACCCGATCTCAACTGACACACGCCTGTCTGGAGCTAATACGAATGGCTTTGCCTCCAGCACATGCGCGCAGATCGGCGTGATTATTATGTTGTGCGCCGTTGGCTCAACAATTGGTCCGCCAGCGGCCATTGAATACGCGGTCGACCCCGTCGGTGTCGCTATCACCGCCCCATCGCCCGAAAACTGCGATATCATCTGTCCATCACCGTACAGCGTGAGGTCAATAACTTTGATAACACCGCTTACCACAACGTCATTCAGGGCGAAGTCACTGTAAATGGTTTGCCCGTCTCTTAGGATATCTACATCCAGCATCATGCGGCGCTCAAGCTTATACCCGCCGGTCACGGCAGACTGTATCAGTCCAATATCGTCCACCTCAAGCTCCGACATAAATCCCTTGCCGCCCATGTTCACACCGAGTATTGGCACAGCCGAATACGCGGCTAATCTTGCGGCACGCAAGATTGTACCGTCTCCGCCGAATGTAATCAAAATCTCTGCTGAATCCAGCTCGTCTTCAAGTTTCGCCGTCTCAAAATCCTCCGGGATAATGTCTGATTCATTATCATACACTGGGCAGATAACAGTTTGCCTGTTCAGCTTTCGCAAAATGCTGTCCACTTTCTGAGTGACTTCCAGCCCAATATCGCGGCCCGCGTTTGGGCACAGGATTATTTTTTTACTCATCGCTGCTGCTCCTTAATAGCTCATCGTGAGACGCGGAAACGATTGCCTCTGTGTCAATTTCTGCACAGTCTGCGTCAGAGTTGATCCAGCCTAAATACTCTATATTGCCCTCCGGCCCTGTTACCGGGGAAAATGTCAGTCCCTGTACACGGAACCCAGCCTCTTCGGCATTTATCAGGAACACGTCCAGCACTGATTTATGCGTTTGCCGGTCACGCACAACGCCTTTTTTGCCGACACTTCCGCGCCCCGCCTCGAACTGCGGTTTTATCAGGCAGATGACTTCGCCGTCATCGGTCAAAACCTCACGCACAGCCGGGAGCACTAGTTTTAACGAGATGAACGACACGTCAATTGCCGCAAGCTGTGGCCTTGTCTCGAATTTATCCCGCGTGAGATGCCGGACATTAGTCCTCTCCATCACGATAACGCGCGGGTCGGAACGCAAGCTCCACGCAAGCTGTCCGTAGCCGACGTCAACGGCGTATACAAGCTTCGCGCCGTTTTGCAGCAGACAATCGGTAAATCCGCCGGTGGACGCGCCGCAATCAATGCACACTTTGCCGTCCGGTGAAACACCAAAATATTGCAGGGCTTTTTCAAGCTTTAACCCGCCCCGGCTGGCATATTTTTGTTCACCGCCCCGGACGTCTACCTCAGCGCTTTCCTCTATCTGCATTCCGGGTTTTATAGCGCGTTCTCCGTTAACGAATACGCTGCCGCTCATAATAACTGCCTTTGCCATCGCGCGGGTTGGGATGAGTCCCCGCTCATGCAGCAGGACATCAAGCCGGATTTTGGCCATTGCGTAAATCCCTCCTGATAGCGTCACAGACGCTTTCCTTGTCGATTCCGGCAAGCACACGTAAATTCTCAACATCTCCACCGGGGTAAAACATATCTTCGGCGTGCATTAGTATAATGCTTTGGGAATTCGTTTTATTCGCGGCAAGCTTAGCCGCTATACTCTCTCCCAATCCGCCGCTCCCCATAGACTCTTCCAGCACCAACAGTCTCCCCGTTTTCCGGACAGAATCCGCTATGGCGTCAATATCAACCGGGCTGATTATTCCGAGTTTTATGATCTCAACTGAAATCCCGTCACGGGAGAGTATTTCAGCTACGTTGATGGCAGTGTTGATGCTAATGCCGTATGTAACAATCGTGTAATCTCGCCCCTCACGTACGCATTTTGCGCTGTCTATTCCGCCGAACTTATACTCACCCTCTCCGCCACGCGGGTATCTTATCGCGACAGGCCCTTCAACATCGGCAATCGCATATCTCAGCATGTCAGACAGTTCCGCAAAACTCGCGGGACACAATATGGTCATTCCGGGTATAGAGCGCAGGTACGCGACATCAAACATTCCCTGATGTGTTTCCCCGTCGCCGGGGACAAGTCCCGCCCTGTCCACCGCGAATATAACATGCAATCCGCTGATTGCGACGTCGTGTATAAGCATATCATACGACCTTTGCAAAAATGTCGAATACGCCGCAAAAACCGGGACTGCGCCTTGGGCCGCCAATCCCGCCGCCATTGTCACGGCGTGTCCCTCGGCGATCCCAACATCGAAGAATCTCTCCGGAAACTGTTCGGCAAATCCGGTGAGACCGGTGCCGGAAGCCATTGAAGCCGTTATCGCGCATATCCTGTGGTCGCATTCGGCAATTTCTGTAAGTGTTTGCCCGAAAGCCGAGGAAAATGTGTTTCCATTATTATCTGCAATCCCGGTGTTTATATCAAACGGTGCAACGCCGTGGTAGTCCTCCGGCGATGACTCGGCCGGGGCATATCCTCTGCCCTTTTGCGTTATCACGTGAACGACTACCGGCCCTTTCAAGCCTTTCGCCCACTCCAGTGCTGAGGTCAACCGGCTGACATTATGCCCGTCCACTGGCCCTATATATTGCAGACCCATTTCTTCAAACATGCTGCAATGCAGGATCGTCTCTTTGATCGCGCTTTTTATGTTGTGCGTGAATTTATATATCGCTTTCCCGCATGGCAATTTTTCCAGCAATTTTCTGTACCGCCGTTTAAACGCGGCGTATGACGGTTTCATCCGCTGGCGGGACAGATAGCGCGACACTCCGCCGACGTTGTTGGTTATTGACATGCCATTGTCGTTTAAGATTATTATCATCGGTTCACCCGATTCACCGGCGTCCGATAACGCCTCATATGCGAGGCCGCCTGTTAGCGCGCCATCGCCCATCAACGCTATTACCGAAAATTCCGCCCCGGTGATCGTTCTTGCCCGTGCCATGCCCAACCCCACCGATATGGAATTTGAGGCATGTCCCGCGATAAACGCGTCATGCGCGCTTTCCTCTGGCCTGGGAAATCCGGAAAGTCCGCCGAATTGACGCAAGGTGTGGAATCTATTTTTTCTGCCTGTCAGAATCTTATGTACATAGCACTGGTGCCCCACATCGAAAATCAACCTATCCGTCGATGTATCGAAGACCCTGTGTATGGCGACGCTGAGCTCCACCACGCCAAGATTTGAGGCCAAGTGTCCCCCAGTTTTGGAGACGTTTTGTATCAGGAACTCACGCAGCTCGGCGCATAACTCAGGGAGCTTCTCATCCGGCAGCGCTTTGAGGTCTGACGGTGAATCAACTCTGTCTAATATATCCAATGGTCTTTAACCCTTCGTTTTTTTGAATAAATTAATCAATCTTCCAACCCATAGCACAATTGATATGCTGTGATTAAACGCAAACGCTTTTGCAACGGCTTTTCCTCCGACTGACAGGCCTGTGACGATACCTGTCAGTAACAGTGAGAGCAGCAAGCTTTCCGTATTCAGGCTTGTCATAAGCCGCGCCGCTATCAACGCCGCCGTGGCTCCGCTGATGATCCCGGTAACATCACCGATAACATCGTTGCAGAAGCTTGTGACCCTGTCGGCGTTCTTCTTCAGCCTAAGCGACTCCGCCGCCCCGCGCACCTTATGCGCCGCCATAGAATGCAGCGATGCCTCGTGGGCTACAGTCACGGCAATTGCGATAATATCAACGAATATCCCAATCGCTATAAACACCGCAAGCACGGCAAAAGCGATGATATACCCCGCCCTGCCCAGCACCTCGGTGGATAAAAGCGTGAATAAAATCGACGCGATAACGCTTATAAGGACGATTTTGATTACCCATTTGTAATTTGTTTTAATTTTCATAAGAGCATCCCCGTACCCCAATGCGAAGCCCCTGCTTTGCGTTGGAGAGGAGGAGCAACAAAGTGGAGTGAGTACCCGTTCTCCGAACGGGCGAAACATAACGTAGTTCGCGACGATGAGCGGCAGCTGATAGAGTAAATCTTACGGCTTAGGTCGGGCTGGATTTACCCCACGGTTTACCTCCCGTTGCCGGTGAGGCGGTTTCCCTTTAAATCCGCGTCCGGAGCGTCGCCGTCTCCGGTTGCCCGATTGCCACTTAGTCCGCACTGTAATCCCCTGCCAGCCCCGGGGGTTATCACGTCCCCGGACAGCCTAGGTGTTTTCCACCAGCGGTCTTACCGTCTCTTAGCCTCTTTTGCAGAAAATATTTCAAGGGGCGATCGGCTGAGTTTGCTGTGGCCACAGCAAACACGCGTTGTTCCTCTATCCGCATTTCCCACTCAAGGCAGGCTACTCTGCACACAGCACTAAGCTTTCGCCCAAGAATCCCGCAGGGGTTCTTTGCGCACCGCAATGCAGGTTAACAGCTGATTCGTACCGGTCAACCGGCACAAGATCAGGTCTCCGCGCAAACAGGGTCGGGTTCTTCATGCCATTGAAAATCGCCCTGAGTACGCAAGCGCGAATTTATATCATGTTTTGCGGTTTCCGGTATATCCGGGAGCAAAACGATTGCGCAAGCCGGGCTTTGCCCGACCATCCGCGCATTTGATTTTTCCGCGCTTCCTCTCAGCACCCACCCCAAACTGGGCGTTCAAAGCAGGCACAAAGAGTTTCACAGATATGCCCTTCAAAGGATTTTTAGGCCCTTCCTGGTAGACGGCAGATCCGACTAGGATACTGCGCCGCTATAAATTAATATTTTAACAATATTTCGGAAAATATTCAATAGTTTCTTTCCGCTAACATTTGCGCGAGCCAAATCAGAAAATCAACGTTTTGGAATTTGCCGGTTACTGCCGCGATAGCCTTTTCTGTTTCCAGCCGGATCACACGTTCGGATTCTTCCGCCTGTGCCATGTCGTCCAGAATATCATCCCGTGCCTGGAATGCCAATCCCAGCGCCTCAGCGTATTCCAGCGCGGCCCGGATTTGTTCTCGAGTTCCACCGCCGGCGATTGTCCCGAGCTGGGCTGCCGCCTCAAACAACGCTGCCGTTTTTAATTTGTGGATTTCCGCAAGCATGTCCGGAGCATTGTCATTTTCAAATATATCCAAATACTGCCCGCCGCATATTCCGTATGGCCCGGCGGCACGGGCGAAAACCCGAGCCATTTCTACAACTCGATCGGGCGGCAACGCAGATTCAAGTAACGTTTCAAACGATGCCGACTGTAGTGCGTCACCCGCCAAAATCGCCGTACATTCGCCGTATTTGATATGGTTCGACGGCTTGCCCCGCCGCATATCGTCATCATCCATACACGGCAGGTCGTCGTGAACCAGCGAATACGCGTGCAACATTTCAATCGCGCACGCGGCATTGAAAGCGTTTTCCATGTTTCCGGACGCTGCCTCGCAAAATTTCACGCACACAACCGCTCGGATCCGCTTGCCGCCGTCAAGCAGGCTGTATCGCATTGACTCCAACAGCGTTTTGTACCCAGTCTCCGCAGTAAAATAACCACTCAGTCGTTTCTCAATCTCCGAACGGCACAATTCCAGTTCCCGTACCATCACGGAATTGTCATTCATTCCCATCAAATTCCAGCTCCTCCGGCTCTCCGTTCGCGCTTTTTTGCAGGCGGACTACTTTCTGCTCGGCCGTGTCCAGCATTTTGCCGCAGGTTTTGATAAGCTTCGCGCCTTCCTCAAACAACGCCAGCGATTTATCAAGCGGCGCATCGCCTTTTTCCAGCAGACGGACGATTTCGTCAATTCTCGCGGCGGCTTGCTCGAAAGTTAATTTTTCTTTTTTTTCCATGTTGGCTCCTTTGTAATTATGAATTCGGTAATTAGAAAACAAAACACCCGGCCCTGCGGGGTGTTCTGTCCCCTACATGTCTCATTCAACCACGCACGTTATCTCATCTTTCTTCATCCGCACCGTTATCCTATCTCCCGGCTTTACGTCGGCGGATTTTTTTATCACTTTGCCATCTTCACGCCGGGCTATCGCGTATCCGCGGCCCAAAACTTTCAGCGGACTCATCGCATCAAGTGCGGCAGCCAGGCGGACGTATTTCTCGCGTTCGGTGTATATCCTCCGCTGCATTGCGCCGGATAGCTTGTCCTGCAAGTGATCTATCATCAGCCGCTTGTCGTCAATATAATACTTCGGGCTTTGCATTACACGTTTGCCTATTAAATCATCAAGCCGCTGTCTGCGCGATATTAGCTCCCGCTGAATCGCCTGAGTGACTCTGCTCTCTGACGTCTCCAGCGCGTCTTTTGCCTCGGCAATATCAGGTACCGCGAGTTCGGCGGCGTTTGATGGGGTCGCGGCGCGCAAATCGGCGACAAAGTCGGCGATTGTAACATCCGGCTCATGCCCAACGGCGGAGATTATTGGGATTTGTGAGTCGAATATGGCTCTGGCGACACGCTCATCATTGAATGCCCACAGATCCTCTATCGACCCGCCGCCTCTTCCGGTTATAATTAAGTCTGCCACGCTATGCGCGTTGGCGTATCGTATCGCCCCGGCGATTTCGGGCGGAGCCTCGAGTCCCTGTACGCGGACTGGCATAACAATCACACGGGTCAGCGGCCAGCGTGCCTTCAAGACACGTATAATATCACGTACCGCCGCCCCGGCTGAAGAGGTTATCACTGCGATTGTCCCCGGATATCGCGGCAGTGGCTTTTTATGGCGGGTATCGAACAGCCCCTCTTTTTGTAGCTTTTCTTTCAACTGCTCAAACGCCATAGCTAAATCCCCCACACCGTCGAGCGTGAGGGCGTTTGCATATAGCTGATAAGCCCCGTCCCTGGGATAAACCGCCACCCTGCCGAAGACTATGACGCTCATACCATTTTCAGGCTTGAATCTTAATTTCGCCGCGCTGCCTTTGAACATAACGCATCTTAACGCGCATTCAGAATCTTTAATTGTAAAATAATGGTGTCCTGATGGGTACATTTTATAATTTGACAGCTCGCCCCTGACGTAAAGTTCTGCCAAAAGCCCGTCCGAGTCCAGCAGGTTTTTGATATATCCGTTCACCTCGCTAACGGACAGGACTTTATTCTCCATCAAACACCTCCGTGCGCGTGAAACTCCCCAGAACGCCGTTTATAAACGGCACGGTTTCCGGGGATTCATACTGCTTCGCCAGCTCCACTGCCTCGTTGATGGCGGCCTTATCAGGGATATCTGGCATATAAAGAACCTCGAACATTGCTGTTTTCATAATAGCCACGGCAGTCCGGGATATACGGGCAAACTTCCAGCCAACGGCGTATTTTTCGATATACCCGTCAAGTTCGGCGGAATGTTCAAAAACCCCGGTGACGAGTCTGGTTATATATTCCAATTGTTTTTCACTCGGCTGGGATTGATACAACTCGTCTTCTTCGGCTAATCTGGAATAATACTCCTCGTCGAATATTTGACTGAGAAACACCTCAATCTCAGTTGGGTTCTCGGAAAGGGCGAAAATCAGCCTGAACGCTATTTCTCTCGCGTCGGTTCTAGTCATTTGTTTTATCCTTTGTGTGTTTAGAATGGAGGGCGTTGTAGGGGGCGCAGTCCTCTGCGTCCCGTTTTTGCCTGATACGCCGTTTGCTTGGTTCCGTTGTACTATTGGGATGGGGGATGGACGAGGGGTGCGGCGGGACGCTGGGGACAGCGTCCCCTACAGGACGAAGAACCCACCCCCCTGTACAACGCAACGGCAAGCCGCCCCTTTTCAGGGCGGCTCGCTCGACCGCGAATTTATGTTATTTATCTTTCTTCAGTGCAGTCCCGCACACATGCACGTGCACCGCGCCGACAGTGAGACCTGCCGCCTTTTCCACCGCGAGTTTCACGGCGTCCTGAACTCTTGCCCCAACCTCGTTGATCGAGACTCCGGCTTCGGTTACGATTTGAATATCTAGCGATATTTCATCGTCATCGTTGACTTGGATTTTCACACCTTTTGACGCTGTCTTACGCGCTATCTTGTTTGTGATTTCTTTTCCGTGAGAGGCAAACAGTCCGTGTACGCCCTCGACTTCCATTGAGGCATTCGCGGCGATAACGGCAATCACGTCCCCGGAAATATTGACGCTGCCTTTTTCGTCCGTTCTTTTAATGTATCCCTTGTTATCTCCCATTTCCATCGCTCCTGATCAATGTTAGATGTTGTAGGGGGCGGCGTCCTCGACGCCCCGTTACCACAACCCCCAATGCCCCGGCGGGTTCTCCCGATTTGCGGGTATTATACCACACCCACAACGGAAATAAAAGCTATTTCCTACTTAACCTCAATTATTTGCAAATCCACAGCCCTGAAATCCGTTTCCGTTACAATAACGTTTGTTATCTGCGCTACGGCGGCCATTGATAATCCCTCCAGCGGGGCGGGAACCGTGACCATGATCCCATCATCGGAAATGAACACAACACAATCGGCGAACCCTTTGGCCATGATCAAACTCTCCAGCTGCGCTTCCGCCGCTGTTGTCATTGCCAGGTTTGTAATTTTTGCAAGCGCCGCGTCTACAACATCCTGTGACGCGCCTTCTACTCCTGAGACGGTCGCTAACGTCTCAGCCGCTGCGTCTCTTGACTGGCGGCGGTTTATTCGTGTTATCGCGAAGTAATCCGATATAGCCGCCTGCGCTTCCTGTCCGCCTCTATAGAACAATCCCGCCTCAGGCGCGTGCTCGGGTGTATCCTGAACATCCGCCGCTACCGGGGGCCGCGGTATTGGCGATGCTTGCAGCATCTCCTCAAACGGCGGATCCGCCGCAACTTCTGTATCGTCACCGGGCGTCCTGTTATATGACCAGTTCAGATACGCCGCGACACACACGAAAAGCACAACCGTCAATATTACCGCGTTCCTCTTAAATGTTTTCAACTGTATTACCCTCCTCAATATTGATCGTTTCGATGTCCGTGTAGGGGCGGCCATTGGCCGTCCGTGATCCGGCGATGACGGACGCACAATGCGCACCCCTACATTGAAATTGCGAAATATGTTGAAACCTTTTATAAATTTCATTGGCTTCTCATCCTTGTTACCGTTATTCTATCCGCGCCAAGGCCTGTGAGGCCCGCCACGGCATTCATCAGTTCCAGCCTGACTATTGCGTTGTCCGCGCCTTCAGCGACTATCAGCGCGCCCAAATACTCCGGATATATGTATTTCAGTGCTACGGGACTTTGCTGTTGGCTCCCGGCTGAGATTATCACTGTGCTTTCTGTCAGCTCGGTGTTTTCCGTATCCCCGCCGGAGCTTCTGCCGGCGCTGCGGGTATCCTGCGCCAGCACCCGTTGTCCGCTGGAGCGTAGCGTCAGGACAACCGTTACCTCACCCGCACCATCTATTTGTGACAGTGCGTGTGCAATCCGTTGCTCCTGTTCGTACAGCGAAAATTCCGAGACCACCGCGTTCGCCTGCCGTGTTTCGGGCTGCGCTTCTCCACTGCGGTCAGAACCTCCACCCGTTGGCAGTAGGAGCAGAAATACCCCGGCCAGCACAACAATCAGCACATATTTGTTCTTCGACAGCAAATCTGTTATTTTTTTGTGTTTGCCTTTATCCTTCATAGTTCATACTCCATATCAACTCCTCCTGCGGAATACCGAGATCCGTTTCTATAATAATCCCCAGCTGATCCCGCAACTGTTTATCCGCAGCTGTTCTGAGCCTTGCTGCGTAAGGATACCAGTACCCGTCATCGCTTAATCTGACCGACACATCCACAGAGAGGTCGTGTATCCCGAGTTCCGTACCTTTGTCCAAAATATATGCTTGACATGCCTCCTCTATGATAAGCCCGGCAAGCTTTTCATTAAAGGCGGCGGATTCCCGCGCAATCTCCTCCGCTTCCGCGCGGAACTGGGCGTAATTTTGGGCAAAACTGCCATAATCAAATCCTATGACGGGGTTTATCATCATCAGTATAATCACCAGCGAACAAACCAGTGACACGACTTTCTTCACCTTCCCGTCAGGCGTTATCGTCATGCAGATAGATGTGATAATCCCCGCCCCGACAAGGCCGAGTACCCAGGATCGTAATGCTTCTAGCAAATTTGTCACCTCTCTTTTAATATGACGCACTGTTGTCATATTCTGTGTGGTATAATGAAACAAAAAGGAGTGCGAGAAATGAGCAAAAAAACCGAATTACAAAAAGTCAGTGCGGAGACCATGCGTTTTATGCGGGGCAAGTATGTGGCGGACGAAGTGGACAACGGCAAGGATGAGCTGAAATTCCGCAGGGGCGGGAAAACGATCCTGGCCATCTACATACGCGATGACCGATTCGATTTCCTCGTGATTTTTGGCAAGGCCGAGCGTGAGAAATTCGAGGCGCAGCGCGGGGAATTTCCGCAGAAGATACAGGACATTTACGATAACAGCAAAACATACCATGATGGCAAATGGATGCTCATCCCTGTTGCCAATTTAGAGACACTGGAAGCTGTTAAGCAAATGATTATGATAAAAAAGAAGCCCAACCGCAAACCGTTCCCGAAAGAGCAGGCAATCTACAGCGACTGCGGACACCGATGCGACCTTTGTGTCCATTACACCGGCGATACAATCACCGAGGAATTTCGCGAGGAATTAAAAGAACGTATCCGCCGTGTGTATGGACATGAACCGGATTCGGAATTTCCGCCCTGCAATGGTTGTTCCGCCGGGGGGATAGACGGAAAATCCGAATGCCATCAAAAAAAGTGCGCCGCAAGCAAGGGGATTGATAAATGCGTCAACTGCGGCGAATATCCCTGTGAAGACGCAACAGCGGGGTGGCCTCCCCAAATAGAGCTGAAGAGCGTTTTGGCAGATGACGTCACATGGGCGATTCTGCCTTTTGTTGACGGGCAATACGGGAATTAGCGTTTGCGGCTCTAAATCGTGAATCGAATCACCGATATAATCGACACGTACATCATCAGCGCAGATACCCCCACCATCGCCAGCGCCAGGCCGAATGCCGAGCTGATGGCGTTTACCAATCTGCCGATTTTCTTGTCGGAAATTGCCCCGGAAATTGCCCCGGCGGCTTTGAACAGTAGATAGCTTATTCCCAGCCGCAGGAACGGGATTATACATATCGCAGACACGGCAAGCAACCCGAAAATTCCTACCGCATTGCGCAGGACCGACGCACCGACAAGCATGGTTTCTGACGCATCGGCGATTATACTGCCCACCACCGGCAGTACTGTCGAGATTGCAACCTTCGCTGCCCTTATTGCGACGGCGTCGCTTGTGCCGGTTATAACGCCCGTTATCGCCATGTACGCAATAAACGCGATTATCAAAACGGTCAGTATCGTCCTGGCCAGCCATTTCAGCAGCTCTCCGGCTCCCGCGAGCGTTGAGGATACCGAGACCGCGTCGGCTATGCTGACCGCTATGTACGCCAGAATCAGCGGCATGATAACGCCATTTGAAATCGTTATCATTATATTCATAAACAGTACCGTCGCCGCGTATTTCGCCGCCGCCGATGTAATCGCGCCTGACGACGCGGCGGCCCCTGTTAGGGCGGGTAGCAGCATTCTTGAAAACGCGTCAAGCTCATTCAACGTCTGGCGGCCGAGGCCAATAAACGAATTCGCGCTTGTAACGCTCACCGCAGCAATTGCAAGCACCCCTACCAAAACGGCGTAATTTGCCCCCGTCCCGCCGAACGCTGTTGATACAAGCGAGCATAGCACTGCTATCAACACGATAAGTACCGCATCCCGCAATCCGCTTCGCAGTATATTCCCGGCCCGCTGCCTCACGGCACCAAGCAAGCGGGAGAGCCCCCTGTCCACGTTCAAGCTGTCCATCACCGTAAGGTCCCCAAGTAACTCGTCCGCCTCCCCTGTGAGGGCGTCCTCAAGCCCGCGCAGCTCCAGCGAGTCACTTTGGCGGCGGAAAGTATCATCTTCACCGACGGCCATCGCTGTGGGGATCAGTGTGTATGTAATCGCAATTAGGATTATGGTTATAAGCAGTAGTTTTTTCATTTGTAGCACCTGTCTGAATTTGAGTGTAGGGCGGCCATTGGCCATCCGTGCCTTGGAAATGGCGTTCATTACTCGGATACAGCGGACGCGCAATGCGCGCCCCTACGCAACAACCTACGGCTATTCAAAGCAATGAATGTATCATGCTAATCACTGACTCCAGTAGGGGCAGTGATATATATACCGCCGTGATTGTCCCTGCAAGCTCAACCCCGGAGGCCACGGAACCTTGTCCCGCGTCACGGCAAATATCGGCAGATATTTTTGTAATTATCGCTATACCAACAGTTTTCAAAACAACCGATATCACAGCCGGAGATATCCCTGCCATGTCTGAGAGCGACCTGATAAATCCGATAATGCGCGACACGATTTCAAATGCCAGATACACGGCAAAAACCGCTAGTGCGATTGTAACAAGTAACGACATTTCAGGGCGCGTCTTCTTCAACACAAGGCCGATGACTGATCCCGCCACAGCGACCGCCGCCACCCTTAGCAATATATCCATGGCTTCTTAAAATCCGAAAAGAGTCTGCACCAACTCAAATAAATTGCTGATCTCCTGGACAATTATCACAAGCACCACCACAAGTCCGGCGATTGTTGTAAGCAGCGCCTGCTCCCCCCTCCCGGATTTTGTCAGCAGCATGTCTAAAACAGCCACAAGTATGCCGACAGCCGCGATTCTGAATATTAGATCAATGTTCATTTGCAAAAATCCCTTAAATAAGTATCACTGCCGCAAAGACCCCGGCGGTCACGCCCAGGAACGCGTGCAGCTTGGAATTCGCGTCGCGTTCGGCATCGGCTTTTTTGCAGAATTCTTCCATCTTGCGTTCGGCATACTCCAACGCCCGCTTCTGCTGGTTCGCGTTGTATCTGCCAAGACTTTGGCCGAGTTCGTGCAAAACTGACTCTTCCTCGCGCTTTAACGTAAGTTCCGGAGTTTCGGATACCGCTTGCCGCCATATTGTCGCGAAGCTCACGCCGCCAAGTCCGGATTTCATTTTCTCTTCCGCGTTTTTGAACAACAGCGACGCCGGATAGCCCGCTTCTTCCGAAAGCTGGCTCAACAATTCTGACATTGGTGTTAAGCGATCACATATTTCGCTCTGCATTACGCCGAGCGCGCCGGTGATGGTAGCCAGATTTCTGCTTCTTGCCCTCAGCCGAAACACGCCGCTGAGTCCGAATGCTGCGGTACCGCCAATCAACAGCACCGCGCCGATTGCGTTTATCATCCCGACCCCTCCATATCGCTCACGCCATAATTCCAGTTTCCGCCTGTTTTTGATATCACCACTGCTTTGCGGAACATACGGGGCAGTTTTTTGTACATCTCACGCCTGAACAGGTCGTTTATATCAGTCGCATGCGCTGTCGCCAAAAGTTTTACGCCGCAATTCGCCGCCGATTCTATCGCCTTTATGTCCTCGGGCGCCGTGATTTCGTCCAGCGCGATCACTTCCGGATTCATCGCCCGCAGTAACATCATTACAGCTTCGGCTTTCGGGCACGAGTCCAAGATATCAGTTCTGCGGCCGACATACATTTGGGGGATGCCATCGAAAACAGCCGCGACCTCGCTTCGCTCATCGGCAAGCGCAACACGCAATCCATCGCGGCCTGACATATTATCACCATCGGAGAGTATTCTGACCAAGTCCCGCAACAGCGTCGTCTTGCCGGTGCCGGGCGGGGAGATTATCAGTGTTGAGTTGAACTCTCCGCCCGGCGCAACTGCTTTTAGTATCTTTTCCGCCACACCGGTCACCTCACGCGGGATACGTATTGCGGCCGACGAAAGCGTCCTGAATCCGGCAACGCCGCCGTCCTGAGTCAACGCCGTTCCGCACAGTCCGATCCTGTAACCGCCCCGCACGGTGATAAATCCCGCGCGAATACTGTCACGTGCTGAATAAGCTGACGCGCCTGTTGCGATATCAAGCAATCCGTCAAGATCACGGCGGGTCACTTTATCCCCGGCAAGCGTCTTCTCACCTTCCGGCAAAAGCACCGATACTGGCTGGCCTGTCCGGATTCTTATTTCCTCCACTTTTTCCCTATCCTGCCGCCCCAATTCACGCACCCGCTGTCTGAGCCCTTGCGGTAGCAACAGCGCGGCCCCATCAAATCGGGATGTTCTATCGTTTAATTCAGGCATATGTACCCTCTCCTTTGCATGTCCTATGTAATTTTATTTATGCATGTCCCGGAATATGACTCTTGCTGATAAATGAACTTTTTGTAAACTTGCTCACATTTGCTGTTACGAAAACACTTTTATCTGTATAAGTAATAATGTCGAAAAGAGGAGGGTGCAATCATGCCCCAGAAAAATCAGTTCATAGACGGATATCCTTTTATTCTTGTCTCTGATAAACCCAGCGTTGGAACATTTCAGTGTCCTGCGTGCTGTCGTTCGGGTAAGAGTGGTTATCACATAGTAGATAGAAACGGCAACCATAATTATGGGTTGTGCTGTGAAGGGCGGAAATAACGCTGCAATCGTCTCTGCTCCCTCCGCAGCCCAGTCCCAGAATTTAAGACTTTGGGGCTGATATTTTTTTGGGAATGAAACAAAATTAAGAAATTTACGTTATAATATAGAGAAGGTTTTTTGATAAAAACAGTATGCTTTGAGATTGGGAGGATTTAAGTTCATGAGTAAACGTGATGATTTTAGCCCAAAAGTAAAAGAGGCACTTGCAAAGCGCGTGGGCGTAAAATGTAGCAATCCAGATTGTAGAAAACCAACAAGCGGGCCAAGCGATAAAGATATTTTGAAACATACAAATATTGGGGTTGCATCTCACATATGTGCCGCTTCTCCAGGCGGGCCTCGATATGACATGTCTATGAGTTCACAAGAACGTGCTTCGTTTGATAATGGTATTTGGTTGTGTCAAACCTGCGCAAAGATAATTGATGACGATGTTATCCGATACACTAAAGAGCTACTTTCGGCATGGAAAAAAGCAGCGGAAGATATTGCGCGTGCTGAAATGACGACAAATACATCACATACATCATCAACGAACGACAATGAACTGATTAAGTTCTATGTTCAGTGCTTTGACCGTCCGGCATTTCAACATAAGATAAATCAAGAAGGTTCTATGGATGATTTTTACAATGCGATTGAGGATACAATCATTGCTTTGAATACTGGAGTGCAAAGAACTCGTGACAGGACTCCGATAAAAACGGCAGAAGGTAAATCGATGCTCGTTAATAGCGAATGGCGTGATAAACTCGGAACAATAGTGGATATGCTCGTTGCAATTAATCATAGACTGAAAATTGCAGAGCGTGACAATATGTTTAAGCTGAATCCTGGTGGGTATTATTGCTTCAGCGATAGGGAAATGGCAACTTAGTTTGACCATACAAGAATTGAGATTCTGAAAATTCTATCATCTGTTTGCAAAGAAGCGGATATCAATAGCCTGGGAACTCACCTTAAACCCCGGTGTGAATGGTAATGTTTGTTTTCAATAATTTTAAAAAACCACATCTAGCATTTATGCAAAAAATGGGATGTGGTTTTTTATTAGTGATACTTATTCAAAATTTTGCTTACGGTTAAGGCGGTCAATATATTTGCTGATACCAGCTTCAAGTTCGTATAAGGGTAGCCCAAACAACAACAATAGACTTCCTATCAGTTATATCGTTTCTTAATGATTCAGCCAGTTGTTTTGGTAATGCGTCGTCAAACTAGCTAGAGTAATAATGTACTTTGCAAGTGGAAAACCCTTCATAATAAATATCGCACAAGAAAAACAGGGCGTTATGCCCTGTTTTTTAATCTACGCCGCCGCTTTCCTGTCCACGCCCTCAAGCGCGGCGTTCAGCATTTTTTCCACCGATACCGCAAAACCTCGCGCCGGGTCATTGATCAACACATGAGTGATCGCACCGACCAATTTGCCGTCCTGAATTATCGGGCTGCCGCTCATCCCTTGTACTATGCCGCCGGTTTTTTCGATAAGCGCCGGATCCGTCACGGTAATCATCATGTTGCGGTCTGCCGCCTCGGCGCCTGTGTATACTCGTGAAATCTCGATTTTATACTCCCGGATATCACTGCCGGAGACGTTGGCCAATATCCCTGCCGGGCCTGTGCGTATCTCATCGGCGGCGGCGATCGGTATCGGTTCCTTGCCTTTTGCTAGGTCTGCCTGCTCCAAGATTCCGAAAATACCGCACCCGGCGTTACATGTGACTTTACCCAGCACATCGCTGAAATCAAAATCGCCGCTCAACTGCCCCGGCACACCCGGCTTGCCTTTTATAACATCCTGAACCGACGCTTTTGCGATAATACCGTCTTTTAGCGGAACGATGACGCCGGATTCCGAATCGCTGATAGAATGCCCAAGCGCCCCGAAAAGTCCTGTCTGCGGGTCATAAAACGTCATGGTGCCAATTCCCGCGATGCCGTCGCGCATCCATACTCCAAGCTCAAAAGTACCGTCCTCGCACTTATATGGAGTTAACGTAAGCTTATGCGGCTGTTTGTTCCGCAGCACTTCTATGGAAACCGGGGATCCGTCAAGACTTTTTGTTACCTCTTTCACATCTTCTTTTGACTCGATTTTTTTCGAGTCGATTTCTTTAATTATATCCCCCGCCCTGATTCCGGCCGCCTTTGCCGGGGATTCGTCCCCTTCGTCCCGCATTTTGTCCGGTATTCCGACTACCACCACACCTTCGGATGAAAGGCTTATGCCGACTGTTCCTCCAAGCGGTATAAGTTGCTTTTCCACGGCTTGTGCATTTATGGATGCCAACGATAGGATTATCAGGCACATTGAAAAACTGATAATGCCGCTTTTAAATTTTTTAGCGCTCATATATCCACGCTCCATGTTTTCCTCTCACATGGAGCATTCGTATAATCTCCATTCATTTCTCCTGTTTGAAATTCTTGTAGCTCTTTTTGTGAACAAGCTTAATATGTCCTTGAAAAATATAAAAACCACACATTTTTGTGACAATATATTTCTCACTTGGATTTGAAAATAAACGGATATCAGCCGTACCGCGATTTTTTGATGTCAATCATGTATTTTTTATTGTTCCTGTCAAAACTTGTTTCTTCATTATATAATTTGCGCCGCGTTAACCCTTGTCACATCTGAGTTTTTGCGGTATCGCGCTGTTGAATTTGGAATATTTTTGAATTAATTTCCATTTTCCTCTTGCAAAGCCCCTCTTTTTGTGTTAAATTATTTGACAAGGCCGCAGATAAAAAAATACATTGCCAAGCCGTGATGAATTTTATTATACGGAGGAGATTCGATGGAAAACAAAACGAGAGTCATTATTGCCGATGCCGGTGAGGAATTTCGTACCCTGCTGGCCGACCAACTAGTTGCAGAAGGGGATTTTGAGCTGGCCGGCCTGACCGGCGACGGTATCCAGGCGTTTGCGATGGCAAAATCCCAAAAAACCGATGTAATGCTGATAGACTTGATTTTATCAGGGCTTGACGGACTCGGGCTATTAGAAAAGCTTGGGGAAATCCCGGATAATGACCGCCCGGCCGTTATAGTAATATCCGGTTTTTCAAGTGAGCATACGTTGATGGAAGCGTCTAACCTCGGCGCGTCGTATTTTATGCAGAAACCTTGCGATATCCCGGCGCTGTTTTCACGCATTCGCATGGTGTCCAGCAAATTGCGGGGTGAGCATATGGCGGACGCCTCCGGCGGCATACGAATATCACGCGCGGGGCGGAGTCTTGAAGCACTTGTAACCGGGATTATACATGAAATCGGTGTCCCGGCTCATATTAAAGGCTATCAGTATCTTCGTGAGGCAATAATTTTGACTATCAACGACATGGAAGTTATAAACGCCGTTACAAAGATTTTGTATCCGACAGTCGCGAAAAGGTTTTCGACAACTCCGAGCAGGGTCGAACGCGCCATCCGACACGCTATTGAAGTCGCCTGGGATCGCGGAGACCTTGAAACTCTGCAAAAATTCTTCGGCTACACTGTGTCAAATATCAAGGGCAAACCGACAAACAGTGAGTTTATTGCAATGATTGCCGATAGACTCAGCCTTCAACAGAAAGATTTGCTGTTTTTTAAAGAGAATTGATTTGTTTTCCGCATATTTGGGAATATGGTTCAGGCCATATTCCCAATGGTTTTGTAGGGGACGGTGTCCCCTACAGGGCCGCTGTGTATTACAGGACGCGTCCCTGCGCATCCCTGACATAGTTGACTCAAAAGGAGACACATAAATGCAGACAAAAACCACTATTGAAGTCCGTTATCCCGATTGTGACATGATGCAGGTGGTGCATCATTCAATATACCCCGTTTGGTACGAATCTGCGAGGATGGATTTTTTCCGCAAAATGGGATTTTCATTCAGCGACATGAACAAATTGTCGGTGAATCCCGCCGTGGTTGATCTGCACTTGCAGTTCAAAGCCCCGGCGACTTATCCGCAAACGCTTACGGTTGTTACCAAAATCGGAACGTTCGCACCACGTAAGCTCCAGCTTGTGTACGAGATTTTTAACGAGTCCGGTAAGATAATCAATACCGCTGAGACTTTCCACATCTGGGTCGGCCCCGACGGCAGGGCGTATAATATTGAGGAAAATCTGCCGGATGTATATGAAAAAATAAAAAAGGCAGCTGGGTAGGGATGACCTGCGGTCGCCCGCAGTGTGTCCTTACAAATGATACGGGTCCCCCAATTTTAGGGACATGTCGGCACATCTGCCGCCATATGATTATAGCAGTTTATTTGACGCGCGGACGGGCGAAATAAATTCGCCCTGCGCAAACGTTTCGCTCGCCGCTTCGCGGCAACCGCGAAACATGTCAGGGGGATTGCTATGAAGCGCGGCAGAACGATGCTGTACAATACGATTTTACTTACCGCCACGGCATTTCTTATGCGCACGGTGGGTATGGCCTTTCAGGTTTATTTGTCGCGGCAAATCGGCGCCGCCGGGATCGGGCTTTTCCAACTTATCATGTCAGTCAGTATGCTGGCCACAACGTTTGCCCTGTCCGGAATACGGTTCGCGACTACCCGGCTTGTGTCGGAAGAACTCGGCAAAAACAACCCTGGCGGGGTGAAGCCCGCGGTGCGAAGATGTTTGATCTACTCCGCCTCTTTCGGAACTGCCGCGATGGCCGCGATGTGGTTCGGCTCCGACTATATCGGCGGCACGATCATCGGCGACTACAGGACGGTACTGTCACTCAGGTTGCTTGCATTGAGTCTTCCGGCGTTTTCTCTGTCTGCCGTACTCGCGGGGTATTTTACCGCTGTCAGCCGAGTGATAAAATCGGCGTCGGTGCAGATTGTTGAGCAAGTTATCCGTATCTCATTTGTTGTTGCCGCACTGTCAATCGGCTACAGCTATGATCTACGCACGGCCTGCGCCATTATTGTCATGGGCGGTACATTGGGTGAAATCTGTTCGTTTATTTTTTTATACCTGCTCTATAAATTCGATGTGCGCAAATTCCCTAAATTTGGAAGAGATACAGGCGGCATGACAAATCGTATGCTACGGATTTCCCTGCCGCTGGCGTTATCCGCCTATGCCCGCACTGCTTTGTCTACCGTTCAGAATCTGCTTGTCCCGCGCGGACTGCGAAGATCCGGCGCATCGGCGGAACAGGCGTTGGCAGATTACGGCATCGTACAGGGCATGGTCTTCCCTGTTATCATGTTCCCATCGGCGCTGTTCTATTCTCTGGCGGAATTGCTTGTGCCGGAGCTTACCGAAGCGCAAGTCCGCAATCAGCGGGATGTGATCTCTGCGTTGACTAGCCGGACGTTAAGATTATGTCTCTTATTTTCGATAGGCGTAACGGCGATCCTCTTCCGGTTTTCCGGGGAGCTTGGGTATTCGATATACAACAACACCGATGTAGGACGGTACATACGAATATTGTCGCTTCTGATGCCGATAATGTACCTTGACACCGTGATTGACGGCATGTTGCGCGGGCTAGGTCAGCAGATATATTCAATGAAAGTGAATATAATCGATTCGCTTATCAGCGTTTTGCTTGTCTATTTTCTTTTACCTACATTTGCTGTCATGGGATACCTGTTTATGATCGGATTTACCGAGGTGTTTAATTTCGCACTCAGCCTTCACCGGCTGTCTCGGATTACCGAGATCAGATTTTCTGTTGTCAGCATAGTCAAATCGGTATTCTGCGCCGCGGGAGCCATCAGCGTTGCCGTCTTTTCGTTGCGGTCGCTTGGATTGCCGCTGGATTCGAGCGCTGTGTCGGTCACGTTGCATATCGTGCTATCAGTCGCCGCTTACGCCGCTTTTCTGGCTGTCACAGACTCCATTGACTCGCAGGATATCTCGTGGATTAAATCAATTTTCGGTTTTCAGGGGAAATTCGCTAAAACCTCTTCCAAAATCCGAAAGAAGAATGTATAATAGCAGAAAATTTACTAAGGAGCTTGTGAAAATGAATGAAATGAAGAAACTCGGTTTCGGATTCATGCGCCTGCCCCGTAAGGGTGAGGGTTTCGACATGGCGCAAATAAACAAAATGGTCGATGCCTTTATCGAAAACGGCGGCGAACATTTTGACACGGCTTTCGTCTACAGGACAGAGGGTGCGGTAAACGAATCCGTGGTAAAACGCCATCCGCGCGAAAAGTTCAAAGTTGCCACAAAATTGAATTTACGTGTTATGCAGTCTGAAAAAGAAATTCCAGATCAATTCAGATCCTCTATAACAGATCTCGGTGTCGATTACATCGACTATTACATGCTTCACGGACTTGACGCGAAAACATCTGCCGAGAGAGGCGAAGGCTGGGGTGCATGGGACTTTATCAAGGCTCTGAAAGCAAAAGGTACTGTCAAAAATATAGGCTTCTCATTTCACAGCACACCGGCGGACCTTGAGGAAATACTTACAAAACACCCATATGTGGATTTTGTCCAGCTGCAGATCAATTATATCGACTGGGAAAATCCGAAAGTTGAGTCACGCGGCATCTATGAGGTCGCGCGGAAACATAACGTGCCGATATTCATCATGGAGCCGATAAAGGGCGGTATGCTGGCATCGGAAGACAATCCCGCGACTGCCAAATTGAAAGAGGCAAATCCGGGCGTTTCGGCGGCATCCTGGGCGATGAGATACGCCGCCGGGCTTGAAGGCGTCGCCGTATCGTTAAGCGGAATGAGTACGTTTGAGCAAATGCAGGACAATATCAAGACATTCGCGGACTTCAAGCCGCTGTCAAAGGATGAGCTGGCCGCAGTTACTCGTGCTGTCGAAATCTTCCAATCAATCCCGCGTATCGGCTGCACGGGCTGCAATTATTGCGAGGAGTGCCCGTCAAAAATCTTGATCCCGTCAATGCTGGACGCTTATAATAACTATCTGGTATACAACACGACAAACAATATCGAACACGCATACAGAATGGCAAGCCATTGGGGTGCGCCCGCTAAAGAATGTATCTCCTGCAACGCGTGTGAGCAGGCTTGTCCGCAGAAGCTTGAAATCGTACCGGTACTTAAAAAACTCTCCGAGTTGTTTGATTAAATCAAAGTGATCCTGCAAAGTGACCCATTTAATCGCTATTGGGATAACTCCCGCTGAAAGGAATTTATTCAAACCATGGATGAAATCAATATTATGCCGCCTCACGAGGTTGAGAGAATGTTCGCCCGGTTGGGTGAGCTTACGCTGGATGTTTCCGATATCAGACGCAAATTTTTAAACTGCCCGTACGGCGAAGACCCGCGCCAGTTGCTTGATATCTATCTGCCGAACGAAGGCGACGGGCCTTTTCCCATCATACTCTTCGCCCACGGCGGCGGATTTACACGCGGGGATAAGGGAGACGTGCAAGTCGTCCCATTTATTGGCGGAGTTAATCGCGGATACGCCGTTGTCAGCCTGAATTACAGACTATGTCCCGCCGTGCTGTATCCGGAAAATATGTTCGATATCAAGTCCGCGCTGCGCTGGGTAGCACAGAATGCGGAAACATATCTGCTGGACTCCTCACGCGCGGCACTTTGCGGTGCATCCGCCGGGGCGTATCTCGCCATGATGGCCGCATTCACACTGGATCAACCCGGATTTGACAGCGCTCCCGGTGGGCACACATGCTGCGTGAAAGCTGTGGTAAATCAATTCGGGCCGACTGATTTTACAAAGACACATACTCACTACGACGAATCCGGATTCGCACGCGCATATCCTCCGGGCAGCAAGGGAGCGTTAGAGCTTCTGCTCGGCGTTGACCCGGAGCTTATTCTCAACCTCCTGAGATTCGCCAATCCTATCGACAATGTTCATCCCAGCGTTCCGCCCATGTTGCTTCAGCACGGGAGACATGACCCAATCATCCCGTACCAGCAGGCTGTGGAGTTGTATGAAAAACTCCAAGCCCTGGGCGTCGAGACAGAGTTGGATTTAAGCGAAGAGTTCCTGCACGCCGACCCCGGTTACGCGGGTGAGGAAAGCGTTGAACGGATATTTGGATTTTTGGATAAGTACTTGAAATAAACAGCAAGCGGCGGGATAGATTGACTACCCGCCGTTTTCATACTCATAATCATCTGGCAACCTAATATAAGCCCGAATATGCGAATCCTTTTTGCGCTCAATCACACCCGAAACATTATTGAGGTTGCCCTCGGCGGCGATTATTGAATCCGCTTTGTTTTCGATGACAATACCGATATGGTCATGTTCAACATCAATCCACACCCTGTCATATAGGACGATATCACCGGCTTCGGGCGCAAAATTGCTGTCCCGGATATACATGATGTTCTCATCTGCTATTGCTAATTCCTCCCAAGCGCCGCATCCCGCGAGATTGCATGAGCGGCACTCGGTCGGTCGGATGGGGATTTTGAAACCTGCCTTCAAACAACAATAGTAAACGAATGCCGCGCACCATTTTCTGTCAGCTTCCTCTATGTCAAACCAAGGGAAAGGACTGATAATCGGGTGCAGATTATGCTCTGTCTGCATAACTGATCCATGGAAACATCTTTGCGCTTCTGCTTCGGCTATTTCGGCTAACTTTTTGCGCGTAACCATATTTTTACCTCCTTCTATCCGCAGCGCAACGTCCTTTTAGGGGCGCACATTGTGCGCCCACGGGCGACCGGGGACGGCCGCCCCTACATGTTGCATCACACTGACGGCAGCATTACGTTTATCACTGCTGCCCTGCCCTGTCTGACAGCTTCCCAGCCTTCTGCCAGAATTTTTCTCAACTCTTTCGGATTTTCGACTGTTCTGGCGAACGCTCCGCCTGCGGCTTCCGCCACCAGATCAAGTCTTGCGGGAGGATTTAGGCTCGTCCAAAAGTTGTTATCCCTCACGGCGTACCCATCCGGGTGCTGTCGGGTTGTTATTTGCTTCGGCGCATTCCAGCCTTGGTTGTTATATATCACCGTCATAAACGGTGTGTTGTATTTCGCCGCCATCCAATGCACCGCCGTCGGACAGGAAAAGATATACGTCCCATCCCCGCAGAGGGCGACGACGTCTTTATCCGGACACGCCAGCTTCATCCCCACTGCCGCGCCGCCATGCCAACCCAGTGAGCTTGCGCCATTCGAGAACAGCGTACCCGGTTTATTCCTCGGCAGAAGCCTGTCTGTCGGCGCGCGGTTTGTGATCGTTTCGTTGAGTATCACCGTATCATCGTCTATAATCTCCCGCACGCACATGGTCAGGAATTCCGGTGTTATGTGATTTTCCGCCTCTGATACCTCGGCGATCCAGCTCCCCCGCTGTTGTTTATGTATGTTGTGGACTGTCGCCCGCCTCGTTTCGATAACTGCCGCATCTGCCACAGCAGAATCTAACGCCGTATTGATCTGCCGGAGCGCAGTGTATGAATCCGCCCGCATGAAGCGTTCCGCTTTAATGTACCACAGCGGTATATCCTCTTTCAACGGATCAGCGTCCAGATAAAACACACGGCAATCCTCTTTGGGTGCGGCGCGTGACGGTATCCACGGCAAATCGCAGTCTATTACAAGTGCCAAGTCTGCATCTGCAATCAAGTCATGTGAGTCAAATCCCAAATGCAGCGGATTGTCACCGGGGAAGTTCATGTACGCCTGCTCATTCACCTCCACGACAGGGATTGCGAGCTTCTCTGCAAGCTTTACAAGCTCCCCGACCGATTCTGTGTTCCGGCCCAGATACGACGTGATAATCATCGGCTTTTTCGCGCGGGTCAGCGCATCGGTCAGGATTTTCACCGACTTATCATCTAGCGCCAGCGGCGAAACTTTGCTCCATAGGCTAAGGTCGGCGTTGATATCGACGCCCGCTTCCTCCAAAACCTCACGCGTCGCTGTCATATAGACAGGGCCGCCGGGCTCACTTTCGGCGATTTGCAGTGCGCGATACGTCATCTGCTGGATGTTCTGCCCGCTGCGATACTCGTAATTCAGCTTTGTATATCCACGGACAATCCCGGCCTGGTCAGCGGCGTTTTGTATAAACTGTATCGCCGCGTTCCGCCCGCCATGGAGTTCCCCCTCCATCGTGTACGGGGATAGTCCCGCGAATATAAAAACAGGCACACGGCAGCGGAAGGCGTTATGCACCGCCCCGCCCAGATTCTGCGTACCGACATCAACATGCACGAACACCGCCTGCGCTTTCCCGGTGATCTGTGCGTATCCCTGCGCCGCACTGATCGCCGGATACTCATGCGGGCTAATAATCACGCGCGGGATTTTTCTGCCATGGGCTTCCGCTTTCGCCCAGCTCTCGATAATCGGCGGATAATCGGTGCCGAAATTTATGAACACGCAGTCCACTCCCGCATTGACCAACGCGTCGTTCAACGCATCAGCGGTGGTGTATGTGATATCTCGCATAATTGTAACCTTCTCTCATTTGTATAATTTGATACTTTAAACCTACTTTTACGCCGTCATTATTCATCTGTGTCTTTATTTAAGATACGCGTAACCATTGTGTCAATCTCTGAATCCCAATTTTCATTTGAAATATCGTAAACACTATATGGTATTGAAAGTTGACGCATTATCTCCATATCCGTTTGCTTGCGGTCTTTCCAAAACTGTATTTGTGTTTCTGATGGCGGAGTTTGTTTACGGCTAACTCTCGCTTTTTCTAATCGCGCTGCAACATCATTCGCCGAAAGATAGACCACTCGCGGATTAAGTAGTTTTACGGATTTGGCAAGTGTATTTACATGATGAATGATCTGGTCAAGTGAAGCATTATAGTTACCCATTAAATCATTGATAGGATGATGAAACAAAGAACCGTCGAACAGCAAAAAGCCGGGGAAAATATTTTGATTTTCCGCAAACGCTTCCCACACCAATTTATACACGCGTGAAAATTCTGAGATGGGGACAGGATTGCTTGGGTTAATGCAAAGCTCGTGCTTGCTGAGTATATCTAACAAAGGCTCGTCAAATAAGGCAGTCTCTCCGCTATAATATCGAACGAGTCTTACGTCTTCGGCAACTATTGTGTTGCTTGCAATATCGTCTAAATAATCAGGAAATTCTGCAATCAAATTCTCATATTCGTGTTGTTTAAAATATGCCGTGCAGTAAAAATCAATGGGGTTTTTAAAATCACCTTCAAGATAACATCTGGCGCAATAGCCCATTTCGCTCAATTTATCACATAATTTTTGCGTCAGCTTTGTCTTTCCGACGCCTGAAACACCTTCAACGAATATGAGACGCAACACATCTTCCCCACTTTCTAAAATGCTATGAACAAAATAAATTTTATCATCTTTCCCGCTATACGGCAATAGATTTCTTGACATAGCTTTGTAATAAATGCTAAAATACATATAATATGTCAATGTCGAATTTTGTCGAATATTTTGGGAGGTAATTTAAATGAAAACAAGACGTACCTTAACAGCTGTTTGCCTTTGTATCGTGATTATCATGGGCCTGATCCCCGCCGCAATTGCCTCTGCTTCGTATTCTAATTTCAGCGTCAGGAATACGTATCGCGATCAGTTCACCGATGTTTCAGTGTCAGATTGGTTTGCGTCTTACGTGCGGCAGGGTTATGAATTCGGTTTGATTCAAGGCAGCTCTGACGCCACGTTTTCGCCCAGTGACAATCTTAGGATAGGTCAAGCTATAGCGCTGGCTGCGCGGATTTTCAGTATATACTCAGCCGGCGCCCTGCCGGAGCTGTCCCTGCGCCCCGGTGCGCCGTGGTTTGAACCGTATATCAATTTCGCGCTGGATAACGGCATTATCGAGACTCACTTCGGCAATCCCAATGCCTTCGCAACCAGGCGAGAGGTGGCGGTTATTTTCCAACACGCACTGCCGCCCGGGTCCTTCGCGCCGATTCGTGAGGTTGCCGACGGTGCGATTCCCGATGTAGCAATCACCGCCGATTACGCATCTGCTGTGTACATGCTCTACCGCGCCGGAGTCCTTTCGGGCAGTGACAGACATGGTACGTTTAATCCGGACGCTAACATAAGACGGTCGGAAATCGCGGCGATCATCGTGCGTATCGCCGAACCAGCGAGACGCAGTGTGGAACCTATAGGAGGCCATGAGGGCAGCGGTGCAACCCTGTCGGCGGCGGAGATTGCTGAAATAGCCTCCCCCGCCGTGTTCCAGATTCAAGCATATGCTTTTACCGGTGATCATTCAAGGCGCGGAAACGCGTTCTTTATATCCGATTACGGACTTGCGATTACGAGCTTTGAGCTCATCTCCAACTCAAGCCAGGTAATCACCAGCAACTCGGATTGGTCGCATCCTGTCGTCATACTTGACACCGATCCCGCAAATAACCTCGCGCTCATACGAGTCCCCGGCACCGGATTCTGTTATCTCGCGCTTGCCGACACTTCAACAATACGGCAAGGTGAGACTGTGTTTTCGATGTCAAGTTCTTTTGAACGCGGCGGCGTTATATCTCAAGGCATAATCTCCGCCGTTATGGGGGCAGGCCACAGCCGTCGATTACTGGTCTCGGTCCAAACAGAATATCCCGGCAGCGTACTTTTAAATGATCGCGGTGAAGCCCTTGGCGTTTTCATCGACTCTGCAAATGTTGCCCTTATTGACCGCGCAAGGCCCCTTAATCCTGATGCCGATATTTCGATTGAGGACACGTTTGCTTTTCCAATTTACTCCGGGCCTTTCCACGTAGTGGATTTCGGCAGATTCACAGGGGCGGTTCCGCAAAGCGCAACTTCAAATCTGATTCGCAGTCGCTTCCAATATAGCATACTCGACTTCCAAGGCGCGGAACTTTTTGCCGTTGCGATGGTGAATTATCAAAAAGCACTGACAGCCCTCGGTTTCCAACTTGAAGAAATTGACGACCTCATCGTCGTATTCACAAACGATTACGAAATCATCACGGTTGAAGGTGACTATTACAGAGCAACGATAAATATACGCATTGAACGCGTGCTGCAGTTTTACAGCGACTTCCCGTCCCTTGCGGATTTCGGCTGGCTCACCGGCGTGTCCGTGTCCGACTACACCGGCCCGGAAGACGATGGGCGGGTAATCCGCGAATACATCTGGTCGGGTACAAGTGCCGCGCTGACGCAAGCAATTGCGGATTATCACGCGCTTTTGATCGAAACCGGTTTTGTGTTCACGCGCCAACGCGTCGGCTATCTATTTGAAAATGAGACGTTGTCAGTTGCTGTGGTTGTGGATGATGAGCTTGTGATTATTGATATATTGCCGTTGGATTAGGATGACGGAGGCCAAAACACCCGCCGGCTGCGGTTGGCACCCTCTTTGCTAAAGAGGGCAAAGAACATGTAAAGTCAGTCCCTGCCCGCTTTGTAAAGAGGGTGGCTCCGCAGAGCCGGGTGTTTTGCCGTAAAAGGAAGAGGCCTATCCGGCCTCTTCCTTTTACGGCGTGTTTTCGTCTATGGTGAATTCGATCATCACAAATTCCAAATCAAAAGTGAAATCACGATCGAAATCGCGGATAAACATGTATCTGCCGGCTGCGAGTTCTCCATGCCATCCCCAATCTATGTTGTATTGTTTGATCTCGCCGCTGTGAATTGAGATGAGAGGCAGGCTAAAACCCATTTCTTTCGTGAATGGCACACGCTGCCACCAACCATCCTCATATTGCACTAAATAAACTTCATGCAAGCTGCGTTACACCCCGATGAATGAAAACGAGGTGTAAGTCCGGGATTGTTATGGTATACTTTATTGCGCACGGCATCAGGTCGGCTTTTTTTGCCGCTACGAGCGC
>WQWC01000009.1 GCA_009785525.1 Oscillospiraceae bacterium | reverse complement strand
GTTGGTCACCTGAGCTTGCTACCGTTCCCGCCTAAATATTTCTTGTATTAGATTATGCCCGCCTTATATTTAGGCAGGTCTCTTTGCTTTGCTTATCGTTAATATTGTTTTCATAACAAATATAACTAAACCAGTGCCGCGTATGCACTCCGGCGGGTCTTGCTCCCCAGGAAACGAAAAATGCCGCGTATGACCGCGCCGCGCTAACGCGGCTTACATACACAGCATGGAAATACGACTTGCGAAGTTGGGAGGTTTGTCGTATAATAGTCTGAGGTGTGGGGTACTCCCATTGTGTATGTGGTGTTGCACATATGCAGGGCGGGGGATGTTCCAGCATCTCTCGCCTGCCGCCTACGATGAATGGCGTCATTTCACGTTTCCTGTTGCGCGTATTATATAGTGTAATTTATAAATTTGCAAGTGTTTTTGTGAAAAATTAATATTTTCTGATAGACATCCGGGCACATGGTAAACGTGCGTCCGGATGTTTTTTAAGTTGTCTTTGCCGGGCAATTATGGTAAGCTGACAATAACAAAAATTGATTGGAGGGGGCAAAATGTCTAAAAATTTGGAAATGAAGTTTTACAGCAACAAATCCCCGAAATGCGGGTTCACGTGGGAAACGCCGCCCGTGCCGGTTTCAGAGGCGGAGATCGCTGAAACGCTTGAGGCCGATGTCGTCATAATCGGCGGTGGAATCAGCGGCATGTCCGCCGCGGCCAGGTGCTCCGCCGTTGGGTTGAGCTGTATTGTCATCGACAAAAGCGAACGTCAAATCGCGATTGGGGCACAGTTCGCCGCTATAAACACAAGAACTATGGCGGAAAAAGGCATAGTTATAGACAAAAAGCAACTCGCGGCGGATTGGCTGAAAGTCAGCGGAAGCCGTGTTGAGGAAGCGCTGCTGTGGATTTTCATCAACCGCAGTGCCGAAGGGTTTCACTGGATGCTGGATCTCGCCGGGGACTGCGTGGAACCACGGGTCTATGTCAGCTACAAGGGGCCAATGTTCGGCGAATATCTCGGCACACACCATATCGATCTCAAAGAAGGCCGGACGGAATACGACGCCAAGCTCGGCGGCCCGCTGGCTTGTGAGATTTTTCAGAAAGAACTCTTGAAAAACGGCGGACAGTTGTTCCGTGGCGTTGCCGCCACTCAGCTAGAAAAGGATGCCGATGGCAGAGTCGTCTCGTGCATCGCGAAGGGCAAGGATGGCAAGCTGCGACGCTATAAGGGCCGAAAAGCCGTCGTGCTGGCTACCGGAGATTGCAGTGATGACAAGGAAATGCTAGAGGCATTCTGCCCATCCGGACTGCGGGCGGCGAAGCATTTCCCACGGAATGGAAACACCGGCGACGGCCAGAAAATGGCATACTGGGCGGGAGCCGTGCTGGATAATCCTGAATGGGCATCCACCCTGCACGCGCTGGGCTACAGCGGATTTCAGTTTTTCTATCTGCACGTAAACCGGCTCGGAAAACGCTTTATGAACGAAGACACATGGATGCAGGCGAAGTCCATACGGTGCATGATGCAGCCCGGCGGTGACTTCTGCTTCACGCTTTTCGACGACAAATATGCTGACGAAATCGGAGAGAGATGGGACCTGCTCGGCGGGCAGGGCATGTCGATGCTGCACTTTGTGGGCGACAAGTTTAATCGCGAAGAGCTGGTTACAGCAGTGGAACGCGTCCTCGCTGGGCGCGGCTATCCGGCCGACATGCCGGACTCTGGGCGTGAACCCCACGGTTGGAAAGCGGACACGCTGGAAGCACTCGCCGAAAAGATGGATGTCCCCTATGAGACACTGAAAGCAACAGTGGATCGCTATAACGAACTTGTCACCAAGGGAGACGACACCGACTTCGGCAAACGCGACGAGATGTTGACGCCGATCATCAAACCGCCGTTCTATGCACTGAAGTGGGGGGCTACCCTGCTTGACGTATTCGGCGGCGCACTGACAGATTCACGCCTGAACGTGCTGGATTCCGGCGGCAATCCAATCCCCGGCCTGTACGCCGTCGGCAACGTCGCCGGCGGCATGTACGCGATTGATTACCCTCTCCTGCTAAACGGCAACAGCTACGGCCGCGCCCTGGCCTACTGTATGCAGTTGGCGGATAGTCTTCTTGAGGACAATACATAAAAGCAACACGCGGACGGGCAGAATAAAATCCGCCCGTCCGCGTGAATATTGGAGATACTGAAAATGGATTATATAATCAAAATCATAAATCCGAAAGAGTTAGAAAAACTCAATCCGTTATTCACGGCTGAAGACACCGAAAAGTTCATAAAAGAAAGAGCCGAACGAATAGAAAATCGTGATGTAGACGTATACGTCATTGAATCTGATAATCATTTTATCGGCGAGGTAACGATTGTCTTTAACGATAAACGTTGCGAAGATTATACTATCCCAAACAGACGCGTTTATATGGAAGGTTTTCGAGTTTTAGACGAATATCAGAACAAAGGTATTGGTCAATATTTTTTATCACAAGTTGTAAATAAAATCAAAGAACAAGGCTATTCCGAAATAACAATAGGTGTCGCGGATGATAACGAAAACGCGAAACATATCTATTCAAAACACGGATTCACCGAATTTGTAAGAAGAGACCCCGGCAACGAATATGATCCGCACGAGTGCAACGTTTATTTAAAAAGACTATAAGTAAGGAATGGGTAATAAAATGTCATTTTCAAGGGGATTGAAAGCAAAAGCCGCTAAAGTTTGGGAAGATGGGTATAACCACCCTTTCGTCCAAGAACTTGGGAAGGGTACGCTGGATAAGGAAAAATTTAAGTTTTACTTGCTTCAAGATTATCTCTATCTATTGCAATATGCCAAAGTTTTTGCCGCCGCCGCGCTTAAATCCGATACGGAAGAGCTGATGACTGGGTTCACGACAAGCCAGTATTTTATCCTTGCCAATGAGATGAACGTCCATCGTGCGTATATGGAAAGCTTCGGCGTGTCGCAGGCGGAAATGCTTTCCGTTAAATCCTCGCTTTACAACCGGTCATATACAGCAAATATGCTCTCCTATGGCCTCACAGGCGGTTTGGCCGAAGTGCTCTCCGCTGTTTTCCCCTGTGCGTGGACATATGCCGACTATGGCAAACGCCTGAAAGATCAATATGCTGATCAGCTGGAGGGCAACTTCTACAAAACATGGATCGAAACCTACGCAAGTGACAGCTTTTCAGAATCCTTCGAGTGGTTCTACGATGCGCTTGACAACCTTGTGTCAACCATGTCAGATGAGCAGCGCAAAAATATAGAGGAAATCTTCATCTCCAGCGTTGAGTTTGAATACTTGTTTTGGGATATGGCATACAAGCAGCAAATGTCGTATTTCGTTTAATATCACAAATAACGATACGAAAAAGTGGGTGTTAAAAAACACCCATTTTTAAATCTGCAATTTATGCATATACGGGTACGACCTGGGGTCGCCCGTTATTTTTTTGTCTGCGGACATATACGGCATCGGCGAAAGTCAACGGGCGACAAAATGCTGCCCCTACAATGATAATGAGCAACAAAAAACGACGCATATGCATCGCACAACCCCTTGAAGGGTGCATTATATAAAGCCCATGGCTTTTCCAAACCAATTGTATATATACATTACCACGCAAATGGCAACCTGTCAAGCATTTTTTTGAAAAACTTCAAAAAAATTAGTATTCCCCCTTCTTCTGTGCAATCAAAGTACGCCGACGGCGGATTCTGAGTTTTACAGGCCGCGCTACTTTCACTATAATAAATTGTCCAAGTCATCAGCTGATTGATAGGAGGATTCGCTTATGATAAACGTCCAAAACATCAACAAAACCTTCCGCGTTACGAAGCGGCAATCCGGGATTTTACGCGCTGTAAAATCCCTTTTCTCGCGTGAGCACGAAATCGTCCACGCACTGACTGACGTCAGTTTCACCATCAACGACGGCGAAATGGTCGGATACATCGGCCCGAACGGCGCGGGGAAAAGCACCACGATTAAAATTATGTGCGGAATCCTGACGCCGGACAGCGGCACGTGTGACATCGATGGACGCGTGCCGTGGAAAGAGCGCGTCAACCACGTCCGCGAGATCGGTGTTGTGTTCGGCCAGCGCAGCCAACTGTGGTGGGATGTGCCGGTCATCGACAGTTTTGAGCTGATTCGCGACATGTACAAGGTGGACGACGCGTTGTACCGGCGCAACCTGGACGAGTTGACCGAGCTGCTTGACTTGAGCGAGCTAGTCAAAACTCCCGCACGGAGTCTCAGTCTGGGCCAGCGTATGCGATGCGAAATCGCGGCTTCGCTGCTGCATAGTCCTAAGACACTGTTTTTGGATGAACCGACCATCGGCCTTGACGCTGTATCCAAAATCGCGGTGCGGCAGTTTATCAAGAAGCTGAACGCCGAGCGCGGCACAACGGTCATCCTGACCACGCACGATATGCAGGATATAGAGGCACTGACCGAACGTATACTGCTCATCGGCAAAGGCAGGATTCTACTGGACGACAGTCTGGATGAATTGAAAAAACGCTCATCGGAGCGCAAGACGCTTGTAGTCGAATACGCGGGACTTGAGCCTATGATCTGTGAAGGCATGACAGTCATTGAAACCAAAGACGGCCGGATGGTCATCGCGCTTGAGCCATCTGTTCTGTCAGTGTCGGACGCGATTGCGTACTTCGCGCCACGAACGGAACTGATTGATATATCGGTATCCGGCATATCCGCCGAAGCGCTGGTGGCCGCGCTGTATAAGGAGTATCACATATGAAAATGTATACGGCGCTGTTCCGGATTCGCTTTGTCAACACACTGCAATACCGCGCGGCGGCGCTGGCAGGCGTGACTACCCAATTCGCGTGGGGATTTATGCTGATCCTCACTTTCAGGGTGTTCTATCGGGAAAACCCCGCCGCATTCCCGATGGAGTTTTCGCACATGGTTTCATACATATGGATGCAGCAGGCTTTTATCGCGCTGTTTATGACGTGGTTCTGGGAAGATGATATAGCCGACTCAATCACTTCCGGCGCAATAGCGTATGAATTGGTGCGTCCATTGGATTTGTACAACCGCTGGTTCTGTCAATGCACAGCAAATCGTGTGTCACGGGCCACGCTGCGTTGTATAGCAATATTTCTTGTGGTGTTTCTCCTGCCGGAGCCGTTCAGGATGTCACTGCCGCCGAGTTTTGCCCAATTCGCGCTGTTCTTGCTGTCGGCAGTGTTGGCGCTGGGCGTTGTTGTGGCGTTTTGCATGTTGGTCTATACATCGCTGTTCTACACGATGTCACCCCTCGGCATTAGAATAATCTCGGCTATGCTGGGTGAGTTCCTGCAAGGTGCCATTATCCCCTTGCCGTTTTTCCCCGCGCCTATCCGCGTCATTGTTGAGCTTCTGCCATTTGCGGCAATGCAAAACATGCCCTTGCGGATATACAGCGGCGATATTGCGGGCTCAGACGCACTGCGAGGCATGATTTTGCAGGTGTTCTGGCTGATTATGCTGTTCGCGGTTGGCCGTGTTGCCATGCGCCGCGCTTTGAAAAAAGTAATCGTTCAAGGAGGTTGACATGGGGCTTTATTTTAAATTTTTTGCTATGCACTTAAAAAGCCAGATGCAGTACAAAGTGTCGTTCTTTATGACAATGCTGGGGCAATTCCTCACGTCATTCTTGGGCCTCATCGGCATTTACTTCATGTTTTCGCTGTTTAACGAAGTCGCCGGATTCACGTTTGCGCAGGTGTTGCTGTGCTTTGCTATTGTATTGATAGCGTTTACGCTGGCCGAGATGTTCGGGCGCGGGTTTGACCTATTTCCGCGGATGCTGGGCAACGGCGAATTTGACCGCGCGCTTGTCAGGCCACGGAATGTGATCTTCCAAGTCCTGGCCTCAAAAATGGAGTTCGCGCGGATTGGGCGGCTGGTGCAATCCGTTGTGGTACTTATCTACGCGCTATCAACAAGCGGCATTGTGTGGACTTGGGATAACGTCCTGACACTGGTTTTGATGATCGTTTGCGGCAGCCTGGTGTTTTTTGGATTGTTTGTCATATATGCGGCGGTCTCGTTCTTCACGGTTGAGGGGCTGGAGTTTATGAATATTCTGACAGATGGTGGGCGCGAGTTTGGTCGGTATCCATTCGTAATTTACGGCGAGGGCGTGCTTCGATTCCTCACATATGTGATCCCGCTGGCGTTGTTTCAGTATTGGCCGCTATTATATCTGTTGGGTATGGAAGAAAGCATGTTTTATATGTTCACTCCGCTGTTGAGTCTGCTGTTTTTACTCCCCTGCTATGTGCTCTTCCGCGTAGGGCTGCGGCGGTATAAATCGACCGGGTCGTGAGGGCGTCCCCCCGTGCGCCCCATAATGCATAACCGCAACCCGTAGGGGCGGTCGTCCCCGGTCGGCCCTACATTGGCCGGTCAAATTGACCATATGCGGCGAAAATCCTCGTCCAGAGCCTCCTTCGCGCACAAAGGGGGACAGGGGAATGTTTCATTTTCCCAATCTCAGCTTGACAAAATTCCTGTTTATATGTTAATATAGATATATGAAAATCCATAGCTTTTACTTAAGATAAGCGCCGATTTATTAAGAAAAGGAGCGAAATATTATGCCTGACTTAAAAGGGACGAAAACTGAAAAGAATCTGCTGGAGGCATTTGCCGGCGAATCAATGGCCCGGAATAAGTATACTTATTTTTCAGGTAAGGCAAAAAAAGAGGGATATGAGCAAATCTCAGCCATTTTTGAAGAAACGGCAAACAATGAAAGAGAGCACGCAGAAATCTGGTACAAACTTCTCAACGGCGGTAGTGTAGGTTCGACCGAAGAAAACTTGAAGATCGCCGCTGACGGGGAAAACGAAGAATGGACCGAGATGTACAAACGCATGGCGCAGGAGGCCAAAGAAGAGGGGTTCGACAACATTGCGAACCTGTTTTCACAGGTCGGTGATGTTGAAAAAGAGCATGAAGAGAGATACCGCAAACTCTTGGACAACGTAAAAAACAACAATGTCTTCAAGAAAACCGAAAAATCCGTGTGGATTTGCAGAAACTGCGGTCATATCGAAGACTCTGACGCCGCCCCAAATGTATGTCCGGTTTGCAGTCATCCTCAGGCGTACTTTGAATTGCGGTCTATTAATTATTAAGCCATGTTGCGCAATGGTGAGCAAAAAGGTCCGCGCATTGCTTGGCTTTCCGTACATTCTATTGAAAGTGCCACACAGTATAAAAAGGAAGACCACCGACTGGTGGTCTTCCTTTTTATAGCTTCTCTTATATTGCACCGCATAATATTAGCGTCTTTTTCATATCACCATTCCTTATTCGCCAAAACTCTCATCGCGGTTTTATACCCTTCAAACCCATCGCCTGCAATAGTTTTAACGCACGCTTCCCGCGTGTAGGATACTCGCCTGTACGGCTCCCTCGCGGCAACATCGCTTATATGCACCTCAACCGCCGGGATCGCCACTGCTTTCATCGCATCCGGGACTGCGATGCTGGTGTGGGTATACGCCGCCGGGTTGATGACAATTCCGTCAAACTTGCCGTGGGCGGCCTGAATGGCGTCTACAATCGCGCCCTCACTGTTCGATTGGAAGCACTCGGCCTCCACACCAATCTCTGCGGCGGCACTTTGAATAAACGCCAAAAGATCCGCATAGCTCTTACTGCCGTATATCTCCGGTTCACGCAGCCCCAGCATATTGATATTCGGGCCGTTTATTACAAGTATTTTCACAACTTCAACACCTCCTTAATCGCCAGTGCGGTTTCATAAACTCCGCTGCCGGATTTGATTTTTTTATCGCTCCACGCCATGTACAGCGGCAGGCGTTCATTATACAGCGCCGTGACTCCGTGTGCCTGAGAAAGCGGCCTGCCGTGCGACGTGAGTTGACTCAGCTCTCGGTCTAAAAACACCGTGACACTGTTCTGTCTTAAAAATCGCCTGTTAATCTCCCGTTTTACAATGCCGCCGCCCGTTGCGATTACGCAGCCGGATTTCGCAGAAACTTCACGCAGCGCTTGCTGTTCGATATCGCGGAACGTATCTTCGCCGTCTTCGTCGAAAATGCGCGCTATGCTTTTTCCGGCTTTCGCCCTGATAAGCTCGTCGGTATCGCAGAACTCCCGCCCCGTGAGCGCGGCCAGCCTCTTCCCTACCGTGCTTTTGCCGCAGCCGGGCATTCCTATTAAGACAACATTCTTCGTCTGTCGCTCAATCTCCTGCATAATAGAGTCGATTACAGCGTCCGATATGTCTATATTAAGGAACAGCTCAGCGGCGCGTTTGGCTTGGGCAGTCAACATGTACAGCCCCCCGGCGGCTGCGATTCCACGGTCTTCAGCCACCAACATAAGCTCCGTCTTCGCCGGATTGTAGACTATATCCAGAACAATTTCACATGAACCGAAGATATCTAACGCAACGGGTGACGTACCGTTTCCGGGATACATCCCCACGGGCGTTGTGTTGACGATTATCTGCGCATCTTTGTGCCGATATATATTCTCATAATTATCGGCTCCAGTACGTGAAATTGTGATTATCTCACCGATGCCATTATCTTCCAGCACCGCGCGCACCGTTAAAGACGCGCCGCCGCTTCCTAAGATCAGCGCCTTTTTCCCGGAAACATCAACGCCACTTTTGCGCAGCATGTATAGGAATCCAAAATAATCGGTATTATCTCCGTACAACGTTCCGTCGGCATTTTTGATAATAGTGTTGACACTTCCGATCTTCATGGCGGCAGCGGACAGCGTCTCGCAAAACGGAATCACCGTCTTTTTATACGGAATTGTCACGTTCAATCCGTCAAAATCGCCCAAAAGCAGGAAATCACGGATTTTTCCGGGCGATTTTTCATATAACTTGTACTCATAATCAGCAATCCGGGCGTGTATTTGCGGTGAAAAGCTGTGCTCCAGCGTCCCGCCCAGCAATCCGAATTTTTTATCCATCTATACGCTCCATACCATCATGTCTGCTATCGCGATAGCGGCGGCCGCCTCTATACACGGCACCGCCCTGGGGACAATACACGGATCATGTCTGCCGGAAATTGTAAGCTTTGCGTTCGCCATATCGGCCAGATTCACACTGTCTTGTTCCTGGGCGATTGACGGCGTCGGTTTTATCGCCGCGCGGAATATAACCGGCATTCCGGACGTTATCCCGCCCAGAATCCCGCCGTGATTATTTGTACGCGTTTTTACATTGCCGTCCGCAATATAAAACGCATCATTATTTTCCGACCCACGCAAACGCGCAGATGCAAATCCGCCTCCGAATTCAATCCCTTTCACAGCCGGGATGCCGAACACTATCTGTGCCACCCGATTCTCCACACCGTCGAACATCGGCTCACCCAGTCCCGCCGGTACGCCTATCACCGCGCATTCAATCACTCCGCCAAGTGAATCCCCGTCGCGCCGCGCGTCTTCGATGGCTTTGCGCATCTTTGCCCCGCTTTCGGATAAAATCACTGGGAATTCCGCTGTTTTTACCGCCCGCAGATCCTCCTCACCGATGTTCACCGGGTCAAACGCGGCGTCTGCTATATCCCCGATGCTCTGAATATGCGCCGCTATTTCAATACCCTGCTGTTCAAGGATTTGCAGGCATATCCCTCCCGCCACGCATAATGGAGCCGTCATACGCCCCGAAAAATGCCCGCCGCCACGGATGTCGTTGTGTCCGCCGTATTTCACATGTGCAGTATAATCCGCGTGACCGGGGCGTGGGATGTCTCTCAATTTGCCATAGTCGGCCGAGCGCGTATCGCCATTGCGTATTACCGCGCACAATGGCGCGCCGCAAGTCATGCCATTATCCAGCCCTGACAAGAATTCCGGCGCGTCTTCCTCCCTGCGCTTGGTAGAATACTCATTTCTCCCAGGTGCACGGCGTTGCATAAATTCCCGCAGATTGTCAAAATCTACCCTAAAGCCTGCCGGCAATCCGTCAACAACAACGCCAATCGCCTCGGAGTGCGATTGACCGAATATTGAAATTTTTATGTTCTGTCCATAGAACGAACTCAACCCAACAATCCCCCTAAATTTTTAAAGTCACGCCAAAATCCGGGATATGATTTATCCACCGCCTCCGCACCGGTTATCGTAACCGGGCCATCACAGAGGCAAGACGCGACAGCGGCGGTCATCGCGATTCTGTGATCGCCGAAGGACGACACCGTACCGCCTTTCAGTGATTCCACGCCTCTTATTATCAATCCGTCAGCTGTTTCGGTGATATCCGCACCAAGCGTTAACAGCATCTCGCTTACAGTTCGCAGCCGGTCACTTTCTTTTATACGCAGCCGCGCGGCGTTGTATATAACCGTCTCGCCCGCCGCAATTGCGGCGACGGCGGCTATCACCGGGACTAAGTCCGGCGTATCCTCCGCGTCTATGCGTATCCCACGCAGCTTTTCGCGGCGTGGCGTTACCATCACACTATCGTGTCCGTATGAGACTTCCGCGCCGAATTGCTCCAGCAATCGTGTGACGGCCATGTCGCCCTGGCTTGAACTTAAGTTCAGACCCGTACATGTCACCTCACCCGCGCCGATAGCACCGGCGCAGAGCCAGAACGCGGCGTTTGACCAGTCGCCTTCAACATCCACCCTGCCGGGGGATTTGTACGATTGGCTTTTCACCCGGTAAAATCCGTCTTCGCACTCAACCTCAACGCCGAATATATTCAGCGCATCAATCGTCATGTTGATATACGACTGCGATTCCGCCCGGCCTTCGACATTTATCCGACTATCCCCATCCAAAAGCGGAAGGGCAAGCAAAAGCCCGCTGATAAATTGTGACGAGATATTTCCGGGCAGATTAAACGTTCCGCTTGATAGCTTGCCGGAATTTTTAAGGCAAGCGCTCCCCACACCGCTGAACGTGCATCCGTGAGAACTCAACGCATCTAGAAGCGGCCTCATCGGCCGCTCCGGCAGCCGCCCGCTCATATGAAACTCCGCATTAATACCGAGCGCACAGCATACAGGCAACATAAAGCGCAGTGTCGAACCGCTTTCCCGCACATCAAGCACAGTTTTGCCGCCTTTGATAGCCGCGAGACAGTTAGCAGTCGCCTCAATATCGTCAGAAGTCTCGGCATACAAGACTTCCGTCTCCGAATCCGCAAGCGCTACGCATATAAGCAATCTGTGCGCCTGCGATTTAGATGCAATGGATTTTACCACACCTCCGGCAATTGGCTTGTTAATCGTAATATTCAAGCGTCTGTCACCCCGCTCCGCGCGCTATAAGCCGCTTTAACTCATTGACTTTAACATCACACAACAAGCATTTTCCGACTTCCTGCGGGAAAATCAATGTTATCGTGTCACCCCTGCGCTTTTTGTCCGAGTCCATTGCGGCAAACAGCGCTTCCGTACCGTAGGGGGATTCAAACGGCAGGTTGTGACGTTTCAGCGTTTCGATAAGCTCGTCAAAACACTCATTGCCGCACCAGCCATCACTGACCGCTGCGCGTGTTTCGACCACCATACCGATAGCCACCGCTTCACCGTGGGAGATTGCATAATTGCTCAATTTCTCCACAGCGTGTCCCACTGTGTGTCCGAAGTTGAGCAACTTGCGTACCCCGGTTTCAAATTCATCCTCACAGACCACATCACGCTTTATCGTGATGCACCTGGTGATTATCTCCTCAAGATCAGTCATCCGAAACAATTCCGGGTCAGCGATCATGCCGTATTTAATTACTTCCGCCATCCCGTCCGCAAAAACGCGTTCCGGCAGTGTCCCCAGCAGCACATGATCGCAGATCACAATCTCCGGCTGATAAAACGCTCCTGCCAGATTTTTTCCGGCTGGCAAGTCAACAGCAGTCTTGCCGCCGACTGAAGAGTCCACCGCCGCGAGAAGTGTTGTCGGAATCTGGACATACGGCACACCGCGCATATACGTCGCGGCGGCGAAACCCGCGAGATCACCAACAACTCCACCGCCCAATGCGACAACTATGTCGGACCGTGTCACACCGCTTTCCGCCAGAAAATTGAGAAGTCTTATGTAATTCTGCGTGTTTTTTGACGCTTCGCCGTTTTCAATTTCAAAAACGCACGTCCTGTACCCTGCATCTTCAAGAGAGACGGCCAGCCTGCTTAAATACAACCCGGCGATAATATTGTCCGTGACAATCACGGCCAAATCCCCATCGGCGGCGGCCCTGATACGCTCCCCCGCGCTGTCAAGCAATCCCGCACTGACAATCACGTCGTATTCTTTTGATGCGTTTACCCTGATTGTTCTCATCCGCCACACCTGACAATCATGCTGTGATGACCTCACGGATTTTTCGCACCATGCCGGCCACATCTTCAAACTGTTCCGGCGTCAGCGATTGCGCACCATCGCACAATGCGTTCACCGGGTCGTTGTGGACTTCTATCATTATTCCATCCGCACCTGCTGCTGCGGCAGCCATTGCCATTGGTTTTACCACACGCGCTATACCGGTCGCATGGCTCGGGTCTATGACTATCGGTAAGTGCGTAAGCTCCCGCAGTATCGGAACTGCCGACAGATCCAGCGTATTGCGCGTCTGCGTCTCAAATGTCCTGACGCCGCGCTCACACAGGATTACGTTTTTGTTCCCGCCGGCCATGATGTACTCGGCGCTCATCAAAAGCTCCGTAATTGTGTTAGCTAACCCGCGCTTCAACAGAACCGGCTTATCGGTCTTCCCCAGCTCCCGCAGCATTTCAAAATTCTGCATGTTGCGCGCACCAACCTGGATGACATCCACTTGCTCAAACATCGGAAGGTGATTTGTATTCATTATCTCCGTGACAATCGGCATTCCGGTAAGTTCTTTCGCTTCCAGCAGAAATTCGATTCCCTCCGCCTTCAGCCCTTGGAAGTCGTAAGGCGATGTGCGCGGTTTGAACGCACCGCCGCGCAAAAGCGTGGCGCCGGATTTCTTCACGCTTTGGGCTATACCGATTATCTGATCCTTCGACTCAACGGAGCACGGTCCCGCAATCAACTGAAAATGCCCGCCGCCGATTTTTATCCCGCCGATATCCACTATCGTGTCATCCGGGTGGAACTTGCGGTTCGCACTTTTATACGGCTCAGTTATCCTCTTTACCGACTCGATTATATCAAGCCCCTCAAGCAAATCGACGTCGATCTGGCTTGTGTCGCCAATCAGCCCGATTACCGTGCTGATTTCCCCCACGGAGAGCTGCACGTTCAGTCCGCGTTTCTCGAACCATGCCGTCAGATTGTCAATCTGCTCCCGCGTGGCGTCAGGTTTTAGTACGGCTATCATTTTATGACCATTCCTTTCAGCGCATTTTTGGATTATTATATCATGTTCCACGCTTGCACACAAGATAAAACCTGTGCCAGCAAGCCTCTATATAACCCTGTTTTTCGAGGATGTTTTGCAGATTCAGCAACGCGTCAAAGCAACTATCCACAGAGAACGCTGGGAACTCCCACTCGATGATTTTCGCATAGTAAACAACCGCGCTGACATCAAGAAATCGTACCATCTGGAAATGTTCACCGCTTTGCATTATGGTAAACCCGGCACTTTCTACAAGCTTTTGATTAGACTTACGATCGTGCTGCAGGTATGGCCTTATGCCATCACCAACCAATAGCTTGGTCAATTCACGACTATTTTCCTGACCGACCTGCTGCGTAATAAATACTCCATCCGGTTTTAATACGCGCCCTACTTCGCTTGAGTCAAAAGTCCCATGCCTGTTCAACACCACATCGAACTCGTTGTCGCCAAATGGGATTTTATCCAAATCATCGTTAAAAATCTGACGCACGGTTATACCAAGCGGCGCAAGCTCCCTATTACACAGCTCCACATTCGGCGGATAGCTCTCCGTAACGCAAATGTTCTTCGGCGGGTGATTCAACGAAAGCAGTATCTCTCCGCCACCAGTGTGCATGTCCAATAGTTTATGTTCAGGGCGGAGATGCTGTTTAACTACTTCGTTGTAATCCCAAGGCAGAGGCTCTTCTATCATCCGCCCGTCAAGACGCGAAAAATCCCAGCCTTGGAATGCTGCCGCTTCCTCTGCAAGCCATTCTCGGCGCAGTTTTTCGATATCTGCCATCACAGGCTCCTTTCTAATCAACGTCGGCCCGGATGGCTCCGGGCCGGTGTAGAGGCGGATGGCAATCCACCCGTGGTTCGGCGGAATGATTACGGTACCACGGGACGATTGCCATCGTCCCCTACCCTTTTACGAATTTCTCCAGACGGTCAATGCCCTCTTTGATGTTCTCAATCGAATCCGCATACGTCAGCCGCAGGAAGTTATCGCACCCGAATCCGGTGCAGGACACCACCGCAACACGGGCGGATTCCAGCAAAGCCAGCGAGAAATCGTCACTGTTTTGGATCACCATTCCGCCAAGAGTTTTTCCTATCATCTTTTCAATGTTTATCATAATGTAGAACGCGCCGTCCGGATTCCGGCAGGACAGGCCTTCAATCGCGTTGACTCTGCCGACTATATAATTCCGCCGCTCTTGGAACACGTCGCGCATTGCGTACACCTCATCCTGCGGGCCGGATAGCGCTTCCGCCGCTGCGATTTGGGAAATCGTACTCGGCGAACTTGTGGAATGGCTGAGGTAATTCGACATAACTTCCGCGATTTCCGCGTTCGACGCTGTGTAGCCGATTCTCCAGCCTGTCATCGCGTACGATTTCGACACGCCGTTTACTATAATCGTACGCTCCTTAATATCCTCCTCAAGGGCGGCCATGCTGGTGAACTTTTTTCCGTTGTAAACAAGCTCACAATATATCTCGTCGGAAATAATGTACAAGTCGTGTTTTACACAGACCGCCGCGAGTTCGCGCAGCTCTTGCTCACTGTAAAGCATTCCGGTCGGGTTTGACGGGTTGTTTATTATAAACAGCTTAGTCTTAGGCGTAACCGCCGCCTCCAGCTGCTGGGCAGTTATCTTAAAATCGGCGGATTCCGGCGCAGATACAACCACCGGCACGCCGCCTGCCATTTTTACTGATTCTGTGTACGTCACCCAGTACGGCGCGGGGATTATCACCTCGTCGCCGGGATTTAAAAGCGTTTTGAGCGCGATGTATATACTGTGTTTCGCCCCGCTTGCGACGACTATCTCGTTCGGCGAATAGCTGATATTGCAGCGGGATTTCAACCAGTCTGCCACCGCCTGGCGCAACGCCGGGATCCCGTTTGACGGGGTATACTTCGTCTGGCCGGATTTTATCGCCTGAATCGCGGCCTCATTTATATTATCGGGCGTGTTGAAATCAGGCTCCCCCGCGCCGAAGCCGACAACATTTATCCCATCCGCCTTCATTTGTTTGAACAGCGCGTCAACCTTCAACGTCGCCGACGCCTGAACCTGTGACGCCACTTTTGCTAACTCTTTCATAACATTCTCCCCTGCTGATTTTTGGATATTATTATATTGCACGGCGGGTGTAATTGCAAGTATTTATATTATGTCTTGCAAAGAAATATCGGTGCGTGTCATATGAAACTCGATAAAATCCAAAATCTGCGGAATATAGAGCGCACCATGGTCGTGAATCCACTTTTTGTACATTACAAAGTTGTGGCCCCAAAACGGAAAGGCAAGATTGTAAAACGTGTTAAACGCCGCGCGTTCAGCATCGTTGAAAGCGTACTCCCGCGCAACGTAAGCGAAGTTTCGGCGTATGCGCTCTTCAACGCTGATTATCCGCGGATCGCCTTGTGTTATACCATCAAGATCGCTTTTGATAAAGTAACAACTCTCGTAAAACGCATAGTCCAAAATCGCGTCCGTGCCGGACAGGTTGAAGTCCATCAGCCCGACAAACTCACCACCGTTAAACAACAGGTTTGTATTATTCATATCCGCCTGAAAAACAGCTTTCGGCAACGCCCTGTATACCGGCTCAAACTCGGCCCGGCGGCGCTCATATTCTTTCATTATCGCGGCAGTCCGGGACTCATATTCCGGGAACTTTTCTCTGACTTCGCGCATTATGTTTAACGCATTTTCGTAGATTTCCGGAACTTCATACTCAGTGCAGAATTTGTCGAACATCGCATACGGACTCGGCCACGGCACGCTCTGCGCGGGATTCGCGGCAACGCGGCCGAGGGAAGTCAAAAGCGCTTCCGCTGATGCTTCCCGCGAGATTGTTTCATCGGGCGAATATTTTGCAAACTCCTCTGCGTAGATGCAGTAATCGCCGAGATAAGTTCCGTACTCGCCGTCTGCACTTCGCAAAAAGCGCGGTGCGTAAACGCCGAGGTTATTGTAATGTTCCGTAAGCTCCGCCCAGCCCTCAACACGCTCAGGAGTTGTGAAAGAGTTCCGTGCCGCTTTGATTACAATTTCTTCACCTTTTGGGCAGCTTGCAAAAATCGTGAAACGCTTGTCACCATCGCCGTGTGAGTTGTCGGAAATTTCGTAAGTACCAGGCTCTTCAACGCCGTACAAGCGTAATGCGTCGGTTATGTCAAAACAGAGGTTCTCATCAATACTCATATTCATTAATCTCCATCACCGTAATTGTCAGCATATTCATAATAGTAATCGTTTGCATTCCCGTTATCATCGCTGAATATTACACCGCGCCAGGTTAGTATAAGCAGTACACAGGTAATAAGCACAAACACCGACACAATCAACGCACCGATATTCAGCTTCGCCGATTTCGCCGTGGAATTAGCCGAAACCGGCAGCAGGCGCGATTTATCCAGCGCCGTTCTGATTGGTTTGTATACTATCATCGTCAACGCTGCATTCAGTCCGCCTTTAATCAGGTTAAACGGCAGAAAGACCGGAACCAGCATACCTACAACCTGTTCACGCGCAATATGCGGCGTAAATATCGGAACAATCAAATAGTTCCACAGCAGCATCACCGGGACGTTGACCACAATCCCCGCGGCAAGGGCAATCGCCGCCCCGCCGAGTGTACGCCGGAACTTGTAGATAACCGCGGCTGTTCCGGCAAATGAACATGTGGCTATGACGTTCATCATAAATCCGAACCATCCTGTGTCACTCAGCAGCAGCATTTCTAATAACGACAACACCACCGACATCGCAACCACCGCAAGCGGGCCGAACAAAAATCCGCCGATCACGATGACAACGTCTTTCGCCTCGTACCGGAGAATGAACAAACCGGTCGGTATCCGTATAAGCGCGACAAGAAACGCCAACGCCGTAAGCATCGCGAGTACCGTGAGTTTTTTCGTGTCCCATCTTTTGTTGTTCTTGATTCTCTCTCCTGACATTTTGTTTTCCTCCCAAACAATAAAATAACAACCGAAAGCCATCGCCCTCAGTTGTTCAGCACAAAACGCAGATAATACCAAAGCATTATCACATCTTCTCCCATCCAGACTCTAACTGTCGGTATCGGAATTTCACCAATTCAACGCAATGCGCTCGCGGACTGTAACCGCCGGTAGGGATTTTCACCCTGCCCCGAAGACGTCAGTATTCAATTACAATATTTATACTAGCACATGCTTGCCGGAATGTAAAGAGTTTTTATTTATGGCCGCCCCTACGACGCACACCACAGGTCAGCGTATAATCCAATAGCGAGGCGCGCGGAGCGCGTCCCCTACGACCCACACTACAAACCGGTAGAAAATTCAACCACGGGGCGCCGAGGGCGCCGCCTCCGACAGGTCTGTATAACATTGCACTGGCATTTTTCTGTATAGTGTGCTATGATAAGTATGTATAAATATGGTCTATTATTTTAGGAGTGTGAATTTTGTTTTGTTTATTAGCATAGCTATCCTTGTCGTATTGATTCTGGTCAGCGGGGTTCTGTCGTCGGCAGAAATTGCGTTAAGCTCGGCGAATCGCGGCAAGGTTAAGATTATGGCCGAGGCGGGGAACAAGAAAGCCGCGCGGCTTCTGAAAACTATCGATGATCCGTCGAACTTTTTCGCCACAACGCAGCTCTATATTACGTTTATCGCGTTTTTCTCGGGCGCGTACGCGGCGAGTTCTTTTACCGACCCGTTTATGGGCTTGATCCAACGGCTCGGCGTACCGATTTCCGGCGCTGTCGCGGAATCCGTTGTTTTCATCCTTATCACTGCGGCACTCACATATGTGGCACTTATTCTAGGCGAGCTGGTGCCAAAGCGGATTGCATTGCAGTACGCTATCCCGTTCGCCCTTCGGGTGATCCCGTTTTTGAACGTGCTTTCGATTATTGCCCTACCGTTTGTCAAGATATTGTCCGCCTCCGCGAGGGGTGTTTTGCGGCTTGTCGGAATCAAAGGCGCAACACCTGAAGAAGATGTTACTAAAGAAGAAATCCGCCTGATGGTAGAATCCGGCAGCTCTCACGGGCATATCCATGAAAGCGAACACGACATGATTGAGAATATTTTCGAGTTCGATAAAATGACCGCCGGGACTATATGCGTTCACAGACTGGATGTTGTCGCTCTGCCGGTTGATTCTGATTTTAAATCGGTTCTGAGTGTTTTGACAGAGACGAACTATACAAGAATCCCGGTTTTTGAAGGGGATATCGACAACATACTCGGCATCCTGCATTTTAAAGATGTCATGTACTACACGGCAAGCAACGCTGATACCTCCGGATTTGATCTCAAAACGCTTCTGAGGGAGCCGTATTTTGTCCCGCTGTCGAAAAGGGCGGACGAGCTGTTTCAGGAAATGCGCGCAGACCATGTCTACATGGCAGTAGTAATCGACGAATACGGCGGCACACTGGGTATTGTGACGATGGAAGACCTTGTAGAGCGAATCGTCGGCAGCATTCAGGACGAATATGACACCGACGAGCTGCCGGATATTCACACCGTGGACGAGAACACGGTCTTGATACAAGGCACAGCGGATCTGGAAACGGTGCAAGAGTTCTTTGGTGTGGAGCTCCCAGTGGCCGAACATGATACACTGAGCGGCTTCCTGGTCGGGCAGCTGGGATATATACCGGCGGAAGACGAAAAACCGGAAATAAGCTCCGGCGGCCTACTGTTCAAAGTTGAAAGTGTTCAAGATAAGCGCGTCTCCTCTGTGACGGTGACCAGGGTTGAAGACAGCGATGAAATTGATGAAGTATAAAACAGGAATGCTGTCCCATATAAACCAGTATTTGAGGTAAACCTATGGACAACAACAGACAAAGCTCCCTCTTCGACTCCCCCGCTCCGCGCGGACCGTTGGCCAGCAGATTGCGGCCGCGGGATTTGTCGGAGTTTGCGGGGCAGACTCACCTGCTTGCAGAAGGTAAGGTACTACGGACGATGATTGACCGCGACATGGTCTCTTCGATGATCTTCTGGGGTCCTCCCGGTGTCGGAAAAACCACGCTCGCGCGGATTATCGCCGGGTGTACTAAGTCTGAATTTGTCAATTTCAGCGCGGTCACAAGCGGGATCAAGGAAATCAAAGAAGTGATGAACGCCGCCGAACGCATGAGTCTTATGGGTGCTAAGACAATCCTGTTTGTCGATGAAATACACCGCTTCAACAAGGCCCAGCAGGACGCGTTTTTGCCGTTCGTCGAAAAGGGCAGCATCATCCTCATCGACGCGACAACCGAGAATCCGTCTTTTGAAATCAACTCTGCGCTACTTTCCCGATGTCATGTGTTTGTCCTGCAGGCGCTCTCTCAGGAAGAACTCACACAGCTGCTGAAGCAAGCGCTGTCGAACCTGCGCGGATTCGGCGGGCAGAACATACATATCACCGACCAAATGCTCGGCGTCATCGCCAGATTCGCCAATGGGGATGCCAGAGTCGCCCTCGGTACGTTGGAAATGGTTATCTTAAACGGCGAGACCGATGAGTCAGGTACTATCGTGACGCCGGAAATCCTGGAGCAATGCATCAGCAAAAAGTCGCTGCTGTATGACAAAAACGGCGAGGAGCATTACAACATCATCTCCGCGTTGCATAAATCCATGCGCAACAGTGATGTTGACGCGGCAATCTACTGGCTCGCCAGAATGCTGGAGGCCGGGGAAACCCCGTTGTACGTCGCCCGCAGAATCGTGCGGTTCGCCAGTGAGGATATCGGCATGGCCGACAGCCGCGCACTGGAGATTGCCGTCGCGGCGTATCAGGCGTGTCACTTTATCGGGATGCCGGAGTGCAGCGTTCACCTGACGCACGCGGTCACATATATGTCGGTCGCGCCGAAGTCAAACGCACTGTGCGTGGCCTATGAAGACGCCGCCTCCGACGCGCGGAACATGCTGGCTGAACCCGTCCCGCTGCAAATACGCAACGCGCCGACCAGGCTGATGCAAGACCTCGGCTACGGTGACGGCTATGTATACGCACACGATACAGAGGATAAGTTATCCGACATGCAGTGTCTGCCGGACTCGCTGGCCGGGCGGAAATATTACAAGCCGACAACGCAAGGACAGGAATCCCGCGTGAAAGACAGGCTGGAGCAGATTGAGGAGTGGAAGAAACGGCAGACTTGAAAATAAGGGCATTCTTTGGAAGGAGTTATTATGAAAAGATTTTTGATAATAAGTGTCACGGTTATTCTGATTCTCGCCTTAACTGGGTGTGGACAAAATAGCGAAACAGATCTGGAAATAGAAGCGGCCGTGGGTGTAATAACGGATTTAGAAACAGATGCAGAAACAGTGGAATGGCAAGAAGAGTCGGTCGCGGCTTCAGACGCACCAGATACGCTTAGATTCTCGTCTTTGGAGGAGTTTCTGCTCAGTTACATAGCTGTAAAAGATGGTATGCGTGCCGAAGGCTTCATGCCGACAAGTGTTCACGGGAATTTTGAGCATTTCTCAGAGATGGCAGAAAGTGTAGACTTGTTATCGCTGGAAAGATTCTATCTGCCGGTAAATATACCGGAGGAATACAAAATCTTTAGAATAGCAGTGACTGAGTATCATGTAACCATCCGATTTTTGCCAGAAGAACACTTAGGTTCAGAGACGGATATTCTTTTGGCAAGGGCTGATTCACAGGATTTTCAATTCAGTTTTACACGGAAATTGAACCTAGAAAATCCAATGGCTGGGATTATGGAACAATTTGGGGTTACAGAAGCAGATTTGATTGATGGGAAATACCTTTTTCTCGAGCCGAACTTGTTTTTATGGGGTTCTAACCGTGAGATTTTATCGTTATACACTCCACGGCCCCCCGCCGTAGGCCTGTCGGACAACGGCGAGGAAGACCTTGTGCAATTCACGGAAATGTTTGTCCTGGACTTGACCGATGAAGAGGCGATTTGGGCGATACTTGCAAGTCTGCCCTCGTATAGCCCGTGACTCCGGCAACTCCTGCGGCACGTGGGTTGATATTGCGTTGAGTCTGCAACTGTGCTAAAATACACTCAGGCGTTGTCTATACGGTAGGCGGTTAGCCAAAATCCTCCGAAAGGAGGTGAGGCCATTTGTCTGTATACGAAGCTTTAGTACTGATGATCGCATTCGCGGTACTGATGTTAAAGCTGATTGACTACATAGACAAAAGAAAATAACCGCCCCCAGCCAAGGATGCGGTTATTTTACAACAATAACATAAACATTCGATCAGGCTAACCGTTTACCGGCAACGCCTTTTCTTTATGTTCTGATCATACCACACAACAGCGATGGTGTCAAGTCCGGGCGGATGGTTTCCCCTACAACTCCCGCGGCACCGCGATCAAATCCTTGCCGACATACAGCGATCCGTCATCGCGGGATTTTACTGACCATTTGTACAGTGACAGCTTGCCGTTTATTATTTCAATGCAGGTGATACAATTCGGGTGGACGCAGCTTCCGTCATTGTAATACAGCGTGTTGCTATCTGGAAAACACGCGGGACGATGGGTGTGTCCTGAAATAACAATTTGCCCGTTTGCCGCCGCCCAGCTTGACATGCGCTTTTCAGCTCTGCGTTTTTTGACGTTGTTTTTCGCGGCGCTTGTCAAGTCTTTAAAACCGAGCATTTCAAGCCGACGCACGATATGCCGCACCAAAAAGCGGTTTAACCGCCAAAACCTGTCGTCCAAAAGGCTCCCCTGGTGACCATGGATTAAAAAAAGCTTAGTCTGCGTCTCCTTGTGGCATAGAATCAACCCCTCATGGATGTCTATATTTTCAAACAGCGATTCGCCCGAATGCTTTAATTCACGCTTTCCCATGTCGTGATTGCCGAAAATGACATGTAATCTGTCCTCTGTGTGGAATCTTGATAGCAGGCGGAAAACATCGGCATATATTCTGCTTATGTCGGCGAGGGATTTGTTCTTCCACAGCTCATCGCCGTCGCCGAGCTCTATATATGTGTATCCGCCGCTATAATAATGTTTCAGGGCGGAATAGTAAATACTATGGTTATGCGCGAAGCTGTCAGTCCAGCTTCCGTCCCCCCTGTGGCAATCGCTCATTAAGACGATTTTTGACGCGTTGTTGAAATTCAGTTTTTTTGACGACCTGAACACCTCACTTAATCGCCTGTGTGCGGTTTTATGTGCAGACATTTGTACCTTCCCACTTAGTATCAGTGACATTTTAGTTAATAATGCATATACGGTGCGTCATGTAAGCCTCACCCAGCAAACGGCGGACACTGTAGTGGCGGGGTTCCAGCCTCGCCCATCCTCGGACATCTCCGCCCAGATAATTGGCCCCGGACAATTATCGCTTAACTTAAAAAATGACATTTTTATTAGTATTCTCTTAAATTTAACGCAAAATACCAGCTTGTCTATTGACTTTCTCTGTACAAAGTATATAATATATATTATAGTCATACTTTGCGGAACTTTTGTGCGCATGGTGCGTCATAACTAAGGTAAATAAAATTATTGGAGGACTAACATTATGAAAAGCAAAAAATTATTGTCGTTTGTGCTGGTATTTATAATGCTCATCGCGGCGACAACAGGTGCTGTTATGGTTCTCGCCGATACGAATGGTAACGGCGAACCCCAGAACGGCGCACAGGTTGAGGATCCTAACCTGTACGAAGATGAAGCGGACGACTCTGACGCAGAAGACGTAGCAGATCTGCAAGCGTACTATGTATCAGTCACAGGCATGGTCGTTTCCGTCATGTCCGTAACGCCCGCAGCCGACGCTGAAGAAATGTGGCATGCGCAAACGATTACGATCGAAGTTGCAGAAGATTCTGTCGCAAACCTCAACATCACCGCAGGAACGGTTTTCCCGTTCGACAGCATTGAGGACATAGAGGAAGGCGACACCGTAACCGCGTATGTCCCGGCTAACGCACCGATGGCTATGATCTACCCGCCGCAGTACACAGTAAACGTCCTTGTTGCCGGAGTACCGGAAAACGTGAATTACCATATTGACCGCTTTGTGGCATGGGGTAATGAAAACTACCCGCTCTTGGCCTATGGCGGCGGATTCGCGTTCGCGATTGACGAAGATACCGTAGTCGTTACCGCTGACGGCAATGAGTTCAACTTCGAGTATGGCAATCTTGAAAACAGACGCCTTATCGTTATCTACGGCCCTTCGACCAGAAGCATTCCTGAATTCGCGACAGCGACTAAAGTAATCGTTCTGTTTGAAGACGCTGTCCCGCTCGACAACGGAGCTGAAGATGTCGTCATTGACGCGACAGGCTGGCCCATCGTTGTAAACGGCGAAGAGATTGAAGCCCCGGCGGCATTTATGGCCGATGATGGTGTGAGCATCATGGTTCCGGTTCGCGTAATCGCGGAAGCGCTGGGCTTTGAGGTTACATGGATCGCCGAAGACCGCGCCGTTGAATTCGCCGGTATGAGCGGCGTGGCCGAAGTGTGGGCAAGAATTGCACTCGACAGCACTGAGGCTCTCCAGACCTACGCACGGCGTGCTGAAGTCACGATTGTGCTCCCCACCGCCCCCGTCTTGGTCGGCGGACACACCTTTGTCCCGATGACTGCTTTCTTCCAAGATGTTCTGGAAATGGCAAACGCATTCGCGTTTGAAGGCAGACTAGAAATTCAGAGCGAAGGCGAGAGAATGGCATAATCAACGTATAACTTATCAAAAAACGAGCCTGTCTGTTACGGACAGGCTCGTTTTTCATTGTAGGGTTGTCCGCATTATTTTCACGTCCCCCGAATTATTGCCGTTACAAACAGGCTTTTACTGCGTTTATAAATTCCCATGAATCAACGGCTTTTGCGTTGACTCCTGACTCTGCGAGACTCACTAGGTCGGCTGTCATAATCCCGGAGGACAGCGTATTAAGACATGCTGTTTCAAGCTTTTCCGCAAAAGCAGAGAGTTCCGGCAGATTATCAAGCTCACCACGTTTTTTCAACGCACCGGTCCAGGCGAAAATCGTGGCTATCGGATTTGTGGATGTGCGCTCCCCTTTTAAGTACCTGTAATAATGCTGCGTAACCGTGCCGTGCGCCGCCTCGAACTCATACTTGCCGTCGGGCGATACTAACACGCTTGTCATCATCGCCAGCGAACCGAACGCGGTGCTGACCATGTCGCTCATCACATCACCATCGTAATTCTTGCATGCCCATATATAGCCGCCTTTGGAGCGTATAACGCGGGCTATGGCGTCATCAATCAGTGTGTAGAAGTATGTGATTCCAAGCATTTCAAATGCGGCTTTGAAATGCTCAAACTCCTCTTCAAAGACTGTCCTGAAATGCCCGTCATATTTTTGGGATATTGTGTCTTTTGTGGAGAACCACAGGTCTTGTCTGGTATCAACGGCGTATTGGAAACAGCTTCGCGCAAAGCTGCGGATACTTGCGTCCTTGTTGTGCTGCGCTAGCCACACAGCGGGACCATCTACTTTCTGCACTGAAACTGCCTCTTCCCTGCCGTCCTCAGCTCGAAACGTCAAGACAGCCTCGCCCGGTGAATCTGTCAGAAACTCCACAGCCTTGTAGACATCACCATATGCATGCCTTGCTATGGTAATCGGCTTTTCCCACGTCCTAACGGCGGGTTTTATGCACTCTATAGTAATCGGCGTCCTGAAAACCGTGCCGTCTAAAATCCCTCGTATCGTCGCATTCGGCGACTTCCATTTCTCGGTTAGTTCCGGGTATTCTTCCATGCGCTGATGATTCGGCGTAATCGTCGCGCATTTAACAGCGACTCCGTACGTCTTCGTGGCGTTCGCCGCGTCGATGGTAACCTGATCGCGTGTTTTGTTGCGGTTCTGCAAACCTAAGTCATAATATTCGGTTTTCAGATCGACGTATGGCAGTATCAGCTCATCTTTAATCAACTGCCAGAGAACGCGGGTCATCTCATCTCCATCCATTTCGACGAGAGGCGTGGTCATTTTGATTTTTTGCATTTCGTGATCCTCCATTAATGCTAATTTTACGTGCAATAATGCTATATTTTTGTTGTAAATTACTGTAGTGTTTATATTAACTTTACTAAGAGGAGGTCTTACCATGACACCAGATGAAAAAATGGCCTACGTCATTGATTTGGCAAAAGAAGCACTGGACAACGGCGAGTTCCCCATTGCCGCCGCCATCTACCACGGTGACAAGCTGATTTCCTCAGCCTATACGTCAGAGCGCACTGACGGCAGATTTTTGGTTCATGCCGAGCAAAAGGCGCTGATGGATGCGGATATGCAGAAATTGCCGTTTGAAGTCCGGTTTAAGCTGGAACTGTATACAAATCTTGAACCATGCCTCATGTGCCTTGGAATGGCTATGTCAAGCTTTATCGGAAAAGTTTACTACGCTTTGGAAGCTCCGGAAGACGGCGCTGTGGATTTTGTCCGCAAAGAGTATGCGAGTCGCCCGCCCGGAATATGGCATTTCCCGGAAGTGACCGGCGGAATTTTGCGTGAACAAAGTATACAACTGTTCCGTAAGTTTGTCGAACAAAACGAAGACAACCCCGGTGTCGATTTCGCAAAGACCTTGGCCAAGTTATAGAATCCCGACAAGCCCCCAATAGAAGTAGCAGAGCACAAGAAACGCAGCGGCAAGTCCGGCGTACAGCACTGATGCTTTCGCCAAATGGTGCGGGTTCCAGCCGCCGTCTCCGCATACGGATTCGACCTGCGTGATCCACGGCTGTTGATATCGGAAGAAAAACAAGTTCGACGCGGCGACGAATACCATGATGGATATCAGCGGATTCAACCCGAAAGCGTTGAACAACATCGGCGTCGACATCGCCAGTATCGCAGAACTAATCCACCCCTGCGACACGTCAAGAAACCGGATAAGCACGCATATTCCGTACAGCGCGAGTACAAATAAAAGCGGCGAGATGGCAATCGGCTCCATCAGCGACGCGAAGAGCGGTGAGAGCCATGCGGTAATGCCGGCGACTTCAAATATATGTATAAAGCTCAATATAGCGCCGAAGAATGCAACTGTGTCCCAGTTTATTCCGGAGGATATATCTTTGGCCGACAGCACACCCAAAATCAAAAGCAGAATAAACGCTGCCAGAATCGCCTGATTTGTCGTGTACGGCAGGAAGACTTGCAATAGCAATGCGACTAATATGAAAACCAGCACGGCAAGACAGCCTTTTTCCGCCTTGCTCATAGGTCCCAGTTCATCATACATTTTGGCAAGTTGATCCTTTGTTATCGTTAGCGGTTTTTCGGGTTTAAGCACGAAGTAAAGGGCTATAATAAACACGACACTGAACAGCAGCCACGGCGCCATCACGCGGAACCACATTTGCTCCGTGGCGATGGCGCGCATCGCCCCTTCCGGCAAAAACGCGGAAAACACCGGTCCGAACAGCGACCCGTGCATCCACGCTATCGACGGAAAGATGTTCAACAACCATGCAGAAATGACGATCAATGACCGTCCGCGGCTGCCCTTTTCCAAACGGCAAGCATCGGCCACGCTGACGGCGATGGGCGTTGCAATTAAGAAGCGCACAGTGGCTGACGGCGTGATAAGCGCAAATAGTATACTCACAACAAACCATCCTAACAGTATTTTCGCGTAACTGAGATTTAGTCGCTTGAAGAACGCGTATACTATTCGTTTGCCTAGGCCGGTTTTCATCAATGCCGCGCCGATAAACATCGCGGGAATCAAAATCCAAAGCGCGGGGCTTGCAAATCCGCCGGCAAGATCCGGCATCGGCACACCGGCAATCGTGCCGCCTAAGAATACGATTGCCGCACCAATAATAAACGTCCCCCCTGCCGGGCGGAATATCCAAGTTGCCAATGCGGCTATCACGGTTCCCAGCATGATGTTGCCGGTCGAGTCCAGCCCGTCAAACGGCTGCAAAATGGCGATTATCAGCCCGATCAATATACAGACAAGTGTGACAACCAGCCTGTTTGACCCGCCCCGGGTATTTTCTGTTTTCATACGATTTTCTCTCGATCTTTTTGTCTTCGCAGCCTTGAGTAATGTATTTTGCAATTATACATCTTCAAGACTGGATAAGTCAACACGTCTATACATGTTGGCTGCCCCTCTTTGGCAATGATTTGATAAAAGTTGTGAAAAATATATTGTTTTTTTTTCACGAATGTTATACAATAACAGATATTCCAGCCTGAATGAATAACAAATGAAAGGAGTTTTTTAAATGGCAGAGCATAAATTAATGATTAAACTCATATGCATCGGCGTTGCGCTCGTTGCCGCTGTTGTGGCATTTATTGCCTTCAAAGCTCAGATTCTTGGCTTTTTGGGTGAGCTTAAAGAGAGAATTGACGACAAAAGATACCTCCGCCGCAGTGAGTACACTGATTTCGCCGATATGTAAGGCATAAAAAACAATCTGGCGCCACTCGGCGTCAGATTGTTTTTTATTTATTTTGCTTCAAGATTTGGACTTTTTATATGATATTGAGCTATACCGTTAAGGAATCAGACCGTGGACGGACTGTTTTTTCGATTTTACGCAATGAGCTTCACATTTCAGCGGCACTCACACGCCGGATGAAAGCCGCAAACGCGATAAGCGTCTGCGGCGTCCCTGTCTATACAAATTATATTGTCAACCCGGGCGAAACGGTTGCGGCAAATATCAATTCTGCCGAACCGCCGTGCGACAATCTTCCGGAAGAAGGCGAGCTTGAAATCCTGTTTGAAAACGACGGATTAATTGCTGTCAACAAGCCGGCGGGGCTTATTGTGCATCCGTCACGGGCAAAAAACACCGGGACTTTGTCAAACTTTGTCGCAGGTTTTTTGCTTAAATCAGGCAATAACCCGTCGTGCCATGCTGTGAACAGACTCGACAGGGACACTACAGGTGTCACGCTGTTTGCAAAAAACAGTCATATGAAAGCCCGCGCGGCGGCCGCTCTCAATGATAAATCGACGGTAAAGGAATACGCCGCCCTTGTGTACGGCCGGTTCCCGTCCCAGGGCGTGATTGATTTGCCGGTGCGCCGCGTTGCGGACAGCAATATGCTCCGCGCTGTGCTGCCTGACGGGCAGCGGGCAGTCACGCACTTTAATACCCTGCGCGTCTTCACCGGGAATACTACGTTCTCGCTTGTGCAATTCCGCCTTGAAACCGGGCGCACTCATCAAATCCGTGTACATTGTTTGCACTTAGGCCACCCTGTTTTAGGCGACACGCTTTACAATACGGAGCCGTCCCGTGCTGTGAGCCGCGCACTTGGCGTTGCATCTCAGGCGTTACACGCATATAAGCTTAAATTTACAGAGCCGCTGACCGGGGAGTTGCTTGAACTTACGGCCCCGTATCCTGAGGCTTTTGGTAATCTTCTTGAAAACCCGTAATACCTATGATATAGTAGGTATTACTAATGATAAGATAAAGCAGGTGCAATTAATGATAATTTCAACTAAAGGCCGTTACTCCCTGCGGATGCTTTTGGATTTGGCAGAGCGCCGCGGTGACGGATTCATTGCCTTAAAAGATATAGCGGCGCGTCAGGGAATTTCAAAAAAATATCTTGAACAAATCGTCACCCTTCTCAACCGCTCTGACCTTTTGCGCACTAATCGCGGCTATCAGGGCGGGTATATGCTGGCCCGCAAGCCGGAACAGTATACAGTGGGTGAAATACTGAGAATCACAGAAGGCGGCCTCACCACCGTTGCCTGCCTGGACGACGACCCCAATCAATGCGAGCACAGCGCGTCCTGCACAACCTTGCCGATATGGCAAGGCTTGCAGAACGTTATTGACAAATATCTCGACGGAATCACGCTGCAAATGATTCTGGACTCCCAAAAAGGCGCGGATGAGTATTATATTTAAAAAGGAAGTGCTTCTCAATGAACATCGAAATCCGAAAATTGACGCCCGACCTTGCAGAGGAATATTTCGATTTTTTTGAAAATCGCGCGTTTACAGACAATTCCCCATATCGGTGCTATTGCCAGCCATATCAGATGTCAAAGGATCAGGTGAAGTCAGCATTAGAATATGCAAGCGCAAACGGGCTTGATGGCGGTCAAATATCTCGAAAATGCGCTGAACAGCAGATTGATTCTAATGTCCTGAGAGGATATTTGGCATTTGTTGACGGCGTGGCTATCGGTTGGTGCAACGCCAATGACAGAGCGAATTACCCTGCTGACCCGCACGAAGATGTGCCCTTTCATGCGCCGGCTGAAAAACGGGAAAAAGCCGTGGTGTGTTTTGAAATTGCACCGGAATATCGTGGGATGGGCGTTGCCACCGCCCTTTTACAGCAAGTTATAACCGACGCGAAAGGCGAAGGCTATATTGCCGTAGTGGGTTTCCCTGTTATGCGCGACGAGCGATATGAATGGGATTTACATGGCCCAATGCGATTGTATGAAAAGTCCGGATTTATCAAAGTAGCAGAACAGGATGGCAAAGGAGTCATGCGAAAGGCATTGTCCACCGCTTCCACCCTGTGATTAAAACAATTAAGGCGACTCAAACAACGGCAACGATAGATAACGCTCCCCTGTGTCCGGCAGAATCACGACGATCATTTTACCTTTATTTTCCGGCCGAGCCGCAGCTTGGGCGGCCGCCCATATTGCAGCTCCGGAAGACATTCCGACAAGCAGGCCTTCAGTTCGTGCGATTTGGCGGGTTGTCTCAAACGCGTCCTCGTTTTCCACTGTGATGATTTCATCATAAAGACCGGTATCCAGCACCTGCGGGACAAATCCGGCGCCTATGCCTTGGATTTTATGCGCCCCGGCGCGACCTTCAGAAAGCACCGGAGAATCGACAGGTTCTACCGCTATGACTTGAATTTCGGGATTCTTCGACTTCAAAAATGTTCCCGTACCGGTGATTGTGCCGCCTGTACCTACACCGGAGACTAAAATATCAACCTTGCCATCGGTATCTTCCCAGATTTCAGGACCGGTGGTTTTTGCGTGCATTGCCGGGTTGGCAGGATTTGCAAACTGATCCGGCATAAACGCACCCGGGGTATTCTCCGCTATTTCAACCGCTTTATCAATCGCACCTTTCATGCCTTTTGCACCGTCTGTCAGATTAAGCTCCGCGCCATAAGCCGCTAGGAGTTTCCGGCGCTCATAGCTCATTGTTTCCGGCATGGTCAGGATAACACGATACCCGCGCGCCGCGGCGACAGAGGCGAGGCCGACGCCGGTGTTGCCGCTGGTGGGTTCGACAATAATCACACCCGGTTTCAGTATCCCGCGCTGCTCCGCGTCTTCAATCATCGCCAGCGCTATGCGGTCTTTCACGCTGCCGGCAGGGTTAAAGTATTCAAGTTTGGCGATAAGCTCCGCCTCTAGGCCTCCCGCCTTTGCGAATTTTTCAAGACGCAGAAGCGGGGTTTTTCCAATAAGATCGGTAAGACTGCCTGCGATTTTTGCCATTACTATCCCTCCGTTGATATGCAATGCATATATAATTAGTATGTTTTGTAGGATTGTATCTCTGCCGGCGTGATTTGTCAATAGCGTATTTTTGATTTTTCACGGGCTTGGTTTGTTGCTGCAAATAATCTGAGACAGTATTTGACATTACGTTGCGTTTCTACTATAATGATGTATTAATATATTTCACAGATTTTACGAACGATGCGCCGATTACGCGGGCGGCGCTGTGGAGGTTGCGATGTCAAAAGAGAGGATATATAATTTTTCAGCAGGCCCCTCAATGCTGCCGTTGTCTGTTCTTGAACAGGCAGCCGCCGAGATGACTAATTACCAGGGTTCCGGCATGTCTGTTATGGAAATGAGTCACAGAAGCAAAGTCTATGTGTCGATTTTTGATGAGACAAAGGCCGACTTAAAGCGCCTGTTAAACGTCCCAGACACTCACGAGATTCTATTTATGCAAGGCGGGGCCACACTGCAATTCTCCGCCGTGCCAATGAATCTTATCGGCAAAACAGGTAAAGCCGATTACGCCGTCACCGGCAATTTCTCCGCCCTCGCCATGAAAGAGGCGAAAAAGTACGGCGATATACATGTGGCTTGCTCATCCGAAGATGGGGATTATGCCTATATCCCATCCCAAAAAGATATTGCCGTCTCGCCTGACGCTTCGTATTTCCATTATTGCTCCAATAACACGATCTACGGCACGGAATGGAAGTACGTGCCCGACACAGGAGATATCCCGCTTGTGTGCGACATGTCGTCAAACATCATGTCGGTGCCTGTGGATGTTTCAAAATACGGTCTTATATATGCCGGAGTTCAAAAGAACATGGCCCCCGCCGGTATGGCTGTTTTGATAATTGATAAAGCGCTCATCGGCAATGAGCTCGCGTACACGCCGAAACTGATGAGCTATCAGGTGTTGCTTGACTCCGATTCTATGCACAACACCCCGCCTACTTATACGATCTATATGCTGGGACTTGTCTTGAAATGGCTCGACACCCAGGGAGGCATTGAGGGTATCTGCAAACAGAAGTCTGAAAAGGCAAAGATATTGTACGATGTGCTGGATAGCAGCAAAATGTTCTCCGGCACTGCGGAGAAAGAGGCACGATCCGACATGAACGTTACGTTCAGGACTATCAGCGAAGAACTTGACGACAAGTTTGTTAAAGAGTCGACACAGGCTGGCTTTGATAACCTGAAAGGCCACCGCGTTGTCGGTGGAATGCGTGCGTCGATATACAACGCCATGCCGATGGAAGGCGTTGTAAAGCTTGCCGAATTTATGCGAGACTTTGAAACTAAGAACAGATAAGAGGTAATCCGATGTATAAGATAAAGACGCTGAACAGTATATCTCCAACGGCACTTGAAAAGCTCGACCGCGCAAAATATACTGTGAACAGCGATATTGAAAATCCGGACGCGATACTTGTGCGTTCGGCAAAAATGCACGACATAACTTTTAATCCGGAGTTGCTTTGCATCGCGCGCGCCGGCGCAGGGGTTAACAACATCCCGCTTGACCGTTGCGCTGATGAGGGTATCATCGTATTCAACACACCCGGGGCAAACGCAGAGGCGGTGAAAGAGCTTGTTTTATGTGCGATGTTCCTCTCCTCCCGCGATATTATCGGCGGGGTTGAATGGGTAAAGACTGTGGCTGATCAAGGTGATAAAGTCGCGGCGCTGGTCGAAAATCAGAAATCCGAATACGTCGGCCCCGAAATCTCTGGCAAAACGCTGGGCGTAATCGGCCTCGGCGCGATTGGTGCGCCGGTTTCCGCATCTGCGAGCGCCCTTGGAATGACTGTATACGGATATGACCCGTTCTTGTCCGTTGAATCCGCATGGCAGTTGTCTTCGTCGGTTATCCATGCGAAAGACCTTGATACAATTTATAGAAATTCTGACTTTATCACAATCCACTCTCCGTATAAGGACGATACGCACCATATGATTAACAAGGAAAGCATAGCAAAAATGAAACGTGGCGTGCGGATAATAAACTTAGCCCGGGCAGAGCTTGTGAATGATGATGATATGCTGGATGCAATTAAATCCGGCCAAGTCTCCTGCTATGTAACGGATTTTCCGAACGGCAAAACTGCGAACGTCCCCGGCGTAATCGCGATTCCTCATTTAGGCGCTTCTACCCCGGAGAGTGAGGATAACTGCGCCGGTATGGCCTGCTTTGAGATAATAGAATACGTTGAAAACGGGAATATTATTAATCCTGTCAATATGCCGTCCGCGCAGATGCCGCGGATTGACGGTGACCCGCGGATCTGTGTTATCCATGACAACGAACCGGGCGCTATTACAAAAATAACCGGCGCGGTTTCATCGTTCGGCGTTAATATAGAAAACATGCTGAATGTCGGCACAAAAGGCCGTGTCCCGTCATACACAATGCTTGACGTATCCTTTGTGCCAGATGGCCTTGAAGATGAAATAAAAAAACTCGACGGCGTGACAAGAGTGCGGATTATTCCATAGGATTTTGTAGGGGCGGATATGGAATTCGCCCCTACGTGAATAAAAGGTGATTATAATTGCGGGATCTGATGTTGATTGTAAATCCATATTCCGGCAGGGGGCTTTCTAAAAGTGCCCTAGGGACCGTTGTGTCACAGCTCGGCCGCAACGGTTATGTCGTTTCAGTCTATATGGCCGGGGAGCACAATCCGGAAGAGCTGGCGTACCGGTTTGCAAAAAAACACGAATTCTGTGTCTGTGTGGGGGGCGACGGTACGTTAAGCGGTGTTGTATCCGGCCTTTTGCGGGCGGGGCGTATAACGCCTGTTATCGGGCATATCCCGGCCGGGACAGCTAATGACGTTGCCGCGACTCTCAATTTATCGAAAGACCCGGCCGCTGCAGCGCAGACAATAATTGACGGCGCGCTTGTTTTCCTTGACATCGGCATTTTCGCCGGCAACAACGCCCCGGCCGCTGCCTCTATACACCGGTACTTTACGTATATCGCGGCGTTCGGCGCTTTTACCGAGACTTCGTATTCAACGCCGCAAGGGGCAAAGCGTACACTGGGTCATTTCGCATATGTGCTGGGCGGCCTTGCAGGGATGAGTTCAATAACGGCGCGGCACATGGTTATTGAACTTGACGGCAATGTAGTCGAAGGTGACTACATCTTCGGCGGCGTTGTCAACTCCACCTCTGTGGCAGGCTTTGTTAAACTTGATCCCGAATATGTGGATCTGGCCGACGGGCTTTTTGAAGTCATACTTGTAAAACAGCCGCTTAGCTTAGCTGACTTTATCGGCATTCTTACAAGCATAACAAACCGCAGCTACAGCGGCGACAATGTGCAGCTTTTTCAGGCGAAAAACGTAAAATTCACCTCCGACACCGACGTTGCCTGGACTATCGACGGCGAAAACGGCGGCGCTTACAGAGAGGTTGAAATAAATAACTATAATGAGGCGATAAGGATTATCGTGTAATGCATGTAAATATATTAACAATCGGAGACATCGTGGGTCAGTCCGGGCTTGACATTCTGGCTGGAAAACTGCGCACCGTACAGAAGTTCAATAATATAGCTTTCACCGTGATAAACGGCGAAAACGCCGCCGCTAACGGCATTACGCCGGGGCAGGCGGAATTTTTGCTGGATCTTGGCGCGGATGTAATAACGCTCGGCAATCACACGTGGGATAAGCGCGATATTATCCCGTTCCTTGATGACTGTCAATACATCCTGCGCCCCTCTAACTTCGCCCCGCAAGTTCCGGGACGCGGCTGGGGCATTTTTGAAACGGAGTTCGGCAGCGTATGTGTTATCAGCCTGATTGGGCGGCACGGCTTGCCGGTCGGTAGCGAAAACCCGTTCTTCGAGGCTGATAGGATTCTAAAAAAGCTCGAAACCAACATCGTACTGGTAGATTTCCACGCCGAGGCGACAAGCGAGAAGCTCGCAATGGCCTATTATCTTGACGGGCGCGTCTCTGCCGCGTGGGGAACGCATACCCATGTGCAAACGTCCGACTGCCGAGTTTTCCACGGTGGCATGGGGTATATCACCGACCTCGGTATGACCGGGCCATGCGAATCAGTCATCGGCGTAAATCCAGAGCAGCCCATATCGCGCTTCCTGGGCAATCCGCACACGGCACGATTTGAGGTGGCGGACGGCCCGGCTAAAATTGAAGGCGCGGTGTTTGAAATCGACACCGAAACCGGCAAATGCGTCTATGTAGAAGCGATTCGAATAACCTGACGACGAATAACCCTACCCGCCGACTGCTGTCGGCACCCTCTTTGCTAAAGATGGCAAGGATGAGAGTTTGGACGTGGGATAAGGCGTTATAATATTTCAGCCCTCCTTCAATTTTTAATTTGACGCGTCCGTGTTACTGTGGTATAATTATCCACATATTAATTATACTAAAAATATTGGAGGTTTTTTCAATGCAAGAAGTTCTCGATTTTTTAAAGAAAGCCGGAACATACTATCTCGCTACAGTGGAAGGCGATCAGCCGCGCGTCCGCCCGTTTGGGACGGCGAATGTTTTTGAAGGCAAGCTCTACATCCAGACCGCGAAAGCAAAGCCATGCTCCAAGCAAATGGCCGCGAATCCGAAAATCGAAATCAGCGCAATGGGCGAAGGCGGCGCATGGATCCGCATCGCCGCGAAAGCCATCAATGATGACAGGATCGAAGCAAAACAAAGTATGCTGGATGCTTATCCGCAGCTATCGGCAATGTATTCCGTTGATGATCCGAACACTCAAGTCCTCTACCTGCAAGACGCGGAAGCGACAATCTCCTCATTCGCGGGTGACCCGAAAGTTATCAAGTTCTAAAACAAACACAAAACAGCGGACACATTAGTATGTGTCCGCTGTTTTTATGTAAAGTCTCGCGTTTGCTATGCAGGGAGCGTTTCTACGTTTCCGGAATCCACGAGCCTAAAACCTACCTATATCCCGCGCAATATGATACGCCTGCTGTGTGGCTTGCAATATGTTCTTCGGATTCAGGCAATCCCCTATCTGGTGAAACTCCGGCGCTAATGCTCTCAACGCCTCGGCTTCTTCTCGCAACGGAGTCTGTCCTACTGCATAGACAACAGTATCAGCTTTGAAAATCCGCTCTCCGGTGACCCCTTCGCCTATTACCGCATCATCAGTGATTTTGACTGCCTTTAGCGATAAATTGACTGACACTCCCAACCTGTCAAGCTCCAGCTTTATCGCACCTCCATGCAGGAAGTTGCCGCCGTCATCCAGCTGCGCGGCCATTTCGATGATTTCAACTTTATGCCCAAGTTTCGCCAGATATATCGCAAGCTCCGTCCCGACAAGACCGCCGCCGAGGATTGCAACGCGCTTCCCGGCCTTTTCAACGTTATAGTATATCTCCTGCGCGCTCATCACATGTGCTTTGTCGATTCCTGGAATATCCGGTATCAACGGGCGTGCGCCGAGGGCCGCGATGATTGCGTCCGGCGCCTGAGCTTTGGCGAACTCCGGCGTAACTTCTGTGTTCAATCTTATATGCACACCGGCTTTTTCGACCATAGCCGCTTGCCGCGTGAGGTATTCAGTGAGATATTTTTTAAACGGGACATCATGCTCACAATTCAGCACTCCGCCAAGCGTGTCTGTTTTCTCGCACAGAGTAACTTCATGCCCGCGCTCCGCGGCGGTGATAGCGGCCTGCATTCCGCCTACTCCCCCGCCGGCGATCAGCACTTTTTTCGGATAAGCCTGTGGAATTTGCCATTTTGTATCTATCTCATGTCCGATAATAGGGTTCACGGTACACATGAATTGATTTGTCGATATGTGCGTCGAAAAGCAGGTCAGGCAGCGCATACACTTGTTGATCTCGCCGACCCTGCCCATCCGCGCTTTGGTTGGCAAATCTGGATCAGCAAGCAATCCGCGCGCGATTTGTACGACGTCCGCCTGGCCGGAGGCTATGATTTCCTCCATCAGCTCCGGGTCAACCAGCGCCCCGACAGTCGCCACTGGGGTTTTTACATGCTTCTTAATCTCTGCCGCGTACTGCACATTCGCCCCATGCGGCAAAAACATGTCCGGGTGCGTCACGGTGAATACTTCGTTGACCTCATGGCTCCCGGCGGATACGTGTATCAGATCTAGGTGCCCGTCAAGCTGCTTTGCTATCGCGATACCCACGTCAAGGTCATAGCCATTCGGATTGCATTCGGAGCCGGATATGCGCATTTCAATCGGGAATTTCGGCCCGACGGCTTTCCGCACCGCTTTACAGACTTCAACGGCAAATCTGCTGCGATTTTCCGGTGAGCCTCCCCACTTATCCGTCCGGTGATTTGTGATGGGCGACATAAACTCTGTCAGCAGCCAGCCGTGTCCTCCATGGATTGTCACCATGCCAAACCCGCACCGCTTCGCCCACAACGCGGCATCGGCGAATTGCTGCACGACTTCATATATCTTCTCATCATTCATTGCCTCGACCTGATGTCCGGCTTCCGTCATATACGCCATCGGGCCGTACAGCTGATAGCCGTCTCTGGCCGAAGTATGCGAGTGACTGCCACTGTGGGAGAGTTCAATAGCCGCCACTGCCCCGTGTCTTGTGATAGCTTCTGACAATCTGGTCATCGCCGGTAATCCGGCGGGGTTGTCCAACGCCAGATGGCCGTTATTGAATCTGGCGTGTTTCGAGTCAATAACAGCATCCCCAACGCAGACTGATGCCGCGCCGCCTATCGCTTTCAGCTCATAGTACGCGTTCGTCTCCGGCACAGGGAAATGATCGTGTGTCATATACGCCACGCCTGTCGGGGACGCGAATATACGGTTGCGGAACACTGTACCCGCAAGGGTTATCGGTGAAAATAAATTCGGATACTTTAGCATATCGGCACCATCTTTCTATATATCCATCGCAGCGAAGAATCCGCCGTGGACTGCACCGTCCACTTTTCCGGGAATCTTTGCGTCACCCACCAGCGTCACAAACGGGGCTTTGTCGTAAAGGTCGAAATAATCCTGCTCACGCGGGCGCATACCGACGGCGTATAGAATCGTATCGGCCCGGATCGAATACCTCCCCCGGTCTTTTTCGTACATAACGCCAGAATCCGTAACTTCAAGCGTTTTCGCGCCTGTTATAATATTCACGCCGAACTTTGCAACCGCCTCCATAATTCCGAATTTGCTGAGAGCCGGCGCGTCTCTCGCAACATCGTCCGTCAGCTCCAGCACGGTTACTTTTTTGCCCGTGTTTGCCAGGTGCAATCCCGTCTCAACGCCTATCAATCCGCCGCCGATTATTACCACATTTTCACCCGGATTAAATTCAGCGTCTAAATAAACATCCGCCGCGTGACGCGCTTTTTCTATTCCCCGGATGGCCGGAGTCACAGGCTCACTGCCGGTCGCCACAATAATATGATCCGGGCGGATTTTCTTCAGCAGTTTGTCCGATACCTCGGTATTCAGCAGGATTTTGGCACCGGAACGATTTGTCCCGCGTATCAGATATTCCGCGAACCGTCGCAGATCGTGCTTGAGATCATCATGCTCCACAAACCGCAGATATCCGCCGATTGCATCTCCGCGTTCGACAAGCGTAACGTCATGTCCGCGCTTGGACGCGGTTATAGCCGCCTGCATTCCGGCGGGGCCCGCGCCGATTATCATTACCTTTTTCTTGCGCTTTACCGCCTTAATCGCCGTGTCACCAAATCCGAGCCGCGCCTCACGCGCGATAAGCGGATTCACGCTGCAAATCATGTGCCGGTTTGCATTATCACTGCCGGTGCAATTGACACACCGCAGGCACGGGATAATCTCATCCGTGCGCCCGGTCATTGCCTTTTTCGGCAGGAATGGATCCGCGATAAGCGCCCGCGACATAGACACGCCATCCGCCCTGCCGGACACAATGATTTCTTCCGCCTGTTCCGGCTCCAGTATCGAGCCAACGGTGAATATCGGTATATCGATTCTGCCGGATTTCTTTATCGCTTCCGCCAGATGCACATTCTGCCCGCGCTCCACATACGGCGTTGCGAATATCCAGCTGAATCCCTCTGTTGATATTTCGGCCATGTCCACGTACACCTGCGCTTTGGATAGGAACTCTATCATGTCGTCCACTGTAAATCCGTCAGGGTCGCGCTCTGACCCCGACAAACGTATCAATACCGCCCTGTCAGGCCCCACGCGTTCGCGTATTGTTTTCAGAACCATCAGCGGGAACCTCATACGATTCTCCAGGCTGCCGCCGTATTCGTCTGTGCGTTTGTTGATAATCGGCGACAAAAACTGCGTCAAAAGCCATCCGTGTGCGCAATGGACAAGCGCTGTGTCGAAGCCCGCCTGCAGATAATATTCCGCCGTACTGGCAAACGCGTTCGCGACATGTTCCATATCCGCTACCGTCATTGCGCGGACAGCTGCCCCGGTCGCCGGATTTACCATGTCGCAGGGACCCATAATCATGTTGGCATCGATGTTAAACTTCGGATTCGCACCCAGTCCGCCGTGAGTCAGCTCCACGCTCGCAATAGCGCCGTGTTCGTGTATCGCCTGGGCCATCTCGGCGTAAATCGCCATGTTTTCAAGCGTCGTTTCCATCCCCGGCGTATGATTGCCGCCATCGCAGACGTTTGCTTCGCCAAGCGTGATGATTCCCGCCCCGCCTCTTGCTTTGTGTTCCAGATATGCTATGTAGAAATCATCCGGCCGCCCCCCTATCGTGTGAAACAGCATGTTCGGCGCGGACATTATGCGGTTTTTCATTATGAGATTACGGATTTTAATCGGTTTGAACAGGTTCGGATACTGTTGTTTGTACATATTTTTGTCCCTTTCTGTAATTAATTACGAGTCTGCTTTATAGAAATCTCCTATTTTCCCCAGGCATTTATCAATCGAGTGATACATTCCGGAATAAACCACAGGCTCAAGCACGGTCAAATCAATTGATTCCTCATCTATTCCTTCAATAACTTGGACGTTCCTTATTTTGCAGAAATAAGTAGTTGAGCCCCCTGTTTGCACAGTGTTTGCGACTTCGCACTCGTATACCCATCCGCTAACGTTTAATGTCGGCACATGAAGCGCGGAACCGTCTTCATATTCATAAGGCATTTCGTTTTTCGCCCTGTCTTTTCCCGAGTGCGCCCCAAAATAATCGAGCAGTTCCAGCATGTCGGTGCTTACAAGATTTGCCGATAACAAACCGGTTCTCGCGATATTCTCTTTTGTCTTCTTTGACCCGAACATGCTGATAATCAGTAAAAATTCATCTTCGCCATAAGTAACTCCAACCCATGTAATCGGGCAGAAGTTAGGGGTGTCGTCCTCGTTATACGTGCCAATCAAAAAAGTGGGCTGTACGCACAGGGAATGCTCTTTTTTGGAGTTTACTCGTTTCATAGACTTATTCCTTTCAGCATGTTGTCCGCTAACTTCGCATATGCGTCGCGGACTGCTTCTATTTACTAGACACCATAGTTAAGATACTTCACAAAATACAGATTTTCCACAATGCCGCCGTCAATGGCGAAAACGACCGGCTACTCTCCCCGCTCTGCGGCGTACATTTCGCTGCTGTATGCGTAAATCTCACTCACCGCATTCCATAACAGCTCTTCGTCGGTCATAAATAAGCCCATGTACAATCCTCCGTTTTTGCCCAGGACCTCCAGCGTATGGCGTATCATCTCTGTAAGCTGCTCTTTCTCCGGCGGGGCGGCTGTTATATCAAGCCCTTCTATCCCGCCGCAGAACCCGATTTGGCCGCCGTATTGCTCCTTCACTTTCGGGAAATCGACAACGCGGCGCTGTATTTGCATGAAATCCACGCCAAGCTCTATCATGTGCGGTATGAACCTGTTTATGTTCCCGCAGCTGTGATGCTGGACAATGACATCCTTTGACCTAACATGCGCAAAGAAGCGCTTTGTCGGGCTGTACAGCAGGTTCTCCAGCGTGTCCGGCGAGAAAAACGCATCCTTCTCATTCCCCCAATCATCGTGATAGTTCAACATGGTTATCGGATAATGCTCCAGCAATTTGTCAAAATGCGCTATCTCCCAGTCGATAAATCGCTCAAAGAAATCCGCGCAAGCCTCCGGCTCCACCACCAGCGAATACAGCGCGTCCTCGTATCCGCCCATCAGTGACACAAGGCGTTCAGTACAACCGAGGCCGATGTCGATTTCAAGCGCCCTTTCCGGGTTATGGGAATTTTTCATAAACGCTTCGGCCTGCCCGTCAAAATCCCAATTGTTCAAGTCAGGAAATTTAACAACACGCTCCCACTCGGTTATGTCAGCCATAATCTGCGTGCCGGGAGTCAGCATCGGCCCGCCGGCTGATGCGACAAACGTCCAATCCGCCCCGAACCAATCGGTAAACCGAACATTTACCGGACTTGACTGAACCTTCGCGGTCTCGGACAGCAAATCCGTCGGGTTTATCGACTGCAAATCAAGCAAGCCAATCGGTGCCCAGTACGGATTATCATGCCGCGCCGCGCGTTTCAAGTTTTCTGCCGCAGAGCACGGCCGATCTAAGTCAAGCTTGGGCAGACTCACTTCCACATCAGAAAACGGCAACCTCGCCTTGGTTGTGGGAACGCCCGTTTGTTTGTATTCGTAACGCGGGAATGTCATATGCAAATCCTCCGTTTCGTTTTTAACTATAATTATTGATAACAAAGCGTGTTTTGTCAAGTGTTTTCAAACAGCTTTTTCGTCCGCTTGACGGCCGAGGCTATGCCTGCTATACTTTTATATTGGGAACACAATCAGTATCGGAAAAAATGGGGGAGGAAGCTAAATGAGGCGCAAGACAATTATTTTTTTCATACTCGCAATAACGGCGGCTGTATTCATGTTGGCGGCTTGTAATGAGCCTACAAGCATATCGAATACGGCGGATGAAACTATAGCGAACGCGGATACTCTTTCGGAATCATCAACAGAAATCCTCAGTTCTTCAAATGTCTACGAATTATGCTACTGCGGTGATCATTATACCCATGAACCGCTTCGACAACCAACACCGCCTATGAATATACGTGAGATGTTCACGGACAACATTTCGGAATATGTATATGGTTTTGAGAATGTTCATACAGTCACATACCTTCAGCTTGAAACTGATTGGTGCAGCACGATAATATTATGGGCAGATATTCATTTGCGTGATTTTTCTTTTGTGTCGCTTGATGTTGCAGGTCATTATTGGTACGAAGACAGGCAGCTTGTAATAGACACACGGGAGGTGCTGCTTACCGTCCCTGATTTACTCCCTACTGACGCAGTCGTCCTGAATGTAGCTTTTGCTCATTATCTGCTTCCGCATGGCGCAATAATTTTTACGGATGAATACGGTGTGCGATGGCGTATGTTTTTAGGCGAAGATATGCGTGGTGGTTGTTTCCCAATTTATCACTTGGGTATGCCCCATGAGATAGAGGCATACAGTTATAATTTTGTATCTGTTCCTGTTTGCGGAACCGGTCATCCGTTTGGGGAAACAGCGATGCAAAGCGACAAAGAAATTATTGACGGAATTCATTATTTGCGCGACATCTCCATATGGTTCCCTGACCACTGGACAACGGAGGCGAGTATTAGGGCGCAGGGCTACGCCGTGGAGTTTTTCAACCCCGCGACAAACAGAACGGAAGCAAATTACACGCGAGCAGAGGTCATGGTCGAGTGGGACTTTGGCGAGCTTCTAACAGCACAGGAGTTGTTAAGTTTTTGGGGTCAGTCTGGTGATATAGAACGCCGCGTAATCGAGATTGACGGCGTTGATGCGGCATGGGTTAAATCGCGGATTCTTGACGCACAGATAGCGAGATCAATGGGAATAACCGGCACAGACGATACAGGAAGAATAATAGAACTGATAATGATTCCGCATAATAACACGCTGTATACGATTCAGTTTATATACAGCGCGACATGGCAACATGAACTGGACATAGTCTCCGCTATGAGGGATAGCATAACAATACGATCGCGATGGGATACGCCCTGTTGCGGCTTAAAATTTCTCCCAATTATATAGCCGGCGTTTACCTAAATCACGTCCTCAACCACAAACCCAACAGCCGCGGCGACGCCAAGAGCCAGAACCGCCTCGTCAACGTCGAACCTCTCATTATGGTGCGGCGCACCGGAGCCATATTCGTCATTTTTGATCCCCAGGAATACAAGCGCCCCCGGGAATTCGGCAAGATACGCGGAAAACGATTCTGACGCGTACCATAACGGACACTCCGCGAGCGCGTCGGCTAATCCGAGCTTTGAAATGGCTCTGACAGCGCGTTCGGAAATTGCGCGGTCGTTTATCACCGGCTTAAGCAGCCATGCCGACGATGGGTCGTAATCTATCGTGCATCCCAGCATTTTTGCGGTGCTTTCGGCCACTGTTTTCAGAACATCGGCCGCCTTAGCACCTTCTTTGGCGTCAAAAAAGCGCATAGTTCCCTTAATATCCGCGTAATCCGGGAAAACATTCTCAGTCTCCCCGCCTTGAATTGCCGTTATACCCACTGTGACCGGCTTTTCGGGGTTTAATTTGTTTTGCAGCGCCCCGGGCAGGTTCGCGACAATCGCAGCGGCAGCATAGACCGGGTTTATCGCAAGATCCGGCCGTGAGCCATGCCCACCCTTGCCGTTGACCCGCATTCTAATCATCCTGCCGCCGGCCATCCTGGGGCCTGGGGAGATGTTTATCTTCCCGGACTCAAACGTGGAGAGTACATGCGTTGCAAGCACGGCGTCAATTTGCTTGGCACGCAAAGTCTCCACCATCCCCTTGAAGCCGAGGCCGACCTCCTCCCCTTCCTCGAAGCAGAAAAGAATCTTTCCCGTTAGGGAACTCTGTATATCCACCAGTACTTTCGCGGCACCTAGTAACATCGCCGTGTGTGCGTCATGTCCGCACAAGTGTGCCGATCCGGCATTTTCTGATACGCAAACCCGCCCTCGCCGCAAGTTAGACGGATTCTCCGCAACCGGCAACGCATCAATATCCGCCCGCAGCGCAAGAGTCTTCCCTGCTCTGCCAGTATCAAGCGTTCCTATTAAGCCGGTGTTTGAAACTTTTTCGACAGTAATGCCGAGCTCCATCAGCTCTTTTTCAATAAACGCGCTTGTCTTGTATTCATTCCCGCCTGTCTCGGCGAATACATGCACCTGACGCCGTGTTGATATGTAATAGCTATCGTATTTCGCGATTAGTGCGCGAATTGTATCGGCGAGACTGTTCATGTTTGCAGTTCCTTTCGCTAAGAATTTTTGTTTACTATATCATATTTTGTGCTGTACATTCAAGGGGGCATCCCCCTTCCCCCTTCGTGCGCGAAGGGGGCTTTGGACGAGGGACGGCGCGACGGTTGAAATAGTCCCCCCGCGTGTGCTATAATATGGAGCAATGAAGATCGGAGGTGGCTGATGAAGCGTAAGTTGTTGATTGTTCTGTGCATAACTGTAGTTTTTGTCTTGCTTAGCGGCTGCTCCGGCGGGCCTGATTTCTGCGACCCTAGCATTGAGCACGGGCAAGAACATACTGTTTTACCCTTTAACGATGGCATGTTTATCCTCACACCTTACGATTTTGAAACTAGATGGGCTTCTTTTGTCTTTAGTGAAGGTTTCGAACATCGCCTCTATCGCGGCATATATCACCATGTACAGTATCGAGCGACTATCTCGTACTCACATGCGACAGAGTTTCTCAACATTATGAATAACTTCTCGCCTGTTTTGGTAAGTTCGATTGTTACAGAAGGGCGTGACGACAGCCCTTTTGAAGAGTTAACGTACGATAATTATCTCTACTTCTTTTTGCTCAACCATATCCCCAACCGGACGTTCACCCTTGAACCGGAAACGTATCCCGACTTCTGCGTCCATATGCGTGCTTATCAAACCGATGAATACGGGCTTTTGTATTTTTCTATGTTTGGTTCCAAAACCACTCAGTACCCTACACACTCATATGTTTCTTTTAGTAATATGACCCACCATTCGCTTTATAGGATAACGCTTGACGAGCTGGGTGAGTTTATTCAATTTGCAGAAAGTCTTGAAAGATATCGCTTAGATGGGCATGGCCATCCCATGCGTCCCATACCGCTCTTAAGACGTCTGCTAAACCGGCTAGGTATCCCTATGAGATTATGGATCCCTGTAGTAGTTGGTGTTCCCATAATCGCCTGCGTTGGCACTACTGTTATCATCGTGTTAATTGTGCGCAGATGCCGAAAGAAAAAAGCAAATACTTCTGTCGTTCAAGAAGAAACAGATAACCTATAAGTAGCCCCCGTCCAAAGCCCCCTTCACGCATGAAAGTGAAAGGGGGGCCGTCCCCGATATTTCGACATAGTTACAAAAAAGTTACGAAAGAATTACAAAAAGGGTTGACAACGCACTTTTTTTTTGCTATGCTTACTGTCACAACCAATCGAAGAAGGGGAATTTATCTGTGAAATCCAGTTCTAAAAGAATATTTAGTGTAATTATAGCATGTGCCTTGTTTATCGGCTTGGCACAGATGGCGCTGGCCGCTGACTTCCGCACCACCAGCGGGGTTAATTTAAGATCAGGACCATCGACTGATGATAGTGTTATCAGGACAGTTGACACTGGTGTCTCCGTTGAAATGATTAACCATGATCCGGCAGACTGGTCAAGAGTCAGAATAAACGGCAGTACCGGATACATAAGATCAGACTTTCTGGCGATTCCTTCCGGAACCACCGCAAATTTCCGGACAACTGCCGGAGTTAATATGAGAACCGGCCCATCGACCGATGCTGATGTATTGCGGGCAGTCAACTACGGAACCGCCGTTGAAGTGTTGCGGCACGACCCGGACGGTTGGTCAAATGTCAGGCAAAACGGCTCTACCGGCTATATCAGGTCAGATTTCCTCGCCTTTGCCGGCCAAAATGCTGCTCCGGTTGCACAAGCACAGACTCCCTCTATTTTCAGGACGACCACCGGTGTCAATTTCAGAAGCAGCCCATCGACTGATGCGGATATAATCAGGGTACTGAACACCGGAACCACTGTTGAAGTGTTGATGCAGAGGCAAGACGGCTGGTCAAATGTCAGACAAAACGGCTCTACCGGCTATGTTATGTCAGAGTTTTTGACCGCAGGTGCCGGCAATGTTGAGTTTTTGGAATGGTCAATCGCCAGGACGATTATACGAAACGGCGTCCCGATGCGGGTGGTTGATGTGCGGACCGGTATATCTTTTTACTTACAAAGTTTCTCTATCGGCGGATATGGTATTGGCGGACACGCCGATGTTGAACCGCCTACACAGGCGGACACGGATGCAATCTTACGCTCCCGCAACGGTGTCTGGGCCTGGGCCCCCCGCCCTGTCTGGGTAACTATAGGTGATCGTACAATAGCGGCAGCCCTCAACGGAATGCCCCACGACGTCAGCACAATCTCCGGCAACGGCATGAACGGCCATCTGTGCCTGCATTTCTACGGAACCAGGACAAGGAGCCAGACATATCAGAGAGATTTGAACAACGCCGTCAGAGAGGCTTGGAACGCCAGCCGGTAACATTAAAATATCAGGGAAGCCGCTCAATCTTGGGCGGCTTTTTTATTTTAAAATCTTCTCTATACACCGAATATGCGGATGTGATATAATGCCACCATAAATATTTTAGAAGGAGTGAACACTTTGGAAAATCTAAAAGGGAAAACCGCATTTATTACCGGCGGGGCGTCCGGAATCGGCTTGGGGATAGCCAAAGCCTGTGCCAAAGACGGGATGAACGTCGTCATTGTCGATATGCGTCAGGACGCGCTTGACGAGGCGGCTGCGATCTTTAAAGAAAACAACTGGCCGGCGCTTTGCCTGAAGCTTGATGTCACTGACCGCGCGGCGTATATCAAAGCCGCTGATGAGGCAGAGGCCAAGTTCGGCAACCTGCATCTGCTGGTTAACAATGCCGGTATAGGCTGCGCCGGCGGCCCGCTGTGGGAAGTTACGCCAAAAGAAACCGACCTCGCTATCGATGTAAACCTGACCGCTGTTTTAAACGGCGTCCAGACAATCGTGCCGCGTATGCTTAAACATGGTGAGAGCAGCCATATTGTCAGCACATCGTCAAAAGCCGGACTCATCGCTGTCCCCGGCTGCGGATTGTATAACGTCACAAAACAGGCTGTGGTCGCAATTATGGAAACGCTTGCGATGGATCTTAAAGACACAAACATCGGCGCCAGCGTGTTCTGCCCCGGCGCGTTCCAAACAAACCTCGGCAGATCGTCGCGCGAAGTATCAGCGGCGCACCTTGGCGACGATATGAAAGCTCCTCCCCCACCGCCGCCGCCTCCAAAAGAGGGCGAACCCAATCCGTTCGCGGCTGTCGCGGAACTCTTCCGCTCTCCCGACGATGCCGGTGAGCGTGTTTTGCGCGGCGTAAAACGCGGCGACCTGTACATACTGACGCACGTGGAGTTCAAAAAAGGCGTTGAATCCCGCGGCAACGCAATGCTCCGTGCGTTCCCGGACGAAGTGCCAAATCCGAAGTACGCCGAGATATTCCCAATGCTGGTTTATAACGAGATTTTTGACCAACAGAGCCAAGTCCCGGCGCTGGAAAAGAAATAACACATGAAAAGGAGTGCGGTCGGCCGCACTCCCATACGAAAAGTTTTGTGATTGAAAACGGTGTAGTTTATTTACGCCGTTTTCTTTTCTTATTTTATTTGCTCAAAAAACTATTGACACGATGGAAGCAATAGTTTATTATATAGACGATTCGTAAAATGCGAAATGGACGGCACAAATTGAATCGCGCAATTTGGATAAAGGAGGTCGTCGGCAATGTCAATAGCACTGGAGAATTTCTTTAAACTTCGGGCCGAGAAACAGGATCATATCATCAATGCCGCATTCAAGGTGTTCGGGCGGCAGGGTTATCGGAAGGCGTCAATAGGCGATATCGCTTTAGAGGGCGGTACCACAAAGGGCATGATTACCTATTATTTCGGCAGCAAAAAGACACTGTACTTTTATTTGATGGAGGTAAGTCATATCCGTTTAGTTCGGGCTGTTGAGGATCGGATTACACCCGATATCACCGATTTTTTTGAGAAGCTGAAAATCATAACGGGTATCCAGGTGGCCGCACTCAAGGAATATCCAGCACTGATCAGTTTCATGACCAGCTTGTATTATGAAACTGACCCGGAGGTAGCGGAGGATATCGCGCAAGGCTTTATTGCTGAACAAGCCCATTATGACAATATGCTGATGGGCGGAACAGATTTTACGCAGCTAAAGTCGGACGTTGACCCGCAGTTAATCTGCAAGTTCGTTTCCTGGACGACCGAAGGATTTTTGGAAGCGCTGTTGAATGCCGGCTCACCGGATAAGGTAGATGCGCTGGTAGCTGACTTCTATCAGTGCTTGGATTTGACGCAAAAAACATTTTATAGGGAGACAATTTAAAATATGCTGAAATTATTTAGGCAAGCACGGCTTGGGAAACTTAAAGTTCTGTTACTGATTGTATTTATCACCCTTCAAATCGCCGGAACTATGTATCTGCCGCGCCTAACTGCCAGAATTATCAACAACGGTGTGATGATGGGAGATCGAGACTATGTGCTGTCAGTCGGCGCACTGATGTTAGGTGTGGCCATTTTATCGGGGATTGCGTCTGTGTTGGGTACATACTACTCGGCCTGGGTTGCCACGCTGTTTGCCAAAAATACGCGTAAACGATTGTTCGAGCATACCCAGCAGCTGTCCTATCAGGACTTTGGTCACTTTTCCTCTTCGTCCCTTATCACAAGGGCAACCAATGATATTGAGCAGCTGCAAACCACACTCAGCATGACGTTTGAAATGTTGCTGCCCGCACCGTTCGTGTTAGTAGTAGGGCTAATTCTGTCATTCAGGAGCGACCCATATATGGCGTTAATCCTTTTGATTTCGTCTGTGCTTCTGTTAGTGGTTGCCGGGTTGGTTGCTGCACGGGTTTTTCCGCTGTTTTCTGAAATTCAAAAAGGGCTGGATAAAATCAATGACCGGGTGGCTCAGTTTATTTCAGGTATCCGTGTAGTACGGGCTTTCAACCGTACCACACTGGAACGGGAAAGCATGGATACTTCATTTAAGCGTTTTGCCGGACTGAATATCAGGATCAACCGCATTTTTGCCGCTATAATGCCTGTCGTTATGCTGTTTATGAGTCTTGGAACCGTTGCGATTGTCTGGTTTGGCGGAATCAGGGTCAACAGCGGAGACATGCAGATCGGTGATATTACCGCTGTGCTGGAGTATGGCATGAACATCTTGATGTATGTATTGATGGCAGTGTTTGTCGGTATATATATTCCACGTGCCAAGGTGTGCGCCGCCCGTATTCGTGAGGTGTTGGAATACAATCCGGAAATCACAGATGGAACAGCGCACATCAAAGATGGCACTAAGCTGGAACTTAGCTTTAAAGATGTAAGTTTCCGATACAAAGACGCGGAAAATCCTGTGCTGCATAATCTGAATTTTGAGTGTGAAGCCGGAACCACAACGGCCATCATCGGCGGCACAGGCTCCGGAAAAAGCACGATAGCTCGGTTGATTCCGCGACTGCTGGATACAACAAGCGGAGAAATCATGCTAAACGGCATCAACATAAAAGATTTGCCGCAGAGAGAATTGCGGGCAAAAATCGGGTTCGTGCCGCAGCGGGCGTTCCTGTTCAGCGGAACCATCGCAGATAATCTGCGGCACGGTAACAAAGACGCCACGTTGGAAGATATGCAGCAGGCGGTGCATATCGCCCAGGCGGAAGATTTTATTGATGAGCGTGAAGATCAGTTTGAAGCCGAAGTCGTCCAAAGCGGACGCAATTTCTCCGGCGGACAGCGGCAGAGACTATCCATCGCCCGGATGCTGATGAAGAAGCCGGATATCTACATCTTCGACGACAGTTTTTCCGCGCTGGATTTAAAAACCGATGCCGCCCTGCGCCGCGCTTTGAAAGAGGTAACGCAAGACTCTATTGTAATCACTGTGGCTCAGCGCATAACTACCATAATGGACGCGGATCAGATACTTGTCGTGGATGAGGGCGAAATCGTTGGCCGCGGAACGCACAAAGCGTTGTTGGAAAACTGTGAGGTCTATTTGGAAATTGCAAAATCTCAGTTAAGTGAGGAGGAGCTAACTAATGAGCTCGGAAAATAATAATTATGATGTCATGGGCAGCTCCAGTGATGGAATGTCTACCGATAAGGCAAAAGACAGCCGGAAAACCATTCGCCGCATGATAAAAACCCTTTCCCCGCAAAAATGGCGGTTGGGCGCAGCCATGCTCTGTGCGATCGCTGGCGTATTGATTAACTTATGGGCACCGCAGATTTTCGCCAATGCGATTAACGTCATCTTCGACGGACTGATGCCTGCCGTATTGAGTATTGGTGCTATAAATATCAATCTTTCCCTGCTGTCTGAGTATGTGCTGATGCTTGCAGCAATATATCTTATCGGCGCCTTGTTTACCTATATCCAGGAATTTTTGATGGCGGACGTATCACAAAAACTGGTGTTGTCTCTGCGTGAGAGACTGAGCGAGAAGCTTGCAAAGGTGCCCCTGAAGTTTTACGACAGTCATAAAAAAGGCGAGATCCAAAGCCGTGTAACCAATGACTTGGAGCAGGTGAATGAAATAATGAGAAATGCGATCATGCGTTTGTTCACATCTTTCGTCACCATTACAGGCGCGTTGATCTTTATGTTCAGGATCAATTGGATTTTGACGCTTGTCGCATTGGGTGCCATTTTTGTTGGACTTGTCATCACAGCGATTGTCAGTACGAAGAGTAATGCGTACTTTGCTGCCCGCCAAAGCTCAATGGGGGTGTTTAACGCCCGTGTTGAGGAGTATTTTTCCGGGCAGGTAGAAATCAAAACCTTTACACTGGAAGCAGAAGCGCGG
>WQWC01000008.1 GCA_009785525.1 Oscillospiraceae bacterium | reverse complement strand
GAAAAAATGATGGAGCTTGCGCCGAAAACCGCGATAGTCATCAAAGACGGGGAGGAAACGGAAATCCCAATTGACGCGGTGCGAATCGGCGATATTGTCGTCGTAAAACCAGGCGCGAAAATCCCAGTGGATGGCACGGTGATTGACGGGTATTCCGCCGTTGACGAGTCAATGCTGACCGGGGAGAGTATGCCTGTTGACAAAGCGGCTTTCGACACCGTATACGCCGCGACGCTGAACACAAATGGCCTGATAAAATTCCGTGCCGATAAGGTCGGGGACGATACAGCGCTGGCGAAAATCATAAAACTCGCAATGGACGCGCAGGAGGCAAAGGCGCCGATTGCGCAGATCGCCGACGTGGTTTCAGGCTATTTTGTCCCTGCAGCATGTCTTGCCGCTGTGATTGCCGGAGTTGCCTGGTACATCGGCATACGCGACTTTGACTTCGCCATGTCGGCGTTCATATCGGTGCTGATTATCGCCTGCCCGTGCGCGTTGGGACTGGCGACCCCGACGGCTATCATGGTCGGAATCGGCAAAGGCGCGGAGAAAGGGATACTGATAAAAGGCGGCGAAGCACTGGAAACGGCGCATAAAGTCGATATCGTCATCTTCGACAAGACCGGAACAATCACCGAGGGCAAGCCTGCCGTGACGGATATTCTGCCGGTAGGGGATATCACGCAGGAGCAACTGCTGCGAATCGCGGCGTCAGCCGAGGCGGGGTCGGAGCATCCAATCGGACAAGCAATTGTCAGGCGTGCGCGTGAAGAGGATTATGAACTCCTGAAAGTTGAGGGTTTCAAAGCCCTCACAGGACGGGGGATCGAAGCGGCTATCAATGGGGTGCCAGTGCTGATAGGGAATGGACGATTATTGAACGAGCGCGGTGTCCCTGCCGGAATCATGCCCGACGGCACGGACTCGCAGGAAGCAAGCTTGCGGCTTGCCGAAGCGGGGAAGACCACCATGTTTATCGCGGCGGAAGCGGAGCTTATCGGCATTATCGCTGTTGCCGACGTCGTCAAAGCGCAAAGTGCGTCGGCGATTGAGGCGTTGACAAAAATGGGGCTTGAAATTGCGATGCTGACAGGCGACAACGAGAGAACCGCCGCCGCTGTCGCCAGAACGGTCGGCATAACAAAAGTCTTGGCTGAAGTTCTGCCGCAGGACAAAGCCGCCGAGGTGAAGAAACTCCAGGAAGAGGGCAAGCGCGTGGCGATGGTCGGCGACGGAATCAATGACGCGCCGGCGCTCATCCAGGCGGATATCGGTATCGCAATCGGCTCCGGCACTGATGTTGCCATTGAGTCCGCTGATATTGTCCTAATGAGATCCGACATCGCGGATGTGCCGAGGGCGTTGAATTTAAGCCGCCGGACAATCCGCACAATAAAACAGAACTTGTTCTGGGCGTTCGGATATAACGTAGTCGGCATCCCGATAGCGGCGGGAGTACTATATCTGTTTGGCGGACCGCTGCTGAATCCAATGCTCGCGGCGCTGGCGATGAGTTTGAGCTCGGTATCGGTGCTGTTGAACGCCTTGAGGTTGAAACGTATAAAGATGGAGGGGGAAAGAATATGATCACCTGCCCGAATTGCGGAGAGATTACAAGAGATGAGCTCTTGATATTCAATGATGACTTGCGTAGACAGAACTTCAGCCTTACGCCTGTTTTGCCTACGTGCAAGCTTTGCGGCGCGGAGGCGGTTGTCACGCACAAATGCGGCGGCGGGAATATCATCGTGCTCACCGGGACATGCGGCAGCGGCAAGTCTACTATCGCTGAAATACTTGCAGAGCAAGGATTTCTTGCCATAGACGGCGACTGTGTAGTACAGGTTATCAAGCGCAATAATAATGATTTGCTTGATGAAATCGCATATGAAATAGACGTCCTGTCGCTATTAGGCGGGAATTTTGTCCTGTCCCATGTGATTGGGCCGGAAGATTTGGAAAGATGCGTGGAAATATTTCAAGCGCGCAATTTAAACTATTCGTTTTTCCTCTTGAAACCAACCTATCAAACTGCCGTTGAGCGCTGCCGCACAAGAACATGCCACGAAAGCGTCACGCCGGAAAAATGGATAAGAAAATTTTATGACGAATTAGTTTTCGATGACAGAGTTATGACTGTGGACAACACCAACATGTCGGCAGAAGAAACGGCGGAATACATATTGAAGAAAGTGTGAAAATATGGATATTGAAATTCGTGAAATTGAGGAGCGGGATTACCCCGCAGTAACAGCATTATTGGTCAATGAATTGTGGGCTAATAAAATTAGCGATGACAATGTTGTGCCATTTTTTAACAGCGTAAAAAACGATGAAAATTATAAGACATTTGTCGCGTTGCTGGACAATAATGTGGTAGGTCTTGTCTCCGCAGTGACGACGATTTGGGCTGCGTTTGAAGCCCCCAATATGATGATTCAGGGCTTTGCTGTTAAAAGTGAGCACCAAAATAAGGGAATAGGCACAAAACTTCTCAAACATCTTGAGGATTACGCTAATTCAAAAGGAGTGTCCGGTATCGGATTATGTAGCGGGTTTCATCGCACCGACGCTCACGCTTTTTATGAACATAATGGGTATGGTAAAATTACGCAGTATTTTGGTAAAGTGCTTACGTAGGGGCGGCAACCTGCCGCCCGTGGTTCCGGAATAAACCGGAAATTCCAAGCCCAACGACCAACGACCAGCGGGCGGCAGATTGCCGCCCCTACATACGCAACATGCCCAAGCCCTCCCGCATAGGATGTGTAGGGGCGCGCATTGCGCGTCCGACACAAAAAGCTCAGAAAGCGGGATGTTGTGTTCGTTATATTGGAAGCGGCCGTACTAGCTGCGTCAGTCTCACTGGACGCGTTTGCGGCGAGTTTTGCGTACGGCAGTGAAAAGATCAAAATACCGTGGCAGTCAGGGCAGATTATCAACCTAATATGCGTTTTCGTACTGGGGCTGTCGTTGACAATCGGTGCTGTCGTGCGGCGGTGGATTCCGGAGGGGTTGACAATCGGCCTGGCATTCGGCATACTGTTTGTTATTGGCCTTATGAAGCTGCTTGACGGTATTACAAAGTCAATTATCATGCGGCATAACAGGCGCAACGGAGAGGGTCTGAAAAAGGAACTGCGGTTTTCTCTGTTGAATTTCAGCTTCATTCTCGGACTGTATGCGAATCCGGTTGAGGCGGATGTCAACGTGGATAAAGTAATCTCGCCCAAAGAGGCGGCGGCGCTGGCGGTGTCGCTTTCACTGGATGGATTGGCCGTCGGATTCGGCGCGGCGATGGGCAGTATGAACGTGCCGGTTGTGTTGATCTGCGCGTTTGTAATCAATATGCTGGCGATTTTCTTGGGTTGCCGCATAGGGAAAAGACTTGCGCGGAAAATTCCGTTTAACATTTCCTGGATGTCCGGGGTGATACTTATCGCGCTGGCGTTTTCGCATTTCTTTTGAAAACGGGCGAATCAAAAATTAACGGGCGGCAAATTGCCGCCCCTACAGAGGTATACGAATGACACTAAACATCGTTATGGTCGAGCCGCAGATACCGCAGAACACCGGCAATATCGCCAGAACCTGCTCCGTAACCGGGGCGAGACTGCATCTTGTCGGGCCGATGGGATTCAAGATAGACAACACAAAGCTGAAACGCGCCGGGCTGGATTACTGGCACGCGCTGGATATAACGTATTACGACGACATCGCCGATTTTTTCGATAGAGTACCGGACACGTCAAACTTCTATTATTTTGAAACAAGCGGGCATTGTTTATACACGGAGATGCATTATCGGGACAACGCCTACATATTTTTCGGTAGCGAAACCAAAGGACTGCCGGAGTCGCTGATGGCGCAGAACCCTGAACAATGCGTCCGGCTGCCGATAAAACCCGGCGCGCGGAGTCTGAATCTGTCAAACGCTGTGGCTATTGGCGTTTTCGAGGTCTTGCGGCAATGGGGATTTCCGGAGTTGGAGTTTTGATATCAGCCGCCCGGCAATAAAGCCCGCGGTGAATACAAGCATCATAAGAACAAGGCTTGTAACCTGCCGCCAAACAGCAAGTGCGGGCCAGGCAGAGTTGGGCATCAGCACTTGTGTTATTCTCAGAGTGAGACTGAAAGTGGGGAGGGAGAACATCTGCGAAAGATGGGCAATCAATGGGCTGCTGTATAAAGGACTCCCGAATGGCGGGGTATAAAGCTGCCAAGCGTACAGCGGCACTGATATTATTCCGATGCTGTTGGCGACCAGGATTGCATAGAGCATAGGCGTTTTCCATTTCGCAAACAAATACCCAACCGCGCCCCAAATCAGCAGAGTTCCCCAAGCCCCAATATAAAGCAGTATCGGGAATGACAGCAGTGCAAAAAGTGCGCTGACAAATACAAAGCCGACGAATATAGGCACGAACGCAATTAGAATGTGAGGCAAACGTTTCATAAGCAGCTCCTATGTAGAATGCTAGTTTTGCGGATTGTATGTATGGGTTGTCAGTCTCTAGCGCACTCCCGCATATCATCTCCGCTGGTCAACTTTTCTGTATCGTTGATAAATAAATTGAGTATATCGCCTTCTCGCATCCCTTTTTTCTCAAATCCCAAATCTTCCCTTATCACATACAATAACTCCTCTAGTTTTAATATTTTTTCTTCTGGAGGCTTTTCAGGGTCTATGAGATTTACTCTATAATTACCCCATTTTGCTATGACTTCATTTGAGCCATATAGGATTACTGCGATATTAAATTCGGCCATTTTTTTGAATAATTCGCTATCATCCATTGTATAGTTCTGTTTAGAAAGATTCAACATTTCAAAGATCATACTTACAAGCTTATTATATGGGGTTATCATTTTCTTCTGCTTTTCTCTGGCTTCATTATGTTCGTACTCCTTGCGCTTTATGCGGTAAGATACTATTGAATTGACAAGTGATCCAATAATAGCAACTGCCCCGGTAATCATAGCTGCAATAACGACAGCGTCAATAGACGATGTTGCGGACAATGATTCAGCTATATACTCATACCCATTACTCATTTAAACATCCTCCTTGATAAGTTTCTCACACAACCCCATCAACCTCGCCACACAATCCGCCTCGGTGAAGTCCTTGATTGGAAACCCCTGCAGCTTAAAAAAACGCGAGGCAAAATGCCCCGCGTTTTGTACGTATTATCTTTTTGAGAATTGCGGCGCTCTTCTTGCGGCTTTGAGGCCGTATTTCTTACGCTCTTTCATTCTCGGGTCACGCGTGAGGAATCCTGCGGCTTTTAGCTGCGGTCTGTAGGCTTCGTCCACAAGCAGCAATGCGCGGGAGATTCCGTGGCGGATGGCGCCTGCTTGTCCTGTGACGCCGCCGCCTTTGACAGTGGCGGTAATATCGACTTTACCAACCATCTCGGTGGTGTTCAGCGGCTGACGGACGATGTACTTCAATGTTTCAAGTCCGAAATATTATCAATATCACGGCCGTTGATTGTAATCGCGCCGGTTCCGCCGGGGAAAAGATGTACCCTGGCAACGGAGGATTTTCTTCTGCCTGTTCCGTACAAATAAGGCTTTTTACTCGTATACATAGTCTATTCTCCTCCCTTAACCTTGAGTCCACGCGACGGGTTTTTGTGCCGCGTGCGTATGATCCGGCCCTTTGAAAACGCGCAGACGCTTTAACGCGCCGCGGTCAAGCCTGTTTTTTGCCAACATACCGCGAACGGCGTGCATCATGGCGAAATCGGGGCGGGTTTCCATAAGACGCTTATACTGAACTTCTTTCAGTCCGCCGACCCATCCGCTGTGGCGGCGATAGTATTTCTGTTCCAGTTTGTTCCCGGTTAAAACAGCCTCTGACGCGTTGAGGATGATCACGAAATCTCCGCAATCGACGTTCGGCGTATAATCGGGTTTGTGCTTACCGCGTAAAATGTTAGCCGCCTGGGTGGCCGTACGGCCCATGGGCTTCCCTGCGGCATCAAGGATATACCAGTTTCGTTTAACCGTTTCCGGTTTTGCCAGTGTAGTAGACATTGTTTTATGAACATTCCTTTCGGCGTTAAATTGACAAAGCGTGAAAACACGCGTAAAATATAGACGCTTAATGTTTATACCATAAGCGCAGGCAAGTGTCAATACTTATTTTAAACTATGCGCCGAGTGCTCTGGAATACTCGAAAATGCTCTGGAATGCTAACGTATACTCGGTTCCAAATTTACTTTTATGAGGCTTTATAAATGAACAAATTTACAGGATTAGTCCGCCGGTGTGTGGAAGATTACAAGATGATTGCCGATGGCGAGACGATAGCCATCGGCGTATCGGGCGGAAAAGACTCGCTTTCGCTACTGTGCGCGCTTGCGAATTTGCGCCGGTTCTATCCGAACCGGTTCGAGCTGCACGCCGTGACAATTGACATGGGATTCGAGGGGGTCGATCTTTCACCCGTGGCTGAGTTGTGCGATAAGCTGCAAGTCCCGTATACCGTGAAACGGACTGACGCAAAGCGGGTGATATTTGACGAGCGGCAGGAGAAAAACCCGTGTTCGCTGTGCGCGAAAATGCGCAGAGGCGCGCTGAACGACCTGATGAAAGCACTCGGCATAAAAAAGATTGCACTGGCGCATCATTTTGATGATGCGGTGGAAACATTCTTGATGTCGCTGCTGTACGAGGGGCGGCTGCATTGCTTTCAGCCAGTCACGTATATGGACAGGTCAGATGTTACGCAAATCAGGCCGATGCTGTATGCCACCGAGGAGACCGTCATAAGCCTCGCGCGGGAGCATAATCTGCCTATTGTACATAACCCTTGCCCAATGAACGGCGTCAGCAAACGAGAGGAGATAAAGACGTTAATCAAAACGCTGGGAGTTAGCCATCCGGACTTGAAAAACAAAATATTCGGTGCGATGCAGCGACTGCCGTTGAACGGCTGGGGGCCGGGGGAACGTGCGCCGCGTGAAAAGGATGAACTATGTTAAACGATTATCAAAAACAAGCCGCTGTTTGGGATTGGGATGGTTATGACAACACGCCGGAATACGAATACTGGTGCGAATATGCCGGGCAGTTTGGCAAAAATGTTCTGATTCCCATGTGTGCACTTGGAGAAGTGGGCGCATACATGGCTGAAAAAGGTTTTCACGCGACTGCCTTTGATATAACGCCAGAAATGATTGCAGAAGGTAAGGCGCGTTATGGAGCAACAATTGGCCTTGAACTTGTCGTAGGGGATATCTTTGAACTCGATTTACATAGAAAAGACTTTGATTTTGCTTTTATTGCCGGCAATGGGGACTTGTATTTGCTGCAATCTGTTGAGGATGTTGAGAAGGCGTTCATATCGATTCATAAGCACTTGAGACCAGGCGCTTGCTTGTCTTTGGAACTGTCCCTGCCGTCTAAGAAATCATGGAGTTATCCTAAGAAAGTCTTCCACCCTAGAGTGCCGAATTATACCGACAAAAAAGTCTGGAAAGAAAACGAAAGCAGGTATAACGCCAATGAGAAACGGCAGTACATCAACCAAACTGTGTATATAGAAGATTCCGGCGGCGTAGAGTCTTTTACACAATCTGTGCTCTTACAGTATTATGAGCGAGAGATAATTCTTGAATTATTGAATAAATGCGGGTTTATAGTTCAAAACGAATATTGCGATCATCAAAAAGCGCCTTGGAAGCAGGGAGATGATTTTTGGATTGTTGAAGCGATAAGGCATACGTAGGGGCGGCCAATGGCCGCCCGCATTATTGCCGAATTTCACTTATCCTTAAAATGCCAGCCTCATCACTTCATCACCATCGTCAATTTCGCCCGTGTATACAAAACCGAAGCTGCCGTAAAACTTAGGTGTTACTGTGCTTTTAGGCTCAGTACCGGTGTAGAAAGCGTTAGCTTTTCCGTATTTGGATGCTTTTGCTTCTGCAATCAGCAGTTCCATAGCCGCCCTGCCATAGCCCTTTTTCTGGTGCTTGTCATCAATCATTAAACGCCAAAGGTAATAATAGGGCTGGCCATTGTTATTGATAGTATCTTCCATAAATTCTGCTGGTGGATTGTAGAGTGCCATCACGAAACCGACAGGGGCACTATCATGACAAATAGCATACGCAATGGGGTCTTGTTTGTATTCCGAACGGTAAGCAAAGGCTTCTGCCAAGCTCCATGCATTAGGAGCTACGAGGTCAGGGTCTGCTTTCATCAGCCAAACTGAGTCCAGATTTTTCGATGTAATTGGTTGCAAGGTTATCATTAGTTACCTTCCTTTTTTAGGGCAATTATTCTTCAGAGCCTTTTATTGAGCAAGATTATCGACACAACCTACCACAACAAACAGCTTGAATCTTGTTTCAAGCTTACCTTCGTTGCTGTACTTTTCAAACAGTTGCCTTAATGATGTTACGTAGTCCTCAAAGATATCATCTTCGGTATTCGGTGCCGATGAAGCAGATAAGCAACCATGCAGAAACTCGTTAAAATCCTGGTAAAGAGTATAGTCAAATACTTTGTTTACGAATATATCGTGTTGAAACGGCGGCGAATTGTTTGGCGGTCTGCCTGAAACAGGCTTTGAAAATTTCTTGTCAATTTCAATCAACTCACCGGCGTACACATCTTCACCGGGGCCAAGCCGTGCAATTACAATGTTTTGGTGGTTGTCGGCCCGTATAATTCTTTTGAACTCGGGCACAACAACGCTTCTGTCAAACCACATATAGGAATTTCCGCAAAAGATGAGATCAACAGAACCTGCCGGAATGCCGGTGTCTTCGGCTGTGCGCCCAACAAAAAGGCAATCAGGGAATTGACTCAGATTGCTTCTTAGCATTTTCATCATGTCTTTATCAGGCTCTACAGCAAATACCTTGCTGCTTTTTTCGAGAAATTTCTTTGTGTTTTTTCCTGTTCCCGCGCCGACATCGGCTATTATCGAATCGTGCGGCAAACTGACTTCATTGTACAGATAGTCAAAAAACGCTTCCGGGTAATCCGGACGACCGATATGATAACTCTCGGCTTTATGTGCGTGAGTGTTGTTTTGTTTACTCATAGTATTACCGCCTGCGTCTTGATATCATCACAAACCGCAGCAGTTGTGCCAGCGACACCGCCAGTGCGCCGACGTAGGTCAATGCGGCGGCTGACAGGACTTTCTTTGAACCGGGAATTTCATCGGCTGTCAGTAATCCCGATTCGCTCAACGCGGTGATGGCTCTGCGGGAGGCATTGAACTCCACCGGAAGTGTAATCAACTGAAACACCGCAACAGTGCCAAACAGCAGGATTCCGATGTTGACAAGCTGCATCATTTCAAACAGGATTCCGATAAGCACCAGCGGCAGGGCGAGTTTGGAGCCAATGTTTGTAACTGGCAGGATCGCCATGCGGAGCCTTATCGGGAAGTACCCATGCGCGTATTGAATCGCGTGTCCGGCCTCATGCGCGGCAACGCCAACGGCGGCAACGGATTGGGCGTCGTGGACGGCTTCCGAAAGGCGGATGACGTTTTCGCGCGGGTCATAATGATCTGCTAGGTGGCCTTGCACACGTTCGATCCTGACATCATCAATCCCAGCGCGGCGTAAAACCTCACACGCGGCATCGGCGCCTGATACGCCTTTTTGCGTAATCTCCTGAGAATACTTTTTAAAACTGCTGGACACCCTGAACTGCGCCAGCATCGCAAGCAGCACAGCCGGCAGAACCAGGTAAATATATAACGGGTCAAAAAACATAAACGGCATTTTATATATCCTCCGAATTTATTATAACATAAATTATTGACAATAAGCATTAAACATGTCAAACTTAAATATAAATCAGTTTGAACATATTTATATGATCAATCCCCGCATCAAGGAAAACCTCGCCCTCTGGGGTGAATCCGAGTTTTTTGTAGAATTTCTCCGCGCTCAGCTGGGCGTGGAGGGTTACTTTTTTCGCCTGTCTTTCAACAGCGATGGCCATCAGCTCTTCGCAGATCGCTTTACCGACACCAAGCTTACGCTGACTTTGTAACACGGCGACTCTGCCAATTTGCGCATATTCGTCGAAAAATACAAGCCTTCCGCAGCCGACGGGTTCATCGTTATCGTACGCCAGCACATGAACAGCGGTTTCATCATGTTCATCAAGCTCCAAACCGATCGGGACGTTCTGTTCTTTAACGAAAACTTCCACCCGGATATTCCATGAAGCTTCAAACTCATTGTCGTTTTTAGTATGCCGCACTATTCTCATATTTCCTCCTTAAAGTAAAATAGCCGCTTTCGCGGCTATTTTGTGCTATTTCATCATGCTTGCGACCTCGGCCGCAAAGTCGTCTTGCTTTTTCTCGATTCCTTCGCCCTTTTCAAACCGTGTGAAGCCTTTGACCACGATCTTTCCGCCGAGTTCTTTCGCCACTTGCTGAACATGTTTTTCAACCGTCAGTTTGTTTTCTTTCACATACGGCTGGTTTAAGAGGCAAATCTCCTCATAAAACTTGTTTATGCGGCCCTTGACCATATTTTCGGCGATTTGCCGTGATTTATCTTCTGGAAGATTCTTCTCTTTGTTCTCTTCAAGCGCTTTGGTCATCTGAATCTCTTTTTCCTTCTCAAGTTCCGCCGGGTCAACCGACGACGTGTCAAGATACAACGGGCGCATAGCGGCTATCTGCATGGCGATGTCTTTGCCAAGCTCCGTCACGGCATCCATATTAGATATGCCGGACACTTCCATGTTCACAATAACGCCGATTTTGCCGCCGGCGTGAACGTATGGTATACTCGTGCCTTCTTTATAAAGAATAAACCGGCGCACGGATATATTTTCGCCGATTACCAAGATCATTTCCTGCTGTTGTTCCGCGACGGTTTTATCAGTTCCGGGGTATGTTGAGGCCATAAGCGCATCCACATCCGCCGGGGAGTTTTTTGCCGCGGCCTCTGCAACGCCTTTGACAAAGTCTACGAACATGTCGTTCTTTGCGACGAAATCCGTTTCCGCGTTGACTTCCACAGCGACGCCGATGTTGTCAAAGACATCGGCATAGGCCATACCTTCGGCGGTTACTCTGCCGGCTTTTTTCTGGGCGGCGGCGAGTCCGCGCTCGCGCAGGTATATTATCGCTTTTTCCATATCTCCGTCAGTCTCTGTAAGCGCCTTTTTGCAATCCATCATGCCGACGCCGGTGGCTTCACGGAGTTCTTTTACATTTTGTGCTGTAAATGGCATAGTTAACTCCTTTCTATTCAGCCGGGGCTTCCGCTGGTTGTGCAACAGATCCTGGTGCGATGCCTGCAGAGTCCGCCGCTGTTGCTGCCGGAACCGGGGATTCCATGGCGTCTTCACCCTCTTCCGCGTCGCGGCCTTGTCTGCCCTCCATAACGGCGTTGGCCATCGCCTGGGAAATCAGCCTGATAGCGCGGATCGCATCGTCGTTGCCGGGAATTATATAGTCAATTTCGTCCGGGTCGCAGTTAGTATCGACGATTGCGACGATCGGTATACCAAGCTTACGTGCTTCGGCTATCGCGTTGCGCTCTTTACGCGGGTCAATGATAAACAACGCGGCTGGGAGCCTTTTCATGTCCTTAACGCCGCCGAGGTATTTTTCAAGCTTATTGATTTCGTTCGTATGCTTGATAACCTCTTTTTTAGGCAGGATATCGAAAGTCCCGTCATCCTGCATTTTGCGCAACTGCGCCAAGCGGTCAATTCTTGTGCGCATGGTTTTGAAGTTTGTAAGCATTCCACCAAGCCACCTGGCGTTGACGAAGAACATGCCCACGCGCTCAGCCTCTTCACGGATTGCGTCCTGCGCTTGCTTTTTCGTGCCGACAAACAGCACGGAACCGCCGTTTTCACTGACTTCACGCACGAAATTGTACGCGTCCTCAAGTCTTTTGACTGTCTTCTGGAGATCTATAATATAGATTCCGTTCCGCTCCATGTAGATATACGGAGCCATTTTCGGGTTCCAGCGCCTTGTTTGATGGCCGAAGTGGACACCAGCTTCAAGAAGCTGTTTCATTGAGACTACTGACATTAATTTTCCTCCAATATTTTTTGTTTTTCCTCCGGCTCCATCGTCTTTTCAGCCAACCCCATTCCCCATGGAGCACATGGCAAAAAATCAGGAAACCGTGCGTAATGCATAGGGCATGTTTGACAATTATCAAACATGCCCCAATATTCTAGCAGAGTATTATAAGAAAAGCAAGGGTTTTTGTTAATCAAGTGCGAAAATTTTAATATCGCCGCTGACTGTTGAAAACTCAAGCCGCGCATTCTTCTGCGTTACGATAACAGGCAACTCACTTGAGAAGTTCCCCGACACAGATGAATGCCGAACGGTTGTTTTTCCGTCATCCGGAATGGTGACACGAGTGTCACCCGAGACCGATTGCGCCGATAGATTCGACGCGGCGACGCCGGTGAAAGCCATGTCACCGGAGACACTTTCCAAATCAACGCTGTCAAACAGGCCGGATATGCGGACGTCCGCGGAAACTGACTCGATGTCAAGCTCATACGCGCTGATATCAGTGATAAACACATCGCCCGACACCATGCTGACAAAGAGCTTGTCAAGCCCCTCACTAAGTCCGCGGGGAATCAGCACCTCAAGCTTTTTCTCCGGCATACGCCATGAGATGCGGCGTTTGCAGTAGCTTATCTTGACTTTGCTGTCCGATACGTCAAGAACCAGTTTCTCGCGCTCGGCAAGGTCGCGTCTTGCGAATTCTGTGATTTTTATACTGTTCCCATCGTATGGGGTGATGGAGCAATCGCCCGAAACCCATTCGATGGACATAGAATCCACGCCATCCGTCGGCACATTATAAACGCCTTGCTCCTTATGGTTCCCGACTGAAAAGATTGCCATATACACCCCTCCTAAACGTCTTATAACTTATCCCAGGTCAAAAATCTCAATTCTGCCGCTTGTGCTTGAAAGGTTGAACTGCGCGTCGGCTCCACCGCCTGTGATGATCGGTATTGCGCTTGTGAATCTGCCGGTCGTCGTTCTGTGGTGGATACTGACAGGCTCCCCGGATGGCACAGTGACGGAGATTCTGCCGGATGTTGTACTTGCGCTCAGGCTTGAGGGGACATTGTCACTTATAAACTCGATTCTCCCAGAAACGCTTCTGGCGGTGACGGTGTCGAATTCGCCGGACATATACAGCCTGCCGGATGTGGAGTTTGTACTCAGGGTGTCCGCACTAGAACTGAAGACCTCAACACGGCCTGACACGCTTCGTAACTCAAGCTCTGTGGCATGAGTGTCGCGCACCTCGACCCTGCCGGATGTGGATCTGGCCGAAATCGTCTGGGCACGAAGGCCGGTGAGTTCGATTCTGCCGGAAACTGTTGTGATGTTTATGTCGTCAAAATTCCCGGCAAGTGTGTACGGGACGAGCACTTCAAGGTTTTTTGACGGCATATTCCGGAGAACACGGGATTCAGTGTAATTCACCGTAACCGTTCCGCCGGAGACGCTGAGACGGAGCTGTTGACCATCGCGAAGTTCGCGCTGGCTAAATTCCGTTATCTGAATATCGTTGCCATGGTGAGGTACTATGGTCACCCTGCCCGCAGTCCAGTCGATGGACAGGGAAGTCACGTTGTCAATGGGAACATTATGAGTCTCCGCAACATCAAACGACCCAACGCCGAAGTTGAAATTAAAACCAAATCTACCTTCGCCGGAGTTGAACACGGGGCCGAAAATAAGCCAGGTGACGAGTCCCGAAAGTACAAGTGCGGTGATTACCAAACAAATAATTGTAACAATTTTAGTCTTTGACAAAAGTCTCGCCTCCTTATTTCTTTTTTAGCGTGAACAGGATATTGATAAGCGACTCAAGTGCACCGGCCAGGACGAAGATGACCCATGTTATGTGCCACATATGCGTCGCGAAGCTGACGATAATATACACAACCACAACGATAGACCACAACATACCTGAAACCGCTTTGCGCAAAGTCCTGCGCTCGTCCGTTTCTGACTGCCATTCAAGGAATTCTTCAACCATAGTGTCGGATTCTTTATTGTACTTAGGTTTTGACATGCTGTTATAGATAAGAAGCCCTGTTGCCACGGCAACCATGACAAACATAATAGGCAATCCAATGGTGGCTGAATTTCTGTTACCAAACAGAGAGAGCATAATAAGCGGGAGTACACTGAGTATGTACATCATTACCGCAATTGCTGTAAGCATGGCCGATTTGCTTTGGGCCTCCTGGTATTTTTCGATATCCGGCATAGTATTGTCCTCCAATTCTTTTATTAATGCACCAACGTCGCCAATGCCCGCGACTACGATGTTGTACGCTGCCTCCGGCGTTTTTCCCTCAGCTATCAGGTCCTTGTACTTGTCTTGCAGGTTCTGGATCATTTCTTCTCGTAGCTCAACGGCCTTTTTTGTGGGGGCCGTTTCCTCAAAAAGCCCTTCTACATATCTGCGAAGCTTATCTTCCATTTTAGTCTTCCTCCGTTTCAATCAGTTTGTTGATCATCTCTTTTGCCGACTGCCATTCCCGGATAAGTTTTTCGTAGGTATCGCGGCCGGAATCGGTAATGCTGTAATACCGCCTGCGGGCGCCTGTACGCTCGTTCCCCCAGTAGGATGAAATACACCCCGCTTGTTCCAATCGTCGGAAGGCTGTGTAGAGCGTGGCTTCTTTCAGCTCATATTTTCCATCTGTTTTCTGCTGTATTGATTTGTTGATTTCGTACCCATAATTGTCGCCGCCCATCAACCGGGCGAGAATTATGGTGTCTGTATGTCCCCGTATAAGATCGGACGCAATAGACATGGCACACCTCCTGTCTGATATATTTATAACACAACATACCTCGCCTGTCAAGGTATATTTGAAAATTATTTATAATTTTTTGTGCAGTATGTAAAAATGACGATGTAAGGAGGGCCATTGGCCGTCAGCGAAATAGGAAAATGCCCGCAAAAACGGGCGTAAAATACGTAGGGGACAGCGTCCTCGACGTCCTGCTGTGCGCAAAAATCTAAAACGGGCCGATTTTCTCGGCAGCCCTTAACGTACAACAGCGCTCCATAGGAGCGGTCGTCCCCCGACCGACCGCGGGCGACCGGGATGGTCGCCCCTGCACAGCGGACGGTCAAAGGCCACTTCTATTAATCTTTCTTATTCTCGTTATCGCGCAGAATTTTTTCCGTAAGCGGGACGCGGCCCAGCGCGGAATAGCTCGTCAATTCAAACTCCGTCATCGGTGGGGTGGGTTCCAGACCGGTCATGTCGCTTGATGAGGCTACGCCGCCCAGACTGTCCTCCATAGTGTTTAGATTCGCTTTTTTCTTCTTTTCCATCATTTACTCCTTAATATTATAGACTCGGGTGTAATCTTTTGTCTCCGGGTCTTTGATTGTTTCCGACCTGTAGCGGTCGAGGAATTTGACTATTTCGTACACATCAATCCAGATTTCGTTGTTGCTCTCTTTCTGCGACTCGTCAAAGATAAGCTGCATGCCAAAATGCAGGTGTGCCGTCTTGATGTTGTTTGTATCCTCTTTGCGGCTATAGCCGGTTCTGCCGAGATAGCCGATGACATCACCTGCTTTTATGACGTCCCCGACTTCAAGATCTAGTTTATACGGGAAGCCTTTACGCAGATGGGCGTAATAGTAGTATCTCTTGGCATCGTGAGAGCGGATGCCGATCCGCCAGCCGCCGTACATGTTCCAGCCCATTGCCTCGATTATGCCGCTTTCAACAGCTATAATTGGCGTGCCGACCTGACCCATCAGGTCGTTGCCCAGATGCGGACGTGAGAAACCATATGTTCGCTTGGAGCCGAAGTCGTCGTAATGACTATAGGGAAAAGTTTTTGCAATCGGCGAAAAAACTTTCACGCCGTATCGCTTTTCCCAGACAACGCCGTCTCCCGATTCGTCTGGAACCTCAATCTCATAATCGCCGACGAAGCCGCTGAGTACCGCTGCATATGCTTCCAGAAAATACGAATACTGCTTCAGTTTTTCGGTAAGCTCGGCCATGGTTTTGCCGGATTCGAGCTTTTTCGCGAGGTCGATCAGCTGGGACTTTTTATAGCCCTTGAAGTTATTGCCGTTTTTCGCAGCTAGATATGCCAGCATTTCTATAAAATTGAGCTTTATGTCTTTCTCCTGCGACTCAATATCCAGCGATATGGCTGTTACCATTGCGTCCTTCGGGACGTTGAAGTCCACCCATTTAATGTAATCTTTTTCCGCCAAAGCTTGAAGAGGAGCGCAGCGCATCACTGCCAACAGCAAGAGCGGGAATATGAACTTTCGCGTAATCATCACGTCCTGACATTTTAAGCTCTTTCTAGTATGACTTAATGGTTTTTTTGTATTCCCGCCAGATTTTAGATTGACATATATATATGAATATGTTAAGATACTAAAAGTTTTAGATATTTAAACAATTACGTAATAATTAAATTAACTAAAGACAACACGAAAGGAGGGGTTGAAATTGGAAGATTCGGCGATTGTGGTAGAAATGCTTAAATGTACAGGCGGATTATTTTTCGGAATGAAGCCTAGCCATAATCCGATGCGGTCGATGATGCGCGGTGAAATGTTTATTTTAGATTACCTAGCGCGAAAAAACGACACAGTAATGCCGGGTGAATTGAGCGCGATGATGCGCGACGGTTCCGCGCGGACGGCGATAGCGCTCAGAAACCTTGAGGAGAAGGGGTATATTGAGCGTGATATTGACAAAACAGACAGGAGAAAAATTCTTGTCTCGATAACAGAGGAAGGCCGCGCGTTAGCGCGTGAAGAGCATGAAGCCGCGGTGAAGAAAATGAGAATAATATTCGACGAACTCGGCAAAGAAGACGCTATGGAATATATTCGCATTGTCGGCCGTGTGGTTGATATTACAAAGAAACTTGAAGAGGTATAGTGTATGTTAAAAATTTTAAAGCGGCTTAAATCAAGGGAATGGCTGATGATTCTGGTAATCCTTGTGTTCATTGTCTTGCAGGTATGGCTTACCTTGAGGGTTCCGCGCTATATGCAGGAGATTACGCTCATCGTTACAACGCCGGGCGGAGTTTTACGGGACGTCTGGGTTCAGGGCGGAATGATGCTGTTGGCCACCCTGGGAGTTGTAGCCACACAGGTAGTCGGCAGTTACCTCAGTGCGAAGCTGGCGGCCAGCGTCTCATACAGGCTGCGCCGGGACGTGTTTACCCGGGTTGAGAGTTTTTCGATGGAAGAGATAAACGGTTTCTCAACAGCCAGCCTGATAACGCGGACCACCAATGACGTTACAGCAGTTCAACAGTTCATTGTGATGGGTATAAATGTTATCGTACAGGCGCCGATTATGGCTGTCTGGGCTGTCAGTAGAATGTCCGCCATGGACATGTCATGGACAATTCTTACAGGCGGTATGGCAGCGGCTATTGTGATTATGATAGCATCGCTGTTTATGTACGTGCTGCCGAAATTCCGCAGGATTCAAGAGCTGACCGATAACGTAAACCGCGTGACGAGGGAGAATCTTTCCGGAATCCGCGTGGTCAGAGCTTATAATGCAGAAAAATTCCAGGAAGCGAAGTTTGAAGAGGTGAACGATAATTTCACCGCCAATAATTTATCCGTATTCCGCGCTTTTCAGATTATGAACCCGATTATGCGCATGATTATGATGGGACTTGGCATCGGTATATTCTGGATCGGTGCGTTTCTGATTGACGCTGCCGCGCCGTATGCAAGACATGAGATTTTTGCCAACATGGTGGTATTCCAGCAATACGCGACACAGGTTATTATGTCATTTATGATGCTGACAATGGTGTTTATGATGATGCCGCGTGTCGTGGTGTCTATAAAGCGTGTGAACGAGGTACTGGAGACGCAGCCGACGATAACCGACGGGACTGTTACAGTGTCGCCCGAAGGAGTGCTTGGGGAAGTTGAGTTCAAAAACGTCAGCTTCAAGTATCCGGACGCCGAGGAATATGTGTTGCATAATATCAGTTTCAAGGCGCACAAAGGTGAGACGGTGGCGTTCATAGGCTCCACCGGAAGCGGTAAGTCCACGCTCATCAATCTCGTGCCGCGATTTTACGACGCGACAGAGGGGCAGGTGCTTATTGATGGTGTTGACGTAAAAGAGTACACTCAAGAGGCGCTGCGTGATAAGTTGGGATACGTGCCGCAGCGGGCTGTTATGTTTACGGGGTCAGTATCATTAAATGTCGCTTTTGGAAGAGATGAAGAGCTTGACCGTATAAAGAAAGCTGTCGAAATAGCACAGGGGCAGGAATTTGTTGAGAAGATGCACGATACGTACGATGCGCTTATCTCCCAAGGCGGCACAAACGTATCGGGTGGACAGCGGCAGCGCCTGGCAATCGCCCGCGCCGTATACCGGCAACCTGAAATATACATATTCGACGATTCGTTTTCCGCGTTGGACTATAGGACTGACAGGGCGCTCAGGTCTGCCCTGAAACGCGAGACTCACGGTACGACAAACCTGATTGTCGCGCAGAGGATCGGCACTATACGCGATGCCGACCGTATCGTCGTGCTGGACGAAGGGAAAGTCGTTGGTATTGGGACACATGATGAACTAATGGTCTCGTGCGAGGTTTATCAGGAAATCGCGTATTCGCAGCTGTCAAAGGAGGAGCTTGGGGCATGAGTAAAGAAAAACGGAAAAAAGAGAAAAAAGACTGGCGTGCCGAAATGGCCAAAAAAATAGAAGAAGAGAAGAAAAGGGAAGAGGAAGAAGCCAGGCTATCCGGCAGGCGCCCGCGACCGATGAAAATGCCGGAAAGAGGATTCGGCGGCGGCGGAGGCGGCCGAGGTATGCAAGGCGGAGATAGGGCGAAAAATTTCAGTGTATCCATTAAGAAACTGATCAAACATGCGCGGCGCTATGCACCGGCGTTGATAGTAGGCATGATCTTCGCATTCATTGGGGCAGCGGCTACGCTTTTTGGTCCTGGTGTATCAAGAGATGTTACCAATACTATCTTAGCGGGAATAGATTACACAATTGATGTTGACAGGATAGTGCGGCTCTGCGTTACCGTTCTTTGTATATTTGGCGTCGGCGCTCTTGCCTCATATGCGCAGGGGATGATTATGGTTACGGCGACGCAGCGGTTCGGCCAGGGTCTGCGGACGGAGATATCCCAAAAAATCAACAGACTGCCGCTGAAGTTCTTCGACTCGGCCACGTTCGGCGATATTCTAAGCCGCGTTACAAACGATGTTGATACAATAGCTATGTCGATGAACCAGAGTATAGGTATGATTGTGACATCTGCCACCTCAATTTTAGGTGCGCTGTTGCTTATGTTCCTGACAAACGTTTTAATGACAGTCACGGCCATAGTGGCGACAATAATGGGATTTTTCTTTATGAGTATCATTATGAAAAATTCCCAAAAACACTTTAGGCGCAACCAACGGCACTTAGGTGAACTCAATGGCCATATTGAGGAGATATACTCCGGACACAACGTGGTTAAGGCATATAACGGCGAACGCATGGCGACTGAGTTTTTCGACGAGATAAACGCCGACTTATATGACGCGAACTGGAAATCGCAATTTCTTTCGGGGCTGATGATGCCTGTTATGTCGTTTGTCAGCAACTTTGGATTCGTTGCCGTCTGTGTTGTCGGCGCGGTACTTGCGTTTAACGGAACTATCACGTTCGGCGTTATAGTCGCGTTTATGTTTCTTGTGCGACTCTTCACACAGCCGCTGGGGCAAGTGGCGCAGGCGATGACATCAATGCAATCAGCGGCCGCGGCGGCAGAGCGTGTGTTTGACTTCCTGGAGGCGGAGGATATGCCGGACGAAAGCGGCGTGACGGAGACGTTGACAGATGTAACGGGCAATGTTGAGTTCGAGAATGTGGTTTTCGGCTACAATCCGGAGAAAACGGTGATAAAGAATTTCTCCGCCGATATAAAAGCCGGGCAGAAAGTGGCCATAGTCGGGCCGACCGGGGCGGGGAAGACCACGATTGTAAATCTGCTGATGCGGTTCTATGACACCAACAGCGGCGAGATAAAGGTGGATGGTGTGCCGATATCAGAACTCACGCGCGAAAATGTCCATGCGCTGTTCTGCATGGTCCTGCAGGATACATGGCTGTTTGAAGGGACGATTAAAGAGAACGTTATCTATAACAAGAAAGACGTTACTGATCAAGCAGTTATAGATGCCTGTAAGTCTGTTGGATTGCACCATTTTATTAAGACGTTGCCGCAGGGGTATGATACGTTGCTTACCGACAACGTGACCATCTCAGCCGGGCAGAAGCAGCTGTTGACAATCGCCCGCGCGATGATAGAAAATTCGCCGCTGTTGATTCTGGACGAGGCGACAAGCTCCGTTGATACGCGCACCGAAGTGCTTGTCCAGCGCGCGATGGATAAACTTACTGAGGGCAGAACGTCGTTCGTAATCGCGCACAGGCTTTCGACAATCAGGAACGCCGATATAATCCTGGTAATGCGCGATGGAGATATAGTAGAAAGCGGCAGCCATAACGAGCTTATCGAAGCCGGCGGATTCTACGCTGACCTATACAACAGCCAGTTCGAGGAGGCGTCGTAAGTCCGATATAACGAATAAATAAGAAAACGACCGGTGAGAATTTTATCTCACCGGTTGTTTTTATTCATTATCGGCATGAAGCTTTTCGTTTTGTTTTCTTAAATATGCCAGCAACTCCGAAATTTCTTTTTCATACAAATGGTTAGCAAATTCCAAAAACATTTCCTCTATACCCAATATCCATGATGATAAAATGTTTTTCTTGTATTTAGCATCTATCTTTTGTCTATATAGTTTTGATACGCTCTCCAGAAATTCTTTGCGGACGATATGATCCTCATATGTTAAGTTGTATGTCTGCCTATGAGGTAAATCATTAATATCATCTGGTTCTTTTGCAGCGAAATGCATGTCTTTTATATAATATGTCAGTTGAAAAAAGTGCCTTCTATCGTCTTTTTGCATCAACATAAACAGAAGATAACAAATATTATCTATCAGATAGCCTTGGGCAAATAAAGTGTTGTCTGCATTATTCACCAAAATAGTTCTTTCTTTCTCGTCCATCTCTCCGATATCAGGAATTTCACACTTGTTATGCTCTTGATATTTTACAATAACTTGCCCATAAATATTAAAAATTACATCAAAAAAGTCCATTATCTTGGTATGTTCCTCTTTCTTTAAAGAGGTGCCATAGTCGAACAGCTTGCCTATAAAATCGTAAGTGTTGAATTTGTCATTATAATATGGAAACATAGTATAATAGTCCTTGATGCTTAGTTTTACTTTTTTAATTAATTTTTCATATGAAAATAAATATGTATGCAAGTGCAAAAATATTAATATTGAAAATACTATGCTTAAGGCGAAAAGCAAAACAAGCGTAAATCGAAATTGTAATTGATACATTGCAATTGAGGTCAAACTTATAATTACCAATACAATAAGTGAGAACATGGGCATAAAGTTCCGAATATACCCCTTTGTTAGAATGGATAAATATGAAGAAAATTCAACTCCAAAAGGTTTTTCTTTAAAGATAGTTGTAATGGCAATAACACTCAATGCTATGGGAATATAAAGCATCATAAATTGCATCAATAAGCTTACAGTATCGTTGTTAATAATTCTGTTGATTTGTTCTGGATAATAGTTTGCTTTTACAAATTTATCAATTCCAATAAATATTGTAACAAATAACACGCAAGACAACAAAAAAATACCCTTAATGCGGGAGTTGAGCGCAATTCTTCTTGACAATTTCGCCTGAAGTGATGGGAAAAAACCCAGTTTTATTTTAATAATATCGGATGCGAAAAGAATGAGTATTAAAAGAGAAGCAAGTGCTACGAATCTTAGATCGCTTTCTAAAAAATATCGGTAAAACTTTAACACAGTCACCTATACCCCCTATGTCGGTATAGAATTTGAGAATGTTGATACTATCAAATTCTATACCGATATCTCAGTTTTGTTTTCCGCTTAGCCGGAGTGCAGTCAATCACCACTTAGGATTTCTTGACGGGTCGATGTAATCAAGGTCTTTGCGTGCGCTGCCGAAGCCTTCGGCGCCGTCGGGTACGTGCCAGTCCTGTCCGCGTCAGGGTTATGCGGTCTGCCACCGCCTGATGCCATGCGTTCTTCTATTTTATTTTTTCGTTCTTCCTCCGTCAGCGGATAGTCCTCAATCGGCTGGTTAAGGCCGCGTATTCTGTCCACCCATTGGTCTATATCGTGATCCGGGAAGACAATAATTCGCCTGTTCTCAATGCCCTCTTTCAGTATTTCCGCCAGCTCCACAGGGTCGATACCTTTCGCGTGGACAGAACTCAGGTGCGCCATTGTCCCCTCGCTCACATGATAGCCCCTGTTCAACAGATGCGCGGGGAGGTATTTCTCCGCGTTACCGATATCGGAGTTGATGTTGGCCGGGCAAATAACAGTCGCCGCGCCGCCGCATGTCTGCAATGGTGACTTTCATGCCCGCTTTCGCGAACACTTTGGCCTGTCCGAGTCCCGCGCCGGAAGCCCCACCTGTAATAAATGCGATTTTCCCCGAGAAATTTTTCATTGCTTGCAACTCCTTTAGATTAATAATTTCGCTGTTGTTTGTTGTTAAAATTAGATTGTAAAAAAGATTGAAATGTCGTAATATGTGTATATTGAAACACTATTGGGGAGAGATATAAGATGACTATATTTTACTTCACCGCGACAGGAAACAGTTTGGATATCGCCAAGCGGCTTGGCGCGCATTTCGGCGCGGTGCTGCGCTCAATTCCTCAAGCGGATACCGCAACGGATTACACGGACGATGTGATTGGCGTTGTGTTTCCTGTTTACGCGTGGAATATACCCGCGATTGTTACCCGGTTCCTAAAGCGTGTAACACTTACGGCGCAGTATAAATTCGCCGTTGCCGCGCACGGCGGGGAACCGGGGGAAATCGGAGGCATACTCACAAAAATCGCGGCATTTGATAATGTATTCACGGTTGGAACATGGTCTAATTACTTGCCGTTCAACAACGACGTGCCGCCAGTCGCGGTCGATGTAGTGCCGGAACTGACGCAAATTGTCAGGAAAATTGAGGCCCGCGAAAAACGGATATTTGAGTTGGGAAACGCTGAACCGTTTGATGCTGCGCCGTGGGCAGGGATGGCCCTGGAATACAATTGGCGGGATAACTGCAACGCTTGCGGAGTCTGTTCCAGAGTATGCCCTGTCGGGAACTGCAAGCCGGTGCATAAATTCGCGAGTCACTGCGAGGGGTGTATGGCTTGTCTGCAAAATTGTCCCGAAGCCGCGCTTTTTATGCCGGGGGAACCGACACGGTATCGTTACCGCAATCCGAATGTTACGACGGACGAAATCATCGCCGCTAACGAACAAACGGCCGTACTGTAAAAGATATGCCAAAAAAAGCAATAAAAAAGATAGTTCAAAAAAAGAAAGATTCCGTTATAAAATTGGTGGCACCAAAAGTAGTGACAGCGTTCACCAACATCATCCGGATGGGTCCGCGCATGATCTTTCGCTCGACAATAGAGTTAATGAGGGCGAACCTTATAACCCGTATTTTGTCATGCATATCGCTTCTGTTTATTGACCTGTGTGACCTTGTGCGCAAACGCATTTCCGTTGCGCAGTTTGTGAAGAATGTGATTTTATCCGCGCTGCTGGTTGTCAGCGGGACAGTTGGTTGGAATTTCGGCAGTCGATGGATCGTGCTGGAGTTTTTCGGCGGATTTGTTGATATTGCCGGCGGCATATTGGGCGCGGGAATAATGAGCTTTGTGTCAAACCTCGTTCTTGACAAAATCAGCGGAAAGGTTGTTGAGAGTGATGCCCAGAAAATGTGGAAAATCCTCGACCCGCATATTGACGTGCTGCCGGAAGAAGAACAGGCATATGCCCGTGAGCATGTTACAGGAGTTTGTTTGAAGAAAATGTATGCAAGCACCGACAAAGAAGCGTACGCTGTTGAGCTTATAGAGAAGCTTGAAGCCCACGAAAAAGTGGGCGGTCACCTTCGCGCGGAATATCATAAGCATTAAACCGTTGCAAATATCGCAGGGAGTGCGCATGGTGCCTATTTACTGTATAACTCCCTAAGTTTTTTATGTTTGCGCCAAGATAGTAGTATCAACACAGCAATGACAATGATGATACCGAAAAATATCCAAAGCCACGGAGGTTCGGAGGCGTCTTCGCCGATGGGTGTGAACTCACTGGCCGGGATCCATTCTGCCGGACCATCAGTCTGCACCTGATGCTGCTGCCCTGATAACGTTTCGCCATCGCCGAAGTACCAGACTCCTGCGCGCCACATCAAATAGTTGCAGCCGCCCGCAATCACCACAGCGAGGACAAGGAACAGAATCATCTGGAGCAAATGAGATATTATGCGTTTTGATTTTTGTTTGCTCATATCAGGCTATCTCCTTTTCTTTTATAGCTATCGAGGCAAGCAGATTCCCGCCGCTCTGCTCCATCAATCGCCGCCCGGCACCCGGCCACGCCGCCGCCGATGATAGGCATATTGAGGCGCATCCCCTACGGAGCAACAGTACCCTGTAGGGGCGGTCGCCCCGACCGCCCGCGTGCGACCGAGACGGTTGCCCCTACGACCAAGCTGCTGTCCAGCCCCTAAAAATTACTTATAAAACTTATGCCCGTAATCGTAAACCTCTCTCTGTAGAACCTCGTTTTTATGTTGCGTCCTTGAGTCGTCAAAGGCGCTGGGCGTAAAAGATCCGGCGAACATATAGCCGCCGTTTGGTGCGTATGTATCAATAGCCAGTCGTGCAGATTCCCTGATTTCTTCGTCCGTAACATCATTATCTAGCAAACGTCCACGCCCTTCCCAGCCGCCGCCGATAACGAGACTGCGGCCGAATTTCTTCTGGATCGCGAGTATATCATTGACCAGCTGAACAGGCTCCCAAGCTGTTATGCCTATCCGCGTGAGGTCGTTGAAAAACACCTCGCTTTTGCCGCAGTTGTGGAAACTTATCGGTATGCCGCGATTCCTTGCAAGCCGCGCGAAATCGTCATAATACGGCAACAGCAATTCCCGGAACATCACCGGCGAAATAAATGGCGCGCGCTCTGCCGCTGTATCGTCGGAAAGTGCCAGTACATCGGGCTTCACATGATCTATATAATTTTCCGCGAGGGTGAGGAAGAACTCATGCATGTAGTTGAACAATGCCTTTACCTCTTCCGGGTCAGTCATCATGGCAAGTAAGCCCTCGTTAAATCCCATGAATGCCATAAGCAACATAAAGTAACCGCCGCCGGGATTATAGTATAACGCCACGTTATCACGGCTATAGGGAAGTTTCCCCAAGTCTGCTTTTGCAACTTTCTCCCAGTCGTAGCCTGCAATATCCGGCGCCTTTATCACATCCCGCCAATTGCTGATATCGTCAAGAATAAAGTGTCCCGGTTTCGGCAAAGCGTGACCGCCGGCGGCTGGTACGGATTCATAAGGCACGCCCCAGATATCCTTGAAGTCACTGCATGGAGAATTGCCCGGTGCTGGTCTATCTCCCCATGTTACGCTGTTGCGTATAAGCATGTTCGGCGGGTCTTCGTCCACGCCCGGAAGTGCGCCGTAATATGAGTACGAGGGGATCCATTCCGGAATTTCGCCCGACAAAAGGCGAAGCAGGTTTTCCTTCGGTGTCAAATGTGCCATTTTCTTTGCTCCTTTCTGATTATGATATTTTAGTTATAATACCATAATCAGAGAAGCGTTTCAACTTGTTTGTTGTACTTTTTGCCATGTGTGGTATAATGGGTGCCAGGAACTGTCGCTTGGCGGCTCAGTCACTCTCCTGAAAAGGGGGTGATAATATGGTTACATATGATATGCTATTTTTGTATACCATGGTAATCATTGCAATCATAACTCTCTGTTACAAGATATTCAAAGACAGAGATGAATGAACTGAGACGCCTTAAAAATTAAGGCGTCTCTAAACCTTTAACAAAGGACTGAGCCGCCATACGAAAAGCGGCAGTTCCTTCTTTATGTCGATATTATATCACACACAACCGCAAACTGTCAACCACTGTTGCACAGCAAAACAGCGATTTTTGTTTTGCAAAAAGCAGGAAATCATGTTATAATACAAACAAAAATTTACATAAGGAGATTGCGTTTAAATGAAAAACTATTTTGGTATGCCGATTAAAAAACTGGGCTTCGGATTTATGAGGCTCCCCGGATTTGCCGGGAAACCTGACAGTGAAATTGACATTGAGCGAGTCAAGAAAATGGTTGACCTCTATATGGAGCGCGACTTCACCTACTTTGATACCGCATTTGGTTATCACGGCGGCAATTCAGAGGTGGCGATACGCCAAGCTGTGGTAGAGCGTTTTCCGCGGGATAAATTCCAGGTTACAACCAAGCTGCCGCTTTGGGAGCAATTATCTATGGACGAAATGAAAGGCAGGACGCAGACATCGCTTGAACGCGCCGGTCTCGATTACTTTGACCTGTATTTTCTGCATGGGGTCGGGCCTGACCGGTTTGAAATGATTGAAAACATGAAAGCGTGGGATTATCTGCGCAGTGTTAAGGATTCCGGCAAGGCAAAGAATATCGGATTCAGTTACCACGGCGACGGCGACTCGCTGAATCGTCTGCTTGACGTCCATGCGAAAGATTTGGATATTGTCCAGTTGCAGATAAACTATCTTGACTGGGAAACTCAGGCGCAAAAGTGTTATCAGGCGGCGCGTGACCATGATATGGGCATTATTGTTATGAGCCCGGTAAAAGGCGGGTCTCTGTCGAACTTCACGCCGGAAGTTGCAGATATCTTCAAAAAAGCGAATCCGGACGCGAGTATTGCTTCCTGGGCGTTACGCTTCCCGATGAACCTTGAAGGAATCGTTACCGTGTTGTCCGGTATGTCAACGATTGAACAGGTTGACGACAACACTAAAATTGCCGATACCATGGGGCCGTTTTCGGACGCGGAAAAGAAAGTCATAGAAAACGCGATGGAAGCGCTGAAGCAAATCCCGACAATCCCGTGCACCTCCTGCCGTTATTGTGTAGAGGACTGCCCGTCGAAAATCAATATCCCGGGGATACTCAACCTTTTGAACGATCACGCGAAATATCAAAATCTCTCCGGGGAAAAACGCTTCTACGGCTTTGTAACCGGCGGCATGATGGGCGGAACCGCCGGAAAAGCAAGCGATTGCGTCGGGTGCGAAAAGTGCGAGCATATTTGCCCGCAAGATATAAAAATTGTGAACCACATGAAAGAAGCCGCGGCGTTGTTCGAGTAAAATCGCATGAAATATTTATTACCATACTGGCGGCGTTATCGGTTTAGGTTTTTCTTCGCCGTGTTCTTCGTGTTTATCGAGGCGGTGGGGGAGCTTATGCAACCGCGCATTATGTCGGTTCTAATAGATGACGGTGCGCTTGCCGGGTCATTGCCGACGGTTGGGCGTTATGCACTTATAATGCTTGGCGTCCTTGCTGTCGGCGCGGGTGCGGCGCTTGTGCGCAACTATCTGGCGTCAGTCGTGTCGCAGCAATTCTCTCGGGATTTGCGGCTTGACATGTTTAAGAAAATACAATCCTTGCCCGCGGATGAAATCGACAGATTCGAGGGCGGGTCGCTGATTACGCGGATGACGAATGACGTTATGCAATTGCAGAATTTCTCCAACGGCATGATGCGTGTGTTTGTCAGGGCGCCGTTTGTGTGTATCGGTGCGATAGTCATGTCGGCGACGCTTAATGTGCGGACCATGTTTGTCATTATCCCGGTTATAGTAGTCGTATTTTTCACGCTGCTGATATCAATGAAGATGGCATATCCGCGCTTTGCAAAGATGCAGCGGAGACTGGACACGCTGAACACAACAATGCGTGAATATCTCGCGGGGATCCGGCTTGTAAAGGCATTCCGCCGATTTGACGAGGAAGAGAAGCGATTCTCTAAAGCAAATGACGCGCTGATGGATGAAACCGTCGGCGCGAACAATGTACTTGCGATATTCTCGCCGTTTCTGGCGCTATTCGTGAATATCGGAATCACGGGGATTTTATTGCTCGGTTCAATATGGGTGGATACCGGCGACATGCAAATCGGACAGATAATGGCGTTCGTGTCGTATCTTACGCAGATTTTGATGAGCCTTACGCTGATAGCCAATCTGCTGAATATGTTTGTCCGTGTCCGTGCGTCGAATGAGCGGATAGCGGAGGTTTTTGACAGCGACGCCGAAGAACCGGGGACACGGCGAGAGCCTACCCGTACAACGGGTGCGTTTGATGAACTGCGTTTTGATAACGTATATTTCCGTTATCGCGGCAGTACCGGCGATATGGCACTTTCCGGGATTTCATTTAGCATAAAGCGCGGTGAAACGCTCGGCGTTATCGGGCCGACCGGCAGCGGCAAGTCTACGCTTGCCGCCCTTGCCATGCGGTTTTACGAGCCGACAGAGGGCGCAATCACGCTCAACGGAATCCCACTGTCTGACGTGGACGAGGGTATTTTGCGCGGTATCGTCGCCATTGTGCCGCAGACTCCGGCGCTGTTTACCGGGACAATTCGTGACAATCTGCTGTGGGGCAAGGAGGACGCGACGGAGGCGGAACTCCGCCGCGCGGCAGAGGCTGCCGAAGCGCTGCGGTTTATCGAAGAGTCTAAGGATGGGTTCAATCGCGTTGTTGGGCAAAGCGGGGTCAATTTGTCGGGCGGACAAAAACAACGCGTATCGATTGCCCGCGCGCTTATACGTGAGCCAGAGTTCTTGATATTGGATGACTGCACATCCGCCCTGGATCTCGTGACCGAGGCGCGGGTGAAACAGGCGTTGTTCGATATGCGTATGACGACGATGTTCATCACGCAGCGCATTTCAACGGTCAGTCGCTGTGATAAAATTTTAGTGCTGGACGCGGGAACTCAGGCGGGCTTCGGCACGCATGAGGAGCTGATGGAAAACTGCGCTGTGTATTATGACATTTATGTGTCGCAGATTGGGAGCGATTAGGATAAAACACCTGCCGACCGCAGAACCGGGTGTTTGTAATTGTTTTTCGTAGGGGACGATGGCAATCGTCCTGAATGCAGAATGGGAAAACGGGCGGATTACCATCCGCCCCTACGGGTTGTCCAAATAATTCATATTAGGCGGTGTCTGTAATGAAAATGATTCTAAGAGTATGCACGATTGTTGTCGCCATTGCGATTGTGGCGGTAGTTATACATTTTTTTATTTCAGGAGCCCTGCTCATTAGAGTGCTGTCACTGTTGGTAGCGGCATTAATGGGCGTTTTAGCATGTGAGCAGATACGGAGCGAAAGAGGAGACGGGCGCCAGAAATCAAGGCGATGGTTGTATTTTTGCATTTTCGTTGGAGCGCTAAACCTCGCGGCGGCTGTTGTAATGACTGTCTTGTTGCCATAAATTGTAATGTTCACAGTTCAATTGCGGCGACGCGTATAATTTTTATTTTGTGCAGGGGATTATAGATGCAAAAAAGAAATTGGGATGTTCTAATAATTGGCGGTGCTTCAGGTTCGGGAAAGACAAGTGTCAGTCTTCCACTTGCGCGATATTATGGAGTTGATCTTGTCAGAGTAGACGATTTCCAAGTGTTGTTAAAGGCGCTTACAACGTATGAAGTCCTTCCAGACTTGCATTTTGAAATTACCCATCCTAATTTTAAGGAATATGGAGCGGATGAAACCCTTGATCTCTTAATAAAAATCAGTCGTTCGATTAATTCTGGTCTCAAAGCAGTGATTGATGACCATATTTTGGAAAACATACCAATGGTTCTTGAAGGGGATTTTATTCTTCCCGAGCTAGCGGCGTCATACGATAATCCGAGAATTAAAACCATATTTATACATGAACCTTCAAGAGAACAGATTTTACAGAATTTTCTTGAACGCGAAGGAACGCTTCAGCATAGTCGTACAGACGGAAGTTATGCGTATGGAAATTGGTTGAAGGAAAGCTGTTCAGAATTCGGAATTTCAGTTGTTGAGTCGCGTCCGTGGGACACGCTTATGGAAAGAGTGATTTCTGCTATTCAATAGCCTAATAAGCATTTCCCACATAAATTCGCTGAAAGAGAGGTGGTTATAGTTGGCGGACACGAAACCGACCAAGGACGTCGTCATCCCGATGATGGGCGGGCGCGGGCCAGGACGCGGCATGGACAGATTTAAGCCCAAAGAAAAAGCGAAAGACGCGCGCGGGACTCTCCGCAAGCTGATGAGGTTTTATTTGGGCGAGGGCAAATTGCTGCTCATCGCGTTTGTGCTTTTGCTTGCGGATACTGTAATCACGGTGTTTGTCCCGCGTATAATCGGCTTGACGGTTGACGCGATAGCAAACGGCGTGACGATATTTACGTTCATCGCGGTTCTTGCTGGTGCGTACGCATTGAGCTGGCTTTTGAACATATCTCAAGGTGTGATTATGAATTTCGCCTCCCAGCGAATCGTGCGGTCGTTGCGGAAAAGCTTGTTCGACAAACTGCAAAAACTGCCGCTTACATATCACGACACGCATACACACGGCGAACTAATGAGCCGTCTGACAAACGATGTGGACAATATCAGCAGCACGATAGCGCAGAGTACGACTCAGCTTGCGTCATCAGCCATCACCCTTGTGGGCACGCTTACGATGATGCTGGTTCTGAGCCTTCCGTTGACCGCCGCGGCGCTTGTCACCGTTCCGATGGTGGTGATTCTGACGCGTGTTATAGCGAAAGCCGCGCGCAAATTGTTTTCCGCGCAGCAGCGCGCGCTGGGGCAATTAAACGGCCTTATAGAGGAGACGATTGCCGGGCAGAAAATTGTCAAGGCGTTCCATATGGAATCGAAGATTATTGAGCGGTTTTCCGTGACTAACGAAAATCTGGCCGAAGCTGCGACAAAAGCGCAAATCCGCGCGGGCATACTTATGCCGATGATGCGGATAATCACCAATCTCGGATTCCTAAGCGTGGCGGCTGTCGGCGGATGGCTGATAGTCAGGGGAGATGTCACGGTTGGTGTTGTCATGTCATTCCTGGCTTATGCGCAGGCGTTCGCGATGCCGCTGAACAACATCGCGGGCACGTTCAGTAACTTACAATCCGCGCTTGCGGGCGCGGAAAGAGTGTTCGAGGTGCTTGCCGAGACCGATGAACCGGCCGACCCGCCGGATGCTGTGCCCATGACAGATCCAAAAGGCGATGTGAGATTCGAGAATGTGCATTTTGCATACACCCCGGGCGTTGATATTCTGAACAATATCAACTTCACGGCAGAAGCCGGGCAAAAGATTGCGCTAGTGGGGGAGACGGGCGCGGGCAAAACCACTATTGCGAACCTTATCAGCCGATTTTATGACGTGACGGACGGCACGGTGTATATTGACGGCGTAGATATAACAAAATATCACCGCGAAGATTTGCGGCAGGCGTTTTCTGTCGTGCTGCAGGACACGTGTCTGTTCACAGGCACAATTGCGGATAATATTCGGTACGGCAGGCCGGACGCGACAGACGAAGAAGTCCGTGAAGCTGCGCGGGCAGGCGGGGCGTATGAGTTTATCGCAAGACTGCGCGATGGATTCGACACCATGGCCTCCGGCGACTCCGAGACGTTGAGTCAAGGCCAGCGGCAACTGCTGTCGATATCCCGTGCCGTGCTGTGCCAAGCGCCGATTTTGATTTTAGATGAGGCCACATCGAGCGTGGACACGCGGACGGAGCGCGCCATTCAGGCGGCGATGCTGCGGCTGCAATCAGGCGCGACAAGCTTTGTGATTGCCCACCGCCTGAGCACGATACGCGACGCCGACATGATTTTCGTGATGAAAGACGGCGAAATAGTAGAACGCGGCAATCACGGAGAGTTGCTGATGCTTGGCGGGGAATACGCGAAGATGTACGCAAGCGGATAGGCGGAAAAAGAAAGCGCGATGCTTTTATATTTTAAAGTAAATCAAGCGCAGCCCGGAGTGAAAAAACTCCGGGCTGCGCTTGATTTGCATGAAATTAATAAATATCTAAAAAATATAGAACTTTTTTCAAATTAGCTATTGCAATTTATGGGAAAGCGGTTTATAATCAAAATCAAAAGTGGTGAATAGTGGTGCGAAGTGCATGAATATCCCATAAAATGATGAAAGGTGAGAGGTTAGAAGATGACCGGTATCTATGAACATACAATTGATGCTAAAGGGCGTCTTTTTATCCCTGCGCGGTTACGTGATGAGCTGGGAGAATCTTTTCATGTGACGCTTTCAATGGAAAAATGCCTCACCGCTTATTCAAAAGACAGCTGGGACAAGTTCATGGAAAAGATCAAGGCGATGCCGAAAAGCAGGCAGATAAAAATGCGTCCGCTTTTCTCACACGCTCAGAAATGTGAACTTGACGGACAAGGCAGGATATTGCTGACACAGGCGCTTCGTGATTTTGCGGGGTTGCAGAAGAACGTCACAGTCGTCGGTGCGGGCGAATGCGTAGAATTCTGGGACGCTGAGGCTTGGACGGATGTCAATGCAATCGAAACCACGCCGGAGAACATCGCCGAAGTATATATGGAGCTTGATTTTTAATGGAGCATTTGCCGGTACTGCTCACAGAATGCATAGAGGGGCTTAACATCAAACCGGATGGGATATACGTGGACGGAACGCTGGGAAGAGGCGGCCATGCACGGGAAATCGCAAAAAGGCTGAGTTCTGGGAGGTTGATTGCGATAGACCGCGACGAAGAAGCGATAAAACAAGCGAAGCAGTATGACATTGATGGCAAGATGAATTTTATCCACGGGAATTTCAAAGACATATCACGGATTTTGTCAGAGGAAAACATAGACGCGGTTGACGGGATGTTGTTCGATCTCGGAGTTTCCTCCCCGCAGCTTGATAACGCAGGGCGCGGCTTTTCGTATATGCAGGACGCGTCACTGGATATGAGGATGGACAAGCAAGACTCCCTGACAGCGTTTGAAGTGGTGAACAGCTGGCCGGAAGAAGAATTGAAAAAGATTTTTTTCCAGTACGGCGAAGAGAAATATGCAAGAGAGATTTCAAGGGCAATAGCAAGATACCGCATGAAAGAGCCGATTAACACGACGTTTGAGCTAAATGACATTATCTTCTCGGCAATACCGGCGAAAGCGAGACGGGAGAATCAGCACCCGTCAAAACGCTGCTTTCAAGCGTTGCGAATTGCCGTGAATGATGAGCTTGGATCAATAGAAAAAATGCTCATGGAGGCCCCGGACAAGCTTAAAATAGGCGGCAGGTTGTGTGTCATCAGCTTCCATTCGCTTGAAGACAGGCTGGTGAAGATCGCTTTCAACTCCCGCGTGAACGGGTGCATATGTCCGAAAGACGCCCCGGTATGCATCTGCGGATTCAAACCTTCATTAAAACTGATAACAAAAAAACCGATTATCCCAAGGGAATTAGAAATAGAAGCAAATGCAAGAGCGAGAAGCGCGAAACTGCGTATCGCCGAGAAGATATAGGAGGGACAACATGGCAGCAGAAGCGGCAAGAACAACTGGATACGCGAGAACGGGATACGCAAGAGGCCTGGATTACGGTGGAACCTCCGCGCCTGCGCTTAATCCGCCGGCGATTCCTGCGCCGATACCGCAAGAACGGGCGATTCCTGTACCAAGACCTATAAGAAAGCCGCAGCAGAAGAACGCATACAGCGTATCTTTGTTTGCTATATTCGGCACGGTCATAATCTTTGTTTTACTGATATTTATACTGCTCGCGCATGTCTATCATACAGGAGTGCTGACTGAGACGGGCAGGCTTAACTCGCAAATGAATGAGCTGTTAGAGCATGAGAGAAGGCTTGAAATAGATTTTATGAGCCGCATCAACATGGTCGAGATAGAGCGGCGCGCCAGAGATGAACTCGGAATGTCTCTGCCCGATGAAGGCCAGATTATTGTTCTTCAAAGCGCAACGCCGCAGGGCAGGGCAGAAGTAATTGAGGCAGAATACGAAGAGAGCACGTGGCGTGGGTTCGGTGCGTTTTTATCCTCGCTGCTGGAATATTTCAGGTGAGAAATAATATTATTCTTACAAGAAGACATTGTCCTTGTTATGAAATGATTTCACGATTTTCGGGAATTGCAGAACGTTAATTAGGGGTAAAGTTATGTCAGACGGCGTGAAAAACGCGAATAAGCCGATTCAAAGGACGAATACGCAGATTCTCAGACGCACGCTGTTCTTGTTGGCAGTGTGCGGAATTGTTGCGTTTGCCATGCTGGTGGTGAGACTTTATCAGGTACAGGTAGTCAACCACGAATTTTATGAAAGGCGGGCGTTGGCGCAGCAATTGGGCCAGACGACGATAACAGCCTCACGCGGGACGATTTTCGACAGGCATGGCAATACGCTGGCGATGAGCGCCTCCGTCGAAAACGTTTTCATCAGCCCGCGTGAAATCATGGAGCGCGGCGAAAATCCTGAACTTATTGCTGACGGACTGTCAGCGATACTGGGCGTCAGCCGAGAAATGATCATGGAGCGAATGGCGAACACGCGTTCGCAATATCAGACGATCAAGCGGCAGGTAGAGGCTGAAGAGGCGGCACTGGTTCGTGAGTTTATAAGTGAACACCGTATTCGCGGCATACATCTGGAACCCGCGACGAGGCGGTATTATCCAAACAGCAGCCTGGCAAGCCAGATTCTTGGATTTGTCGGGACCGATAATACAGGGCTGGACGGGCTGGAGGCGCGTTATGAGAGATTTCTAACCGGGGTGGACGGCAGGGTCGTCCGGCTGAGAAACGCCCGGCAGACCGATATGCTGTTTGCAAATTACGAAGATTATTTCGATGCACGGGACGGCAACAATATAACGCTGACAATCGACACCATAATTCAGCATTTTGCGGAAAGACATCTCACACAGGCGATAGAAGACTACGGCGTGCGAAACGGCGCGGCAGCTATCGTGATGAACGTGCGGACAGGCGAGATACTGGCGAAGGCGAGCTACCCGAATTTTGACCCGAATAACTTTTTGGAGATAAGTGAAAGGGAGCTTGCAAGACTGGGACTGATAGAAGACGAGGATGAACGTGAGGCAGAACACAGGGCGGCACAGGATCGCCAATGGCGGAATAAGGCACTGTCAGACACGTATGAGCCGGGGTCGGTATTCAAAATCCTGACATTCGCGATGGCGCTGGAGGAAGGCCTTATCGCCCTTGAAAACAGTTTTCGCTGCGGCGGCGCTATGAATGTGCTTGGGCGCACGAGTCCGTTGCACTGCTGGAGAAGGTCGGGACATGGCTCAATTTCGTTGAGCGAGGCGATGCAGCATTCGTGCAATATAGCGACCGTGAACATCGGAATGCAGGTTGGGGCGCGGACGTTCTACAGATATGCAGAGGCTTTTGGGCTATTTTCGCGGACAGGGCTTGACAACGCTGCCGAAGGGCGCAGTATATGGTGGGATGAAAGAGTGTTCTTTAACACGAACAACTTATCGCAACTGGCATCCGCGTCATTCGGGCAGACGTTTAAAATCACGCCGATACAGATGCTTACGGCGGTTGCGGCGACAGTAAACGGCGGATACCTTATGCAGCCATATATAGTCAGCCAAATTACCGACGCCGGCGGTAATATTATCGAAGCGAGAGAACCGACAGTAGTGCGCCAGGTAGTCAGTGCAGAAACATCCGCGATAATGCGGCAAATGCTTGAAGCGACCGTGACAAACGGCACCGGCAGGAACGCGCAGGTGCCGGGATTCAGGATAGGCGGCAAAACAGGAACCAGTGAAAACATAGAAGCTCTGGTACGAGGCGATGAAGACGGCGAGACAGCCCGTATAGCTTCCTTTGTAGGGTTTGCTCCGGCGGATAATCCGGAAATAGCAATACTTGTTCTGCTGGACACACCGAGCCATAATTTGGGAATAACCGTTGGCGGCGGAACGATGGCCGCCCCTGTAGTTGGCAGAATGATGGCGGATATCTTGCCGCACCTCGAAATCCATCCGCAATTCAACGATGATGAACACAGAGACCGTAACGTATCTGTGCCGAGACTGATAGGCCAAAGCGTTGAGGAAGCAAGCGAGCTTTTGCAGAGACGCGGATTCGACTTCGAACTGGTGGGAGACGCGGATACAGTTACATGGCAGTTGCCGGTCGCGAATGCGTTTGTTGCGTCAGGAACAAGGGTGACGCTATATCTGGGTGCGGAAACGCCAAGGGATCGCGGGGATATTGCAACAGTGCCGGATCTTTCCGGAATGTCATATCCGCGTGCGCGGGCAGCGCTTGAAGAACGCGGATTGTTTATAAGAACAGTCGGCGTGCCAAAATCGGATAACAGTGCGATAGTCTCAATACAATCAGTGGCCGCCGGTTTGCAGACGAGTTACGGAACGATTGTTGAGGTAACGCTTATAGACAGAGCATCCATGGAGATGCAGCTGGAGACTTAAGATTGAACCATCTTTAACAATGGAGGCAGTGCGTGATGAGGCAACTTAAAACGGTTTTTGAATATCTTGACAAAATGTGGGTTGCAAGCTGTGAGGAGCTGAGAATAACATTAGAGGAAGGCTCTTTTGACGCATTAGTTGTACGGATGAAGATAGCCGTACAAGATATAGCGGAAGTGGAGCTGGGGCATAAAGGTGATATAAAACTGATAATTACGATGCAGGACAGAATCGAAGAAATAAAAGCGGTGGGATGATGGGGGACTATACGAAGCAAGTCAAAAGCATTTTAAAAGCCCATGGATGCACGTTTGTGAGATATGGCAAGGGAGACCACGAACGATGGTATAGTCCTATAATAAATGCGAACTTTTCTATTAACGGCAGATAGAAAGCCGTATAAGTGCAAATAAGCAATTAAAGGATGCCGGTATCACACAGAAAGTGAAATAGGGGCAACGGGAAATCTATTAAGGCAGGGGAACGCTCAATGATACTAAAGGATTTGCTTGAAAAAGTGAATATAGTGAAAGCTGAGGCTGATATGGATATAGAAATCCACGGTATTAGCTTTGATACAAGGTCGTTGAAAGCGGGGGAGTTGTTTGTCGCTATCAGGGGCATTGAGAGCGATGGGCACGATTATATACAGGAGGCTGTGGAAAAAGGTGCGGTGTGCGTGATTTGCGAACAGCCGCCTGATATTGCGACGCCGTATATCCTTGTGGAAAATGCCCGCAAAGCGCTGGCACTTACCTCTGCGAAATGGTTTGGTGAGCCGGCGCAGAAGCTGAAAATGATCGGCGTGACAGGCACTAACGGCAAAACGACGGTGACAAGCTTGATCAAAAACGTTCTTGAAAAATGCACCGGCGGCACCGTTGGACTTATTGGCACAAACGCCGTTATGATAGGCAATAAAGAATTACCAGCTGAGCGCACAACGCCGGAGTCTTATGAAATACAGCAGTTGCTGGCTGAAATGGTAAGTGCGGGCTGCGAATATGTGGTGATGGAAGTTTCGTCCCACGCGCTGTGTTTAGACAGGGTGCACGGGATAGAATTTGAGGTGGGAGTGTATACAAATCTCTCACAGGATCATCTTGATTTCCACGGGACTATGGAGAACTATGCGAAAGCAAAGGCGCTTCTTTTCACAATTAGCAAAGCGGCCGCCATCAATTTAGATGATGAATATGCGCAGATTATGATAGACAGCGCGACATGTCCGGTGATGACATACGCGATAGACAATGGGGATGCGGATCTCGTCGCCAAAAGCATAAGGCTCCACGCGGAGAAAGTAGATTTTTGTGCCCTTATGATAGGACACCTGCACAGGGCGGAGTTGAATATTCCGGGCATGATTTCGGTATATAACGCGTTATCTGCAATGTCGGCGGCGCTGCTGTTGGGATTTGATATTGAGAGCATATCAATGATTATGAAGACATGTGGTGGTGTGAAAGGTAGGGCAGAAATTGTGCCTGTGCCGCGTGACTTTACAGTTATGATAGACTACGCGCACACGCCGGACGCGCTGAAGAATATAATCAAGACAGTGCGGGGATTTGCGAAAGGCAGGGTCGTCACGTTATTCGGATGTGGCGGCGACCGTGACCGCGAAAAGCGCCCGCTGATGGGCAAAATCGCGGCAGAACTGTCGGACTTTGTGATAGTCACGTCAGATAATCCAAGAACAGAAGAACCGGGCGAGATAATTGAAGACATATTGGCCGGTATCGAAGGGAAGAAACCGCCGAGACGCGTGATAGAAAACAGGCGGGAGGCAATACACTGGGCGCTTGAGAACACGCAGCCGGGAGATGTTATAATACTTGCAGGTAAAGGACACGAGACATATCAGATAATCGGTAAAGACAAAACGCACTTCGACGAGCGAGAGGTTGTCGCGGAATATTTTATAGGCAATCCGTAAGATTGAGAGGAAACACGAATGAGTTTGGACTTGGCATTAGCATTTATAGTATCGCTGTGTATAACAGTCATCGCGGGACTGGTGCTTATACCGATATTGCGGCGATTAAAGGCCGGGCAGACGATTCGTGAGGACGGGCCGGTCTGGCACAATAAAAAACAGGGAACGCCGACGATGGGCGGGTTTATGTTCATTGCGGGTATTGCCGTATCTTGCCTTGTAGTGGGATTCCGTGAAATGAGAGAAGGCGAGATCAGCCATCTGCTTGTTCTCGCGTTTGGATTGATTTTTGCTGCAATCGGCTTTTTAGATGACTATGAAAAGGTGAAAAAAAAGCAGAATCTTGGACTGTCGGCTAAACAGAAATTCTTGTTGCAATTGGTCGTGGCTGTGGCGTTTGTGCTTCTTATGCGGTTGACCGGGAATTTGACGACTAATCTGTATATTCCGTTTCTCAACACAATCGTGCCGATTTCGGAGCCGTTGTATTTCGCGTTTGCCGCGTTCGTGATAGTGGGCACGGTCAATTCCGTCAACATAACAGACGGCGTGGATGGAGTAGCCACAGGCGTTTCTATTCCTGTCGCGGTATTTTATGTGCTGGTTGCGGCTATGTGGGGATATACTGCTCTCGGAATATTTTCAGCAGCACTTGTCGGCGGACTTGTGGCATTTTTAATTTTTAATTTTCATCCCGCCCGTGTATTTATGGGCGATACAGGGTCGTTATTCCTTGGAGGCGCTGTCTGTGCGATGGCTTTTGCTATGGATATGCCGCTTATTCTTGTCCCGCTGGGGATTGTATATTTTATTGAGACGCTGTCCGACATAATACAAATATCCTATTTTAAGCTGACAAAAGGCAAGCGGGTGTTTAAAATGGCGCCGCTGCACCATCATTTTGAAATGTGCGGCTGGAGCGAGTATAAGCTGTTCATTGTTTTCACAGCGGTTTCAGCGGTATTCGCGGTGATATCATATTTCGGCGTGTTGCACAGATATGCCGGATAGTAGCAATCCGAAAGAAAAGAGGGGGAGAATATGAGCGCGGATTTTGACAAATACATCGACGCTGGCGCGAATGGTATGCCACAGTGGCAGCCGCGTGAGCTTTCTTCTGGATATGATGCGAAGAGAGACGCAAAGACGCGCGAAAAACGCGGCAGTATTGATTTGCCATTTCTGCTGCTTACGCTTTTGATTCTGCTTATTGGTGTGGTCATGGTGCTGTCGGCCAGTTTTGCCAGGGCATATATTGTAACGGGGAATCCGTTGAGATTCTTCTCCCGCCAGCTTGTGTTTGCGGTAAGCGGCGTGGCGTTGATGATGGTCGTGTCACGCATACGCGTCAGTATGATGCAACGGTGGTCTATGCTGTTGTTATTTGGCTCAATTGCTCTATTAGTTCTGGTTCTCATATTCGGAGACGTGATAAACGGCGCGAGACGTTGGATAAATCTAGGATTTACAACTGTTCAACCGTCAGAAATAACGAAGCTCGCGGTGATTATGGCATATGCGGCAATGATTTGCGGCTTTGAAAAGAAAATGCACAAGTTTAAGTATGGAATATTACCGTTTGTGTTTTTTACCGGCGTTATCGTAATTCTGCTGCTGCGCCAGCCGCATTTATCGGCGTCGATTATTATTATAGCGCAGACGGCTATAATGATGTTTGCCGGAGGTGCGCCGCTGAGGTGGTTCGTGATACCCATGGTGCTTATTATCGCTGTCGTTGGTTTGATCCTCATCCCGGCGCACAGGCCCGTAGCGGAAGCTCCCGCGCCCGCGGGGCAGGAGATCGTGCAAGAACAGCCGCAGCAACGTGGCGGCAGATTCTCATACGCCGGGGGACGTATCGGTGCGTGGCTGGATCCTGAAGCTGACCCCTTGGGGCGTGGATTCCAAATCCGGCAATCACTTTATGCCGTTGGTTCCGGTGGGCTTTTCGGCGTTGGATTGGGGCAGAGCAGACAAAAGTTCCTCTACCTTCCGGAAGAGCATAATGACTATATATTTGCCATCGTAAGTGAAGAATTGGGCTTTATTGGGGCGATGATAATTCTTTCGCTGTTCGCGTTGCTGGTAATGCGCGGATTCTGGCTTGCGCTGCACGCGAAAGACCGATTCAGCTCGCTTGTCACAACGGGTATAACAAGCCTTTTAGCTATACAGGTGTTTCTAAACGTGGCCGTTGTGACGAATCTTGTACCGGCGACCGGGATATCGCTGCCGTTCTTCAGCTATGGAGGCACGGCGCTGTGGATTCAGCTTTTGCAGATGGGAATAGTTCTTGCCGTGTCGCGGGATATCCCTTTGACCAAAGCGGGTTAGCTTTGGTCAATTGAAAATTGAGAGTTGAAAATGGAGAATTAATTTAATGCCGAATTTTCTGTTTGTTTGCGGGGGGACGGCGGGGCACATTAATCCCGCGTTGGCTATCGCCGATGAGCTGCGCGGCGTTATGCCGGACGCGAAAATACTGTTTGTGGGTGCGGGCATGGATTTGGAGAACAGGCTTATTCCGCAGGCAGGGTATGATCTTGTAAATATCAAGATGACTGGGCTTCGGCGTGGATTTTCGCTTGGAAAGGTCGTTCATAATATAAAGACCGCGAAAAATCTTGTCTCAGCAGGTGCGGCGGCGGGGCGGATAATTCGAGACTTCAAGCCGAATGCGGTTATTGGCACAGGCGCTTATATTTGTTATCCCGTCTTGAAAAAGGCGGCGAAAATGGGCATACCGACATTTATACATGAATCTAATGCTGTGCCGGGTCTTGCGAATAAACTCCTCAGCGCAAAAGTTGATAAAGTGCTTGTCTCTTTTCCGAATCTTGAAAAGCAGTTCAAACGGCCGGAACGTGTGGTTTTCACAGGCACACCGGTTCGTAAAGAATTTATCATCGCCGCAGAACAAAAGGGCAGACAAAATACAAAGCCGCTTGTGGTGTCATTTTTTGGTTCCCTTGGCGCTGCGCGGATGAATGAATTCATGGCGGAGTTTATAAATTGTAACTTAGACGAAATGCCGTTCAATCATATCCATGCAACAGGAGGGGGCAGTGGCAATGTAGACAAGATGAAAGCCCGCCTGAAAACCCTAGGTGCACCGGCGGAACACCCGCAGGGCGTTGAGATTAGAGAGTACATCGACAATATGCCGTCAGTTATGGCTCTTGCCGATATTATACTCTGCCGTGCCGGGGCGATGACGATAGCGGAACTCACGGTGCTGGGAAAGCCCGCGATTCTTGTGCCGTCGCCGAATGTTACCAACAATCAACAAGAGGAAAATGCAAAACAGCTACAAAAATACGGCGGAGTTGTGATGATCTTGGAAAAAGACTGCAACGGCGAAAAATTGTATGATGCTGTTCTGGCGATTTTAAACGATAAAGAAAAGCTAAAAAACATGTCAGAAGCGCAAAAAACGCTGGGAATGCCCAACGCCGCGAAAAAAATTGTGGAATTGATTATTGATGTTTGTTGATGCAAACCCCATGTAGGGGCGAACATTGTTCGACCGCTGTACGCCGTACGCCAGGCCCGTATGTGGACGCAGCGGATACCACGGGTACACATTGTGTGCCCCTACATTGGAACCGTCAAAAACCGCAAATCACGATTAACCATGGACACCCCACGCACATAGTATACGTCATACGGACTTTTTCTTGCGGGGGTTTATACATAGTGAGTATATTGAGAATAACCGGAGGCCGCCAACTTGAGGGCGCGATCCGCATACACGGCGCGAAAAACAGCGTATTGCCGATCATGGCAGCCTCAATACTGGCACGGGGCGAGACGATAATACACAATTGCCCGAAGCTTGCCGATGTAAATGCGGCGATAAAAATATTGCGGCATCTTGGCTGTACAGTGGACAGAAGCGGCAGCAGCGTCGTAATTAACTCGGCACAGATGACAAGAAGTGATATTCCGCATGAACTTATGAAAGAAATGCGCTCAAGCGTGATATTTTTAGGCGCGATTCTGGCAAGATGTGGGGAGGCCGCGCTGTCAATGCCGGGCGGGTGTGAGCTTGGGCCGCGCCCCGTGGATCTGCATATTATGGCCTTGCATGAGATGGGCGCGCAAATCACCGACGAGGGTGGCAGTATCATATGCAAGGCAAATGAACTGCTAAGCTGCAAGATCAATTTTTCTATCCCAAGCGTCGGCGCGACGGAGAACGCGATGCTGGCCGCAACAGCGTGCCGTGGCACAACAACAATAACAAACGCCGCCCGCGAGCCTGAGATTGGGGACTTGCAAAGGTATTTGCGCTCAATCGGCGTAAAAGTCACCGGCGCCGGGACTTCAACCATCATTGTAGAGGGCGGGAAGATCAAAGCTAACGCGGAGCATCACGTTATACCTGATAGAATTGTCGCCGCCACATATCTGGCCTGCGCGGCCGCGTCATTAGGGAGAATTGAGCTGACAAACGTGATACCGGGGCATATAGCGACTGTTACCGACGCGTTTTCTGAAATGGGATGCAGGCTGAAAATATCGGATGACGCTATATACATAGATGCGGCGGGGAAGCTGAGAGCGATAAAGCCGGTAATCACGCGCCCGTACCCGGGATTCCCGACAGACGCACAGCCGCCGCTTATGGCAGCAAGCCTAAAAGCATCGGGCACAACAGTATTTATTGAGAGTATTTTTGAGAATCGCTATCGGCATATAGGAGAGCTTTTGAGAATGGGTGCCGATATTAAGACAGAAGGTAAAGTCGCAATGGTCACCGGAGTCTCAAGATTGTTTGGCGCCCCGGTGGAATCGACCGACCTGCGCGGCGGCGCGGCGTTATGCGTCGCGGCCCTCGGTGCGGAGGGTGTAACAGAAGTATCAGGACTGCACCATATCGACAGGGGATACGACGGTTTTACAGAATCCCTCGCTGCGATTGGTGCGGATATAGTCAGGGTAGAATGATAAGGCATGCAATAAACACCCTGTAGAGGCGGATTCTATATCCGCCTGATTCACAGAGTTGTACACAGGGCGGATATGGAATCCGCCCCTACGAAAGCGGAAGTATTGCGAAAGGAGCGCGCACCAATGAAAAAAAACCGAAAGGGCAGCCGGCCATCTATGTATATACCGATTGCCGCACTTCTTATTGCAATTCTTACAATATTCGGGATAGGCGTTTTCCTCGTAATAGCGGAGGTGGAAGTGACTGGGGCTTCGATGCATACTTACGAGGAGATAATCGAAATCTCCGGGATAGTTCCGGGTGACAATATGATTTTGTTGGACAGGAACAACATAGCGCAGAGGATAATTGAGGAACTGCCGTACATAAACGATGCGCGCATACACCGCGTCTGGCCAAATACTGTGCGCATAGAAGTGACAGAAAGCATGGCCATCGCGGCAATACCGTTCTATCGCGGCACGTTGATAGTCGATTCAGCCGGAAGAGTGCTTGAACAGAGGGACGAAGCCCCGCACGGGCTGGTGGCTGTCAGGGGGATATATCCCACCGACCCTGTACCGGGCAGAGCGTTGACAACCGAGCCAGACGCCGCGGCGTGGGTCAATACACTGATTACAATGCTGACAGCTATTGAGGAAGCAGATATTCAAGACGATGTGCTTGAACTGGATATAACGAACCCCATCAACATAACTATCAGATACTTAGGGCGTATAACTGTGCGGTTAGGCGGCATTGACGATATCCAGAACAAGTTGAGGCTATTGCCGGAAGCTGTTGAAGGATTACCGCCAAATCAGTCAGGAACGTTTGATATGAGGGATTCAAGCCCGGCTAACTGGAGGTTTCAGCATAATTAAAAGCCGCAAAACTGGGCAATATGCGAAAAAATTCGCGAAACTATTGACCTGAGAGGAAAATAAGTATAAAATGTTACAATATAATTGATAGTATGGCATATTGCGTTCATTTATGTGTTACATCGTTCAAATAGATTATATTTACGATACGGGAGGATTAGAACATGTCGTTTTCAATGGAAAGCGGGCCTGACAATGTTGTGGTGATCAAAGTAGCGGGTATCGGCGGTGCCGGGAATAATGTTGTAAACAGAATGGTCTCAGCCGGAACGCAGGGTGTTGAGTTTATTGCTGTAAACACGGACAAGCCCGCGCTCGCGGTTTCAGACGCCGATGCAAAAGTCCAAATCGGTGAGAAACTGACCCTGGGACAAGGTGCGGGGTCAAATCCGGAGATAGGCAAAAAAGCGGCGGAGGAAAGCCGCAACAATATAGCCAAGGCAATAGAAGACACCGACATGGTGTTTATTGCAGGCGGAATGGGCGGAGGAACTGGTACCGGTGCATCTCCTGTGGTTGCCGATATCGCGCGGGAAGCGGGGGCATTGACAGTTGGCGTGGTCACCAAGCCGTTCAGCTTTGAAGGCAAGCGCAGGATGGAACAGGCTGAAGAAGGGATAAAGAACCTTCTCGGAAAGGTTGATTCGCTGCTTGTTATCCCGAACGACAGGCTGAAGCTTGTATCCGACCAGAAGCTTACGTTCGCGAATGCTTTTGAAATCGCAGACGGGGTGTTGCATCAGGCGGTTGTGAGCATATCAGAGCTTATAAAGAACACCGGTTTTATTAATCTGGACTTTGCCGATGTTACTTCGATAATGAAGGACGCAGGATATGCCCACATGGGCGTGGGACATGCTGCGGGGAAAGGCAAGGCTGAAGAAGCCGCCCGCGCCGCTGTTACAAGTCCGCTGATGGAAACCTCAATTGACGGGGCAAAAGGCGTGTTGGTAAATATAACAGGCTCATTAGATATAGGGCTGGACGATGTGGAGGCGGCCGCGAGCTTGGTACAAGAAGCCGCGCACCCAGATGCGAATATAATCTTCGGCGCGGCGTTTGACGAGGATATGGAAGATGAAATCAGGGTAACGGTCATAGCGACACGATTTGATGATGGCAGACCGACTTACGCCAGCAGCGACAGCAAACAAGGGCTGTTCTCGGAAGCTTCGGAAAAACAAGAGAAAGATAAAACCCCAGAGCAGGATGCAACGCCGGAACCTCCGTCGGAAGAAGAGGATCCGTTCGACACTATATTCAAAATATTTAACTCAAAATAGGAGATACTAGGGCGTGTTTGTATGACTGGAAACACGCCCTAATCTTTGGGGATATGCTTGTTTGCCCGCGTAATGGTGCGCAGCGACGCGCGTTCTACACGGGAAATGCCTTGTAGGGGGCGGATTCCATATCCGCCTATAGGCAGGCAATGAGGGCAGATGTGGAATCCGCCTACGTGGAGGCAATTACATTGAAAGACCGCATTATATATATCGTCAAATCAATGGCGGATACGTTCATTAAACGGCGTGTCACCCGCGGGGCCGCCGCGCTTTCGTATTACCTCACACTTTCGGTGTTCCCGCTGCTTATTTGTGTGAGCGCGATTCTTGCCAGTTTGCATTTGCGTGCGCCGGATTTTATCGAGCTTTTGTCTGATGTAGTACCATCAGAAGCGCTGTTGGCGATGTCTGAATTCCTACTCAATGTCAGTGGGAACAGAACGGAGCTTATGCTGACTGTCGGCATAACCGCGATGGTTACCACATCGGCCGCGGTTTTCAGGTCGTTTACCGGGATTATGGGGGATATTCAGGGCAAAATGCGATTTTCCGGCATATGGGGTGGGATTTTCAGTTTTGTTTTTTCCGTCATCTTTCTCGCGGCGATATACATTTCGGGATTTGTGATCCTGTCCGGCGAGTGGCTTATGGAGATATTGGAAATAAATTTAGGATTCTTCGGCATTTTGGCAATGTGGCCGTGGCTGCGGTTCGTGCTGTTGCTTTTATTGCTTTTCGGAATCATTTACGGCATGTACATCATATCCGCGCCGAAAGAGACAAAGAAGACGCAGCGGCTTCCGGGCGCGGTTATCGCGGCTGTCGCGCTTGTGATTGCGAGTGTGATTTACTCACGGATGATATCCGCGTCTATCAGGCACGAAATTTTATACGGCTCGCTTGCATCAATTATAATACTGATGATTTGGCTGTACACATGCGGGGTCATTTTGATTATGGGGAACGTGTTTAACATTTCACTGCGGGATATGCATGAAAAATTCAGCCTGTAGGGGCGCACATTGTGCGCCCGCTGTCTCCCCGATGTAGTGGGCGGCATCCACTATGCTCCTACAATAGGCAGATGTAGCACTCAAAAATTCACGTAAACCAGGAGTATTGAAAATTGAACGATTATCTGCACCCAAACTTAAACAACGGCGAGCTTGCGGCCATGTCCGCCCTTGGTCTCGCCCATATCGGAGATGCTGTTTTTGAACTCATGGTGCGCACTTGGCTAACTACCCGCGGAACGGTTACGGCGAAGCGGTTGCACAGCAGAACGGTGGCGTTCGTGTCCGCAAAAGCGCAAGCGCAGGCGGCGGGGAGGATATTGCCGAATCTGAGTGAGGAAGAACTCGGCGTTTTCAAGAGAGGCCGGAACTCGCACGTCAATTCAGTACCGCGCGGATCTACATATGAAGAGTATCATACGGCAACCGGGATTGAGACGCTGTTCGGATACCTGTATTTAAGCGGGAGGATAGACCGCCTCCATGAACTCTTTGAAATGGTTACGGAAGAGGAGGAATAGCTAATGCCGCTTGACGCGATCTGCCTGTCGGCGTTGAAAGACGAACTTTCAGGGCAAATAACCGGGGCGAAGATAGACAAAGTCCAACAGCCGGAGCGTGATGTGATAATCCTTGCAATGAGAGGTGTGTCCGGATCGCATAAACTGCTTATCTCAGCGGGGTCAAACGATGCGCGGGTGCATTTGACGGGACATCAGTTTGAAAACCCAAGTTCACCGCCGATGTTTTGTATGCTTTTGCGAAAACACCTTGTCAGTGCGCGGATTCAGCGCATTGCACAGCCGCTGGTGGAGCGTATTCTGGAGATTGAGCTGCAATCTCCGGACGCGATGGGTGTTTTCAGTGAAAAACGCCTTATTCTTGAATTTATCGGAAGATCGTCGAACATCATACTTACCGATAGTGATGGGATAATAATCGACTGTTTGCGCCGTCTCGGCGGGGAGGAGAATAAGCGCATGGTGCTCCCCGGACTGAAATACCGTCGCCCGCCAGAGCAGGAGGGGAAAATTAATCCGTTTGAATTGACCCCGGATGTGTGGCGGACGTTGTTCAATTCTGCCGATGATGTCCCGGCGGACAACTGGCTGTTGACGCAGTTTTCCGCGCTGTCGCCGTTGATTTGCCGTGAGCTATCGTTCAGGGCTTACGGTGAAATTGATTTCCGGCTGAACTTGGCGCAGGACGAGGGGGAGGCTCTCCGACGTGAGTTCTTTGCGCTGATTGAACAATCCAAGGCAGGGAGGTTTGAGCCTTGCGTAATCTCAGACCAGGACAACACACCGAAAGATTTTTCGTTCACGCGGATAACGCAATACGAGGGAGCGTTATCTGTCATAGGTGAGCCGGGATTTTCCGCCATGCTGGATAGTTTTTACACGCGAAAGGCACAGACCGCACGGGTGAAGCAGCGAGCTTCGTCCACGGTGAAGACGATAAAAAATGCCCGCGACAGGCTCTCCAGAAAGCTTGCGATGCAACATGAAGAGCTGAAAAAAACTGCCGACCGCGACAGTTTCCGCGAGTGCGGGGATATTTTAACCGCGAACTTTCATCTAATGGAGAAAGGCGTGTCAATTCTCAAAGCGCTTGATTTTTACGCGGAAGATGCCGACACTGTGCGAGAGATTTCGATTGACCCGCTAAAAACGCCGCAGCAGAACGCGGCGAAGTATTACAAGGCATATACAAAGGCGAAGACCGCGGAAAAATATCTGACGGAGCAAATCGCCGCTGGGGAGCGTGAGCTTGAGTATTTGGAAAGTGTCCTTGAGGAAATATCGCTGGCAGAAGGTGAGCGCGACCTTGACGAGATACGCGGGGAGCTTATTGAGACGGGGTATTTAAAGGCCCAGAAGCAAGGAAAACGCAAAATGTCGGAGTCTAAGCCGATGCTTTTTGAGTCCTCCACCGGGGTGCAGATATTAGCCGGCAGGAATAATATGCAGAACGATAAACTCACGTTGAAAGCGGCGGTGAAAACGGATACTTGGCTGCACACGCAGAAAATCCACGGCTCGCACGTGATAATAGCCGGTGTGGAACCGGACGAAACGACACTTTATGAAGCGGCGGTGATTGCGGCGTACTATTCCTCTGCGCGGCAGGGCGGGAAGGTTCCGGTGGATTACACGCAAGTCCGGCACGTCAAAAAGCCCCCGGGCGGCAGACCGGGGATGGTGATTTATACTGAGTTTAGGACGATTATTGCAACTCCGGATGAAGAGTTGGTGAGGCGGTTGCGGAAAGGGTGAGAAAGTAATGAGCATTATCAAAACCCATAACATTACACTACATGGAAGCACAGGCGAACATGACATTACCCTGCGCCCGCTTTGTGATGAGCATTTGCCGCTTTTGTATAAATGGAACGCAGACCCGGAAGTGCTGTATTGGTGTGAGGGAGAGGACGTTCAGGAAAATGACGCGGACACGGTACATATCATCTATGGGAATGTATCTCAGGCCGCTTTCTGCTTTTTGGTGGAAGTGGACGGCTATCCCATCGGGGGATGCTGGCTGCAAAAGATGAACATGAAATCAATATTAGAAAGATACCCCAGCAATGCGGATGTTCGGCGCATTGATATGATGATCGGAGAGAAGGATTACTGGAATCGCGGTATAGGAGCTACATTTATTGGGATGCTTGTTGAGTTCGCGTTCAGCGTTGAAAATGTTGACGTTCTGCATGTATTTTCATTTGATTATAATGTGAGAAGCCAGCGTGTTTTCGAGAAAAATGGATTCCGGCTTTTTATGCGGGAGCGTTCAGAATCCCCAAAAGCCAAAGAGGACGTGCATTTCCAGTTGCTGCGAGAAGATTATGAAAATAAAGGCAGTTGACATGTCACTAACAAGTTGGTATAATTAAATTACAAAAGGCGCTGCCGGTAAACGGTTAGCCCAAAGTTAGGGTTAGAAAATAACCGCTACGTTTGGACGATGGGGCGGTTATTTTCGTTTGTCTATGTAGTCAATCAGTTTGAGTATTAACGCTACAAAAGCAACCATCAATATCAAAGCTTCATATACTGACAAAGAGCCTCACCCCCTTTCGGGTGGTGTAGCTAACCGCCTACCGTTGTGGCAACGCCTGCGGAGCAAGCTCCACGGTTACATTCTACAGAACGACGTGAGGCTTGTCAACGTCATATTCAGTCAATTAACCGTCGTAAGTACAAAACTTGCGGTGGTTTTTACTAATTCCACAGACAAATAACACTTGCTAATAAATTTATCTGTGCTATAATATATCTGGAAAATGTGCAAAATAGGGTTCGATACGTGAAGTGTTCGCCGGATGGGGAGTTGCCGGGGAAACGAAAAGCTGGCTGTTGCCAGTCTTGCGATATGGAATCCGCACCCGTTGCCGCAATAGTAGAGCTTTATCTCATATTGTGAGGGGTCGAGCGCCGATTTAGGTGCGCGTTTTCTATCGCTATATGAGGTTTTTTGTTTTGAAAGGATAAAACAATGGTAGATAAAGAGAAGGTCATGTCCGCTGTAAAGCTTCTTCTTGAGGGTATTGGCGAAGACCCGACACGCGAGGGGCTTTTGGACACGCCTGAGAGGGTTGCCCGTATGTACGAAGAAATATTCGGCGGTATGGACGAGGACGCCGGGGAGCACCTGTCAAAGCAGTTTTCCGCGCCGGGGAGCGAGATTGTCATTGAAAAGGACATCTCCTTCCACTCAACGTGCGAGCATCATTTGCTTCCGTTTTTTGGAAAAGTGCATATCGCGTACATCCCGAACGGGAAAGTCGCGGGACTAAGCAAGCTTCCGCGGACGGTGGAGGTTTTCGCACGCAGGCCGCAGATTCAGGAGCAGATGACAGTGCAGATAGCTGACGCAATTGAGCAACATTTGCAAGCTAAAGGCGTCATGGTGATGATCGAGGCGGAACACACCTGTATGAACATGCGGGGGGTGAAAAAACCGGGCTGTAAAACAATCACAACCGCCACCAGGGGCGAGTTTAAGGACAATATTGAACGCCAAAGGCTGTTCATGGATGAGGTGCGCCAACAATGGAACGTGTAAATGCGATTCTGCAACACCCGCTGTTTGTTGAGTCGCTGAGACGAGTGAACGAACTGGAAGAAAACAAAAACATTGATAGGGAATTTTGCAGACACGATATGCGTCATCTGCTGGATGTGGCGAGGCTGTCGCATATCTTCAACCTGGAATCCGGTGGTGGCACGGATAAAGAGCTATTCTACGCCGCTGGATTACTGCACGATATAGGCCGCGCCCGGCAGTATGAAGACGGCACTCCGCATGAGCAGGAGAGTGCGAGGCTCGCGGAGAAAATTCTGCCGGAGTGTGGGTTCAATGAGTCGGAATCCGCTTTGATCCTGGACGCGATTTTATCGCACAGAACGGCTGGCGGTGAAAAGCCCGGATTCGCGGGATACATATACCGCGCGGACAAGCTATCCCGCAGATGTTTTGAATGCGGGGCAATCGGCGATTGTGATTGGGACATAAAGAATATGCAGCTGGAGTATTAAAATATGGTTATAGGCGGAGTTGAATTCGACACGGAAAACCGATGCTATATAATGGGGATATTGAATGTTACGCCCGACTCATTCTCCGACGGCGGGGAGTGGAGAACATTTGACAACGCGCTCCGTCACGCGGAGGAAATGGTAGTCGCCGGGGCTGATATCATAGACGTTGGCGGGGAATCCACAAGGCCGGGGCATGTGGCGATATCTGACCGGGAAGAAATCGACAGGGTTGTGCCTGTGATTGAGGCGATATCGCGCCGATTTGATATTTCTGTTTCCATTGATACTTACAAAAGCACCGTGGCTCGTGTGGCGATTCGCGCTGGGGCGGTGCTTGTGAACGATGTCTGGGGATTAAAACGTGACCCGGATATGGCCGGAGTTATTCAACAAAGCGGTGTGGCATGTTGTTTGATGCATAACAGAGATAACATGAATTACGCGGATTTCATGCCGGACATGCTTGCCGATTTGAGGGAATCGATCGACTTGGCACAGAAGGCTGGCATTGCCGCTGATAAAATTATTCTAGATCCCGGTGTGGGGTTTGTGAAGACGTATCAGATGAATCTTGAAGCGATCAATAAGTTGGATATGATCAAGGACTTAGGATATCCTGTGTTGCTTGGCGCGTCGAGAAAAAGTTTTATTGGGACAACGCTTGACTTGCCTGTGACAGACAGAGTGGAGGGTACGCTGGCGACGACAGTGATCGGAATAATGCGAGGATGTTCGTTCGTCCGCGTACATGATGTCAAAGAGACACGGCGTGCTGTGATGATGACAGAAGCCGTTCTGCGGCAGGGTGTGGCATAGATGGATAAAATCAGTATAAAGAATCTTGAGATTTTCGCCAATCACGGCTTGTTTCCGGAAGAAAACGCGCTGGGGCAGAAATTTGTGATATCAGCCGAGTTGTTTGCTAATCTGCGTGGTGCGGGAGAGACGGACGATCTTTCGCTCTCGCTTGATTATGGCGGTATTTGCGGGACGATCAAAAGCTTTGTCGAGGGCAATACGTTCAAGCTGATAGAAACCGTCGCGGAGAGATTGGCAGAAAAGCTGCTTGTGGGGAATCCGCGATTGCAGAGTGTCAGGCTGGAGGTCAAAAAGCCTTGGGCGCCTGTTGCGATGCACTTGGATACTGTTTCAGTGGAAATAACACGCTCTCGCCACACGGCGTATATCGCAATTGGCTCGAACATCGGTGACAGGGAAGCGAATCTCAAATTTGCTGTCGATGCGCTTGATAAATCGCGCGGCTGCCGGGTTCTAAAAGTGTCGAACTTCAT
>WQWC01000007.1 GCA_009785525.1 Oscillospiraceae bacterium | reverse complement strand
GTGATTGTTGATATGTCCATCATTGGTAAGACAAACCCTACGCCGGGTTCTGGTGGAATAATTCCTACATATGGCATAATTATATCTCCTCTATATATGTTTATTTATAAATTCTAAAATCGTGTCCCGCGCTTCCTTGCTGTTGAATCCGCCGGAACCGTGAAATCCGCCGAGCAGTTTATACATCGTCACATCCTTATCAAGCTCCCGCATCTTGTCATAAAGTCGTACCGATTGGTTGAACGGAACCGCCCAGTCCTGATCTCCGTGCATGATAAGTATAGGCGGGATTGCCTTTTCGTGAGAAAGATAGTACATCGGCGATGCTTTTTCAGCAAGCTCCGGATGCTCCAGCACGTTCACTCCGCCGAGAAGCATACCCTCCGGGCTGTCCGGGGCAGTATGATCCATCATACTTGGGTAAAAGTTCATCTTCGACACATCTGTTGGCCCGAAGCTGTCCACAATGCATTTTACTTCTGACGAAAACTCACCGTACACGCCGTTATCAAGCGTACCGTCTCCGGTTATACCGGCCAATACCACGGTATGTCCGCCACTGGAATCGCCATATAGCGCTATTTTATCAGGCAATATCCGATACTTGTCAGCGTGCTTTCGCATGAACCGGATTGCGGTTTTGCAATCCTCCGCCTGTGCGGGAAAGCCTGCGGCATCGCTTGGGCGGTATTCCACGACGGCGACGGCATAACCCTGCTCACATAGGCGCATCATGCGCGGCAATGCCATCATGGGCATCTGCTTGCGCCATGCGGAGCCGGGCACATATACAATTAGCGGATACTTCTTCGTCGGCAGGCCAAACATAGGCATTTCCTCAAGCGGCAACAGGATTTGCAGATGCAGGGTTTCGCCGTCGCGCTCGTCGTAAACTTCGTTGAGATGGAACTCGATCATACATCCACCCTCGTCGGCCCACTTCACCTCCGTCACGCCGTTCGGCAACTCTGGCGAAGCCGGGAATTGATCCGGCGACCCCATATATACAGGTATCAGGTCAGAATCTTTCATGCAGAAAATCCCCTATCGTTAAATTAAGAGTCTGTATTTATCTGAGAGACACCGCAACAGTGGCAGCTTCTTGCCTTGATTTTACTAAGGAGAGAAGTATTAAGTATGAAAGATGATTAATTTATACGGAAAACCGTCACAGCTAGAATGCGACCTCAGATGAATACAGATTCTTTTGATCAAGTATAGTGGGTTGTGCGCAAGAAATATTTAATATTTGTAACAATTTATTGCAAATTTGGGGAATATAACTTAAAATGGTAATGAGGTGACGCATATTATGGATGTTGACCATATTCTCTACTTATGTGAAAAAATCGCGGGTGTTTTCTTTATCCCGGTCAGGCTATACGATGAAGCTCGCCATATACGATCATTTGGTCTAATGAATACAACGGTTGACCCCGTCCTGCCATATGAAGAGGGGCTGATACAAAATGAGAGCACCGTCAGCTATTGCCTGACTCCATTTTCTCAGCACTATGGGGCAATTGCGCATGAGCGTTATTCAATTATTCTCGGCCCTGTTGGACGAAATGAATATACGACGCAGGAAAAGCGAGATTATGCTTTTGCGCTTGGCATTGATCAAGCTGCGTTTGAGCGTCTATATAAGCAAATGCTGGCAATACCTAGCTTCTCTGTCCCCAATTTTCTGCATATTCTACTGTTAATGAACTTTTGCCTCAACCGAGATATGTTATATTTGGATGATATCGCTGCGTTGTCTCAGCTGCCCGAAGATTCTATACCGCTGGATTTCCGGGAAATACAGCTAAAATCGCCGGAGGAATCGTCCGTTCCAATACATAGCCACATGCCGTTTGAACGGCGGATGCTGGCTTTCGTCCGCATGGGGGATGTCGCAGGGTTAAAGCAGCTTTTCAAAACATATACGCACGGTACAACCGGGATGCTGGCCGCAAATCGGCTGAGGCATTTACAAAACTTTTTTGTTACGGCTGTTACGCTTGTCTCCCGGGCAGCAATAGAGGGTGGCTTGTTTGAGGAAGAAGCGCTTCGCCTGTGCGAAAAATATATTTTGCAAAGTGAAGGGCTTTTCAAAGCAGAAGCAGTAATCGACCTATTAGATCGAATGGTTATCGACTATACAAAAAGAGTAGCTGATTTAGAAAACGCAAAGCAGTTGAGTCCACTGATTTCATCGGTTGTTTCTTATATAAAGCAAAATATATCTTCGCCGCTTGATGTTCAAACTCTTGCTGGTCAATTCCACATAAGCAGAAAGACTCTAACCTCAAAGTTTAAAGCAGAAATGGGTAAAACAGTTGCTGATTTTATTTCCGGAGAACGTATCCGAAGGGCTGAACGCTTGTTGATACACACCGACAAATCTTTGACAGAAATTGCCGATTATTTAGGTTATGCCTCACAAAGCCATTTTCAAACACGGTTTAAGGCCACAAAAAATCAAACGCCGCTGGAGTTCAGAAAGGGAAATTCTAAGTTTCCGCTAATTAAGGAAGATGTCTAAATTGCGTTTGATGAGGTTAAGTTTTTCTTCGAGCGATTCAAAGGCGGCGATGCCAGCGATATCTCTTGCCGCACAGCCCTGATCGACACTTTCGTCAGCAAATTCCTCATCTACGACGGCGATGACGCGCGAATCGAGATATACTGCAACGCCAGCCCTCAAACAATAAATTGTCCGTTAGACGAACCTCTACGTTCGTCTAACGGACAATTGGCACCCACGGCGAGACTCGAACTCACTACATCCCGCTTAGGAGGCGGGCCCTCTATCCTGGTGAGGTACGTGGGCAGATATTAAATTGAAAAAGGGAGGCACGGGGAACAGCCTGACAATTATAACGTACACAGAATCTCATTGTCAAGTCTTGGGACTCAATCGTCATCCATCTGTTGAAAAGTTCAGATATCTATGATAGGCCATCGGCAAAAGCACATATTTGTATTTTGCATCCTTGTGCAATGTTTCTTTCATTTTTTGGCGATTTTAATACAATTTATCATGTGCCTGTGCAAATGTTTGGCTATTAATAACTGCGAAAAAGCTTGCATAACGGGCCGTAATATGGCATACTTTCGACTTATACAACAAATGCAAGATCACTTGATTTAAGTTGCATACATGTATAAAAACCGGCCTGCTGTTTTCCTGCTCAATATTTTGAAAAGGATGTGGGCCGAGTACATACGCGTTATGAAACTGATTAATTGAGAAATATAAATGGGGGAAAATATAAATGGCAACGGATGTTTATCAAGAATCATTGGAGCTGCACGCAAAAAACAAAGGCAAGGTCAGTATTCAAAGCAAGGTGGGGGTGAATACAAAAGAAGATTTGTCATTAGCATACTCCCCTGGCGTGGCTCAGCCTTGCAGGGAGATTGCGAGGGATCCGGAAGAAGCGTATAAATACACTTCAAAGGGCAACATGATAGCAGTCGTGTCTGACGGTTCCGCCGTTTTAGGTTTGGGCGACATAGGCGGCCTGGCGGGATTGCCCGTTATGGAAGGCAAGGCCATCCTGTTCAAAGAGTTCGGCGATGTTGACGCTTTTCCGATATGTCTTGATACAGAGCATATCAAGGCTATGGATTGCGACGAAGCCGAAAAGGAAAAATTGATAATCGATGAAATCGTAAACACTGTCAAACTGATCTCACCCAATTTCGGCGGAGTAAATTTAGAGGACATCAAGGCGCCGCGTTGCTTTGAGGTTGAGAATCGCTTGAAAGCCGAGGCGAATATCCCGATTTTCCACGACGACCAGCACGGGACAGCCATCGTTGTGACGGCTGCGCTAATAAACGCCGCGAAAGTTGTGGGCAGGCAATTAAAAGATTTAACGGTGGTCATAAACGGCATTGGTTCGGCAGGCTCAGCCACGGCGCGTATGCTTTTAAAAGCGGGCGTGGCCGATATGCTCCTTGTCGATATGAACGGCATTCTGAACAAGGATAATCCCGAAACCATGCTGAATTGGAACCACGAGGAACTAGCTCAACTGACCAATGCAAAGGGCAGAAACGGCGACCTGGCCGAAGCCGTCCGCAACTCTGACGTATTTATCGGCGTATCGGCACCTGGATTATTAACGCAGGCTATGGTGCAGACTATGGCAAAAGATTCGATCATCTTCGCGATGGCAAACCCCACGCCGGAGATATTCCCGGATGAGGCAAAAGCGGGCGGGGCGGCAGTCGTCGGCACGGGTAGGTCGGATTTCCCGAACCAAGTCAACAATGTGCTTGTTTTCCCGGGGATTTTCAAGGGAGTGCTGGCGGCAAGGGCGGATGACTTCACGGACGGGATAAACATGGCGGCGGCGGAAGCGTTGGCTTCGTATATTCCGGACAATCAGCTAAACGCTGAAAACATCATACCGTCAGCGCTGGACAAAAACGTGGCGCAAGTGATTGCTGACGCAGTTGTGGAGCATGTACGCAATAGGGGATAATTTGCATAACCTGATTTATACTTAAAAGTCAAAAGACAGCCTCAAAAAGGGCTGTCTTTGATCTTTACAGGGTAGTTGTGGGGGCGAACACCCCTACGGGGTGCTCGCATTGTCCATGTGTGGGGAGAAATGCCGCACCGTATGGGACCCTGTCCTCAGCGTCCCGTGGTTTGGATTATCGCCAGGTACGAGGAACGAGGTTTGGACGGGGTTACGGGGGGACGCCGGGGGGGGGGGCCTACACAGCCTCCGCAAACAACGACCATGAGTTGCAGTGCGTTATCTTCGCTTCAACAAAACTCCCGACAAGCTCCAGCCCGCCGTTAAGATGCACCAACCGCCCGCCGTTTGTCCGGGCGCGGAGCGGATACCGGGCATCGCCGGATTCGCCGTCAACAAGTACCGTCATGGTTTTTCCTATATGCTTGCCGTGCTGCTCATCTGAAATCGAGTTTTGCAGCTCAATCAATCTGTCAAATCTGCGATGCTTTTCCTCGCTTGTCACGGTGTCTTCCATATCGGCGGCGGGTGTGCCGGGTCGGCGGGAGTATATGAACGTGAAAAGTCCGTCAAACCTCGCCTTTTCAATCAGGCGCAAGGTATCTTCAAAGTCCGCCTCCGTCTCCCCGGGGAAGCCGACTATCACATCGCTGGTGATGGCTATATCCGGCATAAACTCACGTGCCTGAGTCAATTTTGCCATGTAATCCTCATGCGTGTATCCACGGTTCATCACACTCAGAATCCTGTCACTACCGGACTGAAACGGCAGGTGAATCTGCCGCGCCGCCCGCTCGGACTCGGCCATGACGCGAAACAACTCAACCGACGCGTCTTTCGGGTGGCTGGTCATAAACCGCACCAAGAATTGCCCGTCAATCTCACAAGCCCGGCGGAGAAGCCCTGCGAAGTTAATATCTTCATCTAATCCCACGCCGTATGAGTTTACGTTCTGCCCCAACAGAGTGATGTCTTTGTATCCGTCCGCGACAAGCCGCCGCGCTTCGTCCACGATAATCGCGGAATCTCTGCTACGCTCCCGCCCCCGAACATGGGGGACAATGCAGTATGAGCAGAAGTTATCACAGCCGTACATGATAGGGAACCATGCTTTGACTGTTCCGTCACGCTTGACCGGCAATCCCTCCGCCACAGCACCGTCTCCGCCGTCGGTCAGGAATACTCGGCCTTTTTCGGTAAGAACGCGGCACAGAAGCTCCGGGAACATCCACAGCAGATTAGGCGCGAAAACGAGGTCTACCTGTTGATACGACCGCCGAATTTTCTCCACAGTCTCCGGCACGGCGGCTAGGCACCCGCAGAATGCAATGATCTGTGATGGTTTCGCTTTCTTCGTATGGGACAGCGCACCAACGTTGCCCAGAACGCGATTCTCCGCATTTTCGCGTATTGCGCATGTGTTGATAACAATCAAATCGGCCGCAAATTCATCGGCCGTGAACTCGTATCCCATTTCGTCCAGCATCCCGCGGATCGTTTCACTGTCGGCTTCATTCTGCTGGCAGCCGTAAGTATCCACGTAAGCAAGCGGGGTTTTCGCCTGTGAATTTTCGGCAAAAAGCCCCCGGATTTCCGCCATAATCGCCTTTTGATTCGCGATTTGATCAGGCTGTATTTCATTTCTTTTACGATTATCTGTCTTCATTTGATTATTTTAACATTTTTCTCTGGAAATTACAATGAAATTGTGGTAAAATATCTGTCAAACAGATTATCCGGGGCAGTGGGGGGAGAAATGCTATGAAACACCTCGTGATTGACCTGCGTGTGGTCAGGAATAATCTCCGCGCGATAAAAGAGCGTGCGGAGGGCGCAGCCGTTTACGCGGATCTCAGCGCCAACGCCGGGGGAATGGGTCTTTTGCCGGTGGCAAAGTTTTTGCGCGATGAAGGCATAAAAGACTTCGCCGTGTCGGATGTTGCCGATGCCGCCATCCTGCGTGAACAAGGCTTTACGAAAGAACGAATTATGATGCTACGAAGTACCGCCGACCCGGCTGAGCTTTCAAAACTCCTGCAACTCGGCGTCATCTGCACGGCAGGGTCTTATGACGCGGCCGTCGCCATCAACGGATTGGCGGAATCACAAGGCATTACGGCACAGGTGCAGGTTAATATTGACACAGGGCTGGGGCAGTATGGCTTCCAGCCGGCAGAACTTGACAAGGTCGCGGCAATATACAAGTATATGTCAAGCCTTTCGGTCGTCGGCACATTTACAACATTCTCTGCTTCCTGGCGCAGTAAAAAGCTGACATTCGCGCAGATGGATAAGTTCAATATCGTTTTAGACAGAATGATAGATATGAATCTGGAACCCGGCTGGGCTCACGCCTGCGACTCGGCGGCTTTATTCAAATACAACATTGAACATATGGACGCCGTCCGCGTGGACACCGCGCTTTCAGGCAGAATCCCGGGAAAGCCGATTCAGGGGCTTTCCAAAGTAGGATATATCGAAGCGGGACTGGAAGAAGTGGGCTGGTATCCAAAGGGACACACCATAGGGTCGGAGCGCGGGTACACCACCAAGGCACCGACAAAGATAGCTATTCTATCAGTCGGATATTATCACGGCTTCGGCGTTGACAGATATATCAGTGAACGCGGAATGCTGGGTCTATTGAAATTCCGCCGCCGGTCGCTGTTTGTGCGAATAAACGGCGCACGGGCGCGGGTCTTGGGCAACGTAGGTCTGCTGCACACGGTTGTGGATGTGACTAAAATCGACTGCACAGTAGGAGATATAGCGTTGCTGGATGTGGATCCCGTCAATGTCAAGGGACTGCCGATTTTGTATAGGTGATTTTGTAGGGGACGGCGTCCTCGACGTCCCGGGATATACAACAGCACCCCGTAGGGACGGTCGCCCCTACAACCACCGCATCCATCGTCCAAAGCCCCCTTCGCGCACGAAGGTGGAAGGGGGATGTCCCCCGTACATACCACGGGCGGCAGAATGCCGCCCCCACAGGGTCATTGCCGCAGGCCGATGTGGGCGTCAGCCCCTACACCCCCAACCAACGCATCGGAGGATTACATTGCCAAAAATACATCAATTACCCGGTCACATAGCTGACCTGATCGCGGCGGGCGAGGTTGTAGAGCGGCCCGCTTCCGTTATAAAAGAGCTGATTGAAAATTCAATAGACGCGGGCGCGACCGTCATCACCGTGGAGATAAGCTCCGGCGGGATGACGTATATGCGCGTGACCGATAACGGCTGCGGAATTTCATCGGAAGACGCGAAAACGGCGTTCCTGCGCCACGCCACAAGCAAGCTGAAAGACGCCGAGGGGTTGAGCGCGATAAATACTCTCGGATTCAGGGGTGAGGCACTGGCGGCCATCGCCGCTGTGTCGCGGATTGAGTTCTACTCCCGCGTGGCCGGTGAAAAGATGGGCGTAAATCTGTCGCTGGAGGCGGGAGAGGTTATCGAAGAAACCGCCGCCGGATGCCCAGAGGGGACGACGATTATAGTCCGCGACCTGTTTTTCAACACCCCGGCAAGACTGAAATTTATGAAGTCCGACCGCGCCGAATCTGCCGCCGTGTCCAACGCCGTACTCAAGTGCGCGTTAGGGAGTCCGGAAGTTTCCGTGCGATTCATCAGGGACGGTAAGACGGAATTTCACACCCCGGGGGACTACAGGATAGACTCCTGCATTTATAGTCTGTTCGGCACTGAATTTGCCGAAGGGCTTGTCCGGGCAGCGTCCGAAAATGACTCGATCCTAGTGCAGGGCTTTGTGTCCGCCCCGCTGAGCGCCAGGGGGAACCGAAGCTTTCAGTTCTTCTTCGTCAACGGGCGGAGCATACGCTCAAAAACCCTGCAAGCCGCATTGGAACAGGCGTATCAGAACGTTCTGCCTCAGGGGAAATACCCGGCCTGCGTGCTGTATATAACGACGAACCCGTCCGACGTGGACGTCAATGTTCATCCGTCAAAGCTGGAAATCAAATTCGTCTCCGACAAACAGGTCTTCGACGGTGTATATTACGCCGCTAAAGGCGCGGTGGACCCCAGCCCTGCCGCAGGGCGCGGCTCCCCCAGCACGCCGGATATAACTACCCATGCCGCGCTGACTGTCAACAACGCGCCGATTCAAACAAACATCCCAACGTTTAAATCCGGCGGCCATGGCGGCAGCGTTAAATTCAAAGCCATGCTCGCCGATGAATTCAAAAAAACCTACAAATTCAGTGAGTTCAAGTCCGAACCGCCGTCAGACCGAGAACGCGGAGCCCACGCCCCGGTGCATGACGAAAAACCGGGAACTTACGAGACAAAATTCACCCCAAAGCAAGACCTCCCCTCATTCCGCATAATCGGGGAGGCGATGGGTACATATGTGCTTGTCGAAATGCCGGACAGCATTTTGCTGATAGACAAACATGCAACTCACGAGCGGATACATTTCAACGCACTGAAAAGCGAAGAATTCGAGCCGATGTCGCAGTCGCTGATAACACCTATAATATGCCGCCACGGGTCTGAAGACGCGGCGGTGTTGTTGGAAAACGCGGAACTGCTGGACAAGCTCGGCTTCCTCGTCGAACAGCTTGGCGACGGCGCGGTCGCCGCGCGGCGAATCCCGGCAGAGATAGATATAGGCGAGGCGGAGTCCGCATTGTCGGAAATCAGCGCGGAACTTGCGCGCGGGCAACTTTCCATTCCCGCGAAATATGACAACATTCTGCGTACCATAGCCTGCAAGGCAGCGATCAAGGCGGGAAAATCCTCTGAACCCCGCGAACTGGAGGCGCTGTGCAAAAGAGTAGTCTCCGGCGAGATAAGGTTCTGCCCGCACGGGCGGCCTGTGTCGTTTGAAATCACAAAAGCGTCACTCGACCGGAGCTTCAAAAGATCGTGACCGGGCGGGTTGTCGTGATATCAGGCCCGACGGCGACGGGCAAAACAGCGCTGGGCGCAAGGCTGGCGAAGCAACTTGGCGGAGAGGTCGTCTCGGCTGATTCCATGCAGGTGTATCGCCGCATGGATATCGGCACGGCAAAACCCACGCCAGAAGAACAACTCGGTATCCCGCACCATATGATAAGCATCGCGGAGCCTTGGGAGGAGTACTCTGTCTCCCGATATGTTGAAGATGCGTCAACATTCGTGGACGATATTTTGCGCCGCGGCAAAATCCCCGTGATAGTCGGCGGGACGGGGCTTTATATCGACTCACTGATACGCGGAAGCGGTTTTTCCGACAAACCTGACCCCGCTCTCCGAGCCGAGATAGAAGCGGAGTACGATAAATCCGGCGGCGAGGCAACGCTGGCAAAGCTCGCGGAGTTTGACCCGGAGAGCGCCGGAAAGCTCCACACAAACGACAAAAAACGGATAGTCCGGGCGTTTGAAGTTTTTCGCGCCACAGGCAGGACGATATCGCAGCACAATCGTGAGACTAAAGAACTGCCGTCCAGATACGACGCGGTAAAAATCGCGCTGAATTTTACCGACAGGCAGGATCTGTATAACAGAATCGACATTAGGGTGGATTCGATGATGTCCGCCGGGCTGGAGCAGGAGGTGCGTGAACTCCTTGCCGCCGGAGTTTCCCCCGTCACAACGGCAATGCAAGCGATCGGCTACAAAGAACTTATCAGCGCGATTACGGGTGAATACAGCGTTGTTGACGCTGTAAACATGATAAAAACAGAGTCCCGCCGATACGCGAAACGGCAGCTGACCTGGCTGCGGCGGGACGAAAACGTAAAATGGATTTTTTACGAAAAAACGCCGGATTTAGATTTTGCCCTGCAAGCTTCGACAGGATATTTGGAAAAAAATTACTATAATAATGACCGTCAATAGACAAAGGCGTACAGCCTAAATAAAGAAAGGACGGACAAAATAATGGCAAACAGAAATTTACAGGATGTGTTCTTAAATCAGGCGCGGAGTGCAAAACAGCAGGTGACTGTTTTTCTCGTCAACGGATTCCAGTTGAGAGGCGTGGTGACAGGTTTCGACAACTTCACCGTTGTGCTGGATTCGGAAGGGAAACAGCAACTGATATACAAGCACGCGATTTCAACAATCATACCGTCGCGGCAGATAAACCTGACGGACGAGACAAGCGAGGCGGAGCTTGCCGAGATATAAGATTTAAGTTTCAAGAGCTAAGAGATTAACGCGAAAGGGTACGAAGAATGCGCAGGAGTGATTTGTTCATAAAGCTGACGACAGGTGTGTTGTTTCTTGGGATTTTGAGTTACATAGGGGTGTATATATTCCGGGGAATCCGTGACACTTTTGTGACTATGCCGGCGGTTAGTTATACAATTGAAGATTCCGTCAATGTCAGCGGGTATATTATCCGTACCGAGGCGCTGCTGCCCGGCGGCGGTGCGATGATTCTGCCCGTGGTCGACGAAGGAGTCAGAATCGGCGCGGGACAACCTTTGGCCGTTGAATACACAAGCTTGGCGGCACTGGAGACAGCGAGTGAGATCCGCGCGACACGCCTGAGAATCGCACAGCTGGAGGGTGCCACCGGGCGCGATCCGGCTGTGATGAGTCTTCAAAGCATTGTAGACCTCTCCCGCGCTGTACAGGCAGATGATTTGCAGCGGCTGGATGAGCTTGCGCTCAGCATTGAGACGTATATCTTTGAAAACGGCGGTTCCGATGAATCGGAGCTGCCGTACCTCCGAACCCGGCTGGCGAGCTTGGAAGCAAGAAGTCACGGTATGCGGACAATCTACGCGCCCGCGGCCGGAATATTCTCTCAGTTCACAGACGGGTTTGAAAGCGTCAGTCCGCAGGATATAACTAGAGACACGCCTCCATCGCAATTGGCAGGGCTTTTTGAGACTCCGGGTCAGATCCAGGGACTGGGTAAGCTGATAACCGGGCATACATGGTATTACGCGGTGGTCATTCCCTCGGCCGATGCGTTCAATCTCCCGGTCGGTCGCAGTGTGCCAGTGCAATTTCGGGGGGCCTATAATGCGATTGTCAACATGCAGGTCGAGAATGTCAGCAGAAGCGAAAACGGAGAGTCGCTTGTGCTGCTTTCAAGCGACAGGCATATGCGCGATATCGCGCCGCACCGCCATCTTTCGGCGGAAGTTATTCTCGGCGAGGTAACGGGGATACGCATACCGAAAGAGGCGATACATCTGGACGATTACGGCGCGACGCATATTTTCATCCAAGTAGGCGTCCGTGCGGAACGTGTGCCTGTGGAAATTCTGTGGATATTCAACGGCACTTGCTATATCGTGCGGTGCGTTTCCGCCAGAACAAGCGGCCTACGCCCGGGAGCCACAATTATCGTGCGGGCGAACGATTTGTTCCACGGCAAGATTGTCGGGTGAATGCGGGAGGCTGCACTCTACAACATACAACATGTAGGTGCGGGTGGCAATCCGCCCGTGGTATATGGGAACAAAACACCACCACAGCCAAAAAATCACACAAGGGGTTATTCATGTGACGATTGCGGATAAAATAAAAAGAGTGCGGGAGGCGATTGCGCAAGCCGCCATTGAATCCGGCAGGGAATCTTCCGACATAACCCTTGTCGCGGCGGCGAAGTCTGCCGACGCCGATGGGGTCAGGCAGGCAATCATTGCCGGGGTGGATGCTGTCGGTGAAAACCGAGTTCAGGACATGACGGAGAAGTACGCCCAAAACGCATATACCGGCACGCCGCTGCATTTTATCGGCCACTTGCAGTCGAACAAAGTCGGCAAAGTCGTGGGCGTCTGCGACCTGATAGAATCCGCCGACTCGGTAAAACTGCTTGAAATGATCGGCAAAAAGGCCATGGAACTCGGAATTATCCAAAACGTGCTGATCGAGGTCAATATCGGCAGGGAACCGTCAAAATCCGGAATATTTCCCGAAGAATTGCCGCGAATGCTTGATACAGCGGCGGCTATAAACGGCATAAACGTGCGCGGGCTTATGGCAATTCCGCCAATTTTAGGGAATCCTATTGAAAATTGTTACTATTTTGAGACAATGTTTAACCTTTTTGTTGACATTAGGGGGAAAAAATACGATAATGTCTGTATGCAGTTTTTATCCATGGGGATGAGCGGCAGTTACATTGAAGCTATCCGCGCCGGGGCAAACATGGTACGAATAGGCTCCGCGATTTTCGAGAGATGATTAAAATCGTTTCACTCTCGGCTGCGCTGTAACCGCGAAGCATGATAAATTATTGGAGGTATCTTAATTTGGGATTGTTTAGTGAATTGAAAAAGCTCACCAAGCCATATGATGACGATGAGTATGAGTTTGAGGATTTTCAGCAGCACAGTACGGTAGAACCGCCACCTGCCCCCAGAACCACGTCCCAGGCAAGAAGTTCTTACGGCGGGTTTGAGGAACAGCGTGGCAGCAATAAGGTTGTCAACATCCACGCCACAGCACAGCTTCAGGTCGTTCTTGTCAAGCCAGAGAGATTCGAAAACGCCGCTGAAATCGCGGATCACTTGCGTGAGCGGCGCACCGTTGTCCTGAACCTTGAATCGACGAACAAGGACATAGCCCGCAGGCTTGTGGATTTTCTTAGCGGCGTGGCTTACGCGCAGGACGGCAAAATCAAAAAAGTCGCAGTGAATACGTACATCATCACCCCGTACAACGTTGACCTGCTGGGCGACTTGATTGACGAGCTTGAAAATAACGGCATGTACTTTTAGCGCCGAGATTTAAGAGATAAGTTTTAAGATTTACAAGATAAATTATTGCGGAAGAGGGTTGATTGTCGATGTTATCGCCACAGGATATTGCCGATAAGGTATTTGAAAAAGCCGTGTTCGGCGGATACGAGATGACAGGAGTTGACGAATTTCTTGAGAGCGTGTCCGAAAATTACAACGCGCTGTATAAGGAAAACGCCATATTGAAAGGCAAGCTTAAAGTGCTGGTTGAGAAGGTAGAGGAATACCGCTCAACCGAAGACGCGATGAGAATGGCATTGCTTACCGCCCAACGGATGGGTGAAGATCTTTTGGCCGACGCGAACAAGCACCGAGATGAAATCCTGCAAAATGCCGAAAATGAGGAGAAATCCCGTATAGCGGAAATGGAGCGCAAACTGGCCGGGGAAGAGATGCGCCTCACCGCTGCGGTTAAAGAGACGACGAAATTTGTTAACCTCGCGAAAACTATAATGCAGAAGCATTCGGAGTTTTTGTCAAAGCTTGAGAACACAAGAAAAAGCTCATCGCCGCAAAAGCCCCCCGCAGAAAAGCCCGCCGCAGAAAAAAAGTCGGCTCCCCCTGCGCCGAAGAGTGAAAGCGCACCATTGCAGGATGAGGAATCGATTCAGGACGCCGCCAATCAGATAATCGGCGGAGTGCTGGCAAGTTTGAAAGATGACGCGAATGCCCTGCCCGTGCAAACTGCCGAATATCCGGAGGACTTTTATGATGATGAGGATACAAAGGTGTACGGCACAATAGACGAGGACGATTCATCGCAGACTAAATTCGACTTGGAAAATCTGAAATTCGGGAAGAATTTTTCAAATGAGCAATAGACCATGCAACGGCGCCTGACACATATATTGACTACTGAATAATTACAGGGCCGACATAGGGCGGCCCTTTTACCGTGAATGCGGAGCCTTGTGGGTTCGCCCCGTTGTCTACGCCGCACCACGTAGGGGTGCGCATTGCGCATCCGCTGTTACCTCTGTCCACCCCCCGCATCGTGCACGTACAGCCTGTGTACGGGACGCTATCCCCAGCGTCCCGTGGGTATTGTTACCGCAAACCAGACATCGGGCGTCAGGCAACAACGGGACGCAGAGGACTGCGTCCCCTATAACGACTACTTGCAAGAGAGGAGAACACCCATGCCTCAGGACTACAACTCAACGCTTAACCTGCCTAAAACCGATTTCCCCATGCGCGCAGGTTTACCGAAACGTGAGCCGGAAATGCTGAAAGCTTTTTACGATAAACAAATATATCAACGGCTGATGGAAAAGAACTCTCAGAAGCCGAAATTCGTGTTGCACGATGGGCCGCCGTTTTCAAACGGCGACATCCATCTCGGCCACGCGCTGAACAAGATTCTGAAAGATATCATCATCCGCCACAAGAATATGACCGGTTGGATGTCCCCATATACACCCGGCTGGGATAACCACGGTATGCCGATTGAAAGCGCAATCATCAAAAAGAACAAGCTTGACCGTAAAAAGATGTCAATCCCGGAATTCCGCGCTGCGTGCCATACGTTCGCCGCCGATTTTGTTGACCGCCAGCGTGAGCAATTCAAAAGGCTCGGCATAATCGGCGACTGGGATAACCCTTATCTCACGATGGCTCCGTCGTTCGAGGCGGCGGAAGTCCGCGTCTTCGGCAAGATGTATGAAAAAGGGTACATCTACAAGGGTCTGAAACCCGTGTACTGGTGCACATCCGACGAAACGGCGCTTGCCGAGGCGGAAATCGAATACGCCAATGACCCGTGCAAGGCGATTTACGTAAAATTCAAGCTGAAAGACTCCAAGGGAGTTTTGGATGGCATTCCCGGAGCCGAAAACGCTTATATCCTGATCTGGACGACGACCACCTGGACTCTGCCGGGCAATTTGGCGATTTCGCTTGGGCCGGATATTGAATACTCCATCTGCCGGGCGAATGGCGAGGTGTATATTGTCGCGACCAAACTCGCCGAAGAGGTGTTCAACAAAGCGGGGATTGAGAAGTTTGAGACGCTGGCAAAACTCCCCGGCAAAGCGTTTGAACGTATGACGGCAGCGCACCCGTTCTACGACAAGGAATCGTTGATTGTCGTCGGTGACCATGTCACGACCGAAGCCGGAACCGGCTGCGTCCACACAGCGCCTGCGCACGGGGTTGACGACTTCAATGTCTGCATGAAATACCCTGAGTTGAAAACTGTCATGTCAGCGTTCATGCCGGTCGATTCACGCGGATTATGACCGACGCGACGCTGCAATATGCGGGGCAGCACTACTCCAAAGTCGTGGACGCGATAAACGAAGATTTAGAAAAATCCGGTGCGTTATTCGCCGCCGAGAACATAGAACACTCCTACCCGCACTGCTGGCGGTGCAAAAGCCCGATTATTTACCGCGCCACAGAACAATGGTTCGCCTCGGTAGACGCGATGAAAGACACGGCGGTCGCGTCCTGTGAGGATATTAAATGGATTCCCGAATGGGGCAAGGATCGGATGATCGCAATGATTATTGAGCGGTCTGACTGGTGTATTTCACGCCAGCGTCACTGGGGCTTGCCTATCCCTGTATTCTATTGCGGCGAGTGTGACAAACCAGTATGCACTCCGGAGAGTATTGAGGCTGTGGCGAGTTTGTTTGAGCAAAAAGGCTCCAACATTTGGTATGAGATGTCAGCGGCTGAGATATTGCCGCAGGGATTCACCTGCCCCCACTGCGGCGGCGGGGCGGAAAAGTTCACAACCGGGCAGGATTCGCTGGATTGCTGGTTTGACTCCGGCTCGACCCACGCGGCGGTTTTGCGCGGGCAGTTTGAAAATCTGCAATTCCCGGCTGATATCTACCTTGAGGGTGGTGACCAATACCGCGGCTGGTTCCAGTCGTCAATGCTGACCAGTATTGCCGTTAACGGCGTTGCGCCGTATAAACGGATTATCACCAACGGCTGGACATTGGATGGAGAGGGTAAGGCCATGCACAAATCCCTCGGCAACGCCATCGCGCCAGAGGAAGTGATTAAAGATTATGGCGCCGATATTTTACGGCTGTGGGTCTCATCCACTGATTACAGATCAGACGTGCGGCTGACTAAGGATATGTTAAAGCAGCTTTCGGAGAGTTATTTGAAAATCCGCAACACTGCGCGGTTCATTCTTGGGAATCTGGACGGGTTTGACCCCGATAATCCGGTCGCGCTTGCAGATATGCAGGAGCTTGACCGCTGGGCGATGTCGCGTTTAAACAGGCTTATTGAATTCGTCAGCGCGGCATATGAGAGGTATGAGTATCACACGATTTATCACGGCATCCACAATTTCTGCACGGTCGATATGTCTAACTTCTACCTCGATATCATAAAAGACAGACTGTACTGCGACGAGACGGAAAGCGTATCCAGACGCGCGGCGCAGACGGCTATATATGTTATCCTGAACGCGCTTGTACGTATGCTGACGCCGATTCTGGCATTCACGTCGGAAGAAATCTGGGCCGCCATGCCGCACGGTACGGGCGATGATATCGACAGTGTGCTGTATAATCCGATGCCGCAATCAGTGAATGAGTATAAGCTCTCCCCCGGTGACGAAGCCCGGTGGGACAAATTGCTTCGTCTGCGGACGGACGTGAACAAAGCGCTGGAGTTGGCGCGGGCCGATAAGATAATCGGCAAACCGCTGGACGCTGAAATCACGCTGTACGTATCGGACAGCGCGGCGTTCCTGCGAGATATTGACGGTGAGGATTTGAAAACGCTGTTCATCGTCTCAAAAGTGAACATCACCGAAGGCGGCGGCAGCGGTTACGAGGGTACCGAGTTCCCCGGCGTCACTGTATCAGTCGCGCAGAGTAACGACCCTAAATGCCCACGCTGCTGGGCGCATGACGCAAACGTTGGGCAAGACCACCCAGAGCTATGCCCAAGATGTGCGAGAGCGGTTGGATAAATCCCGGTATCCGTAGGGGCGAATACAAAACACATCGTAAACCGAAAGGGGATAACATATGCTGATTTTTATTTTCTCGGCACTTATTGTCATCGTCGATCAGCTGTTTAAACACTGGGTAACGCTGACGCTGTACGGGGGGGATCCGATCGTCCTTATCCCGGGCATTCTGAGACTTGTTTACGCTGAAAATCCCGGCGCGGCGTTCGGCTTGTTTTCAAACATGCGCTGGCCGCTAGCCGGTGCTATGTTCGTCGCCATTGTTGCGCTTGTTTTTATCTTAAAACGCTATGACCGCGGATTCTGGGGCAGTTTGGGTCTGGCCGCCGCGCTCGGCGGCGGGGTTGGGAATCTAATAGACCGTGTCTGGAGCGGATACGTTGTGGATATGTTTGAGTTCACGTTCGTCAATTTCGCAATCTTCAACGTGGCGGATATTTTTATCACGCTGGGCGCGATAACGTTCTTCATCCACTTCATCATCACATCCGGCAAGGATAACCAGCAGGAAGACGCCCCATCCAGCGATCCGGTACGTTCCCCGCAGTCGATAGACATACCTATCGACTATGATGACTACAACGACGACCTGGAAGTTTACGACATTTCGGCGGACACGCGGCCGATTCCGAATGTGCCTGATATGTCCGGGATGCCTGAAGTTCCCGAAACGCATAACCACAAATCGGCAAAATCACAAACTTACGACGCGGTCGAGGAGATCCGCGATGCTTCGTTCGACGGATATGACGCGTTTGAATCGTTCGATTTGGAAGCGCTTATTGACACCGATAATCTCACCGAGACAAAGATACTTGAAGAGTATGATCTTGACAAAATGCTTCGTGAATACGGCTTTGAAAGTGACGAAGATTAATTGCGAAACGGACGGGCAGCGGCTGGATGTGTTCCTGTCTAACAGTCTGCCCGGTATTACAAGAAGCGGCGCGCAAAAGCTTATAGAGCAGCAGCGCGTCTTGCTTTGCGTTGATGTCGGCGAACCTGTCACTGTCCGGAAAAGCCACCAGACTTCCGCCGGAGAAGTATTTCACGTAACTCTTGATGAACCGGTTGAAACGGATTTATTGCCGCAAAACATTCCGCTGGATATAGTTTACGAAGATGACGACATTTGCGTTGTGAACAAACCGCGCGGAATGGTCGTACACCCATCCCCCGGCCATGCGGATTCAACACTGGTCAACGCGCTGATGCATCACTGCGGGGACAGCCTGTCCGGTATTGGCGGGGAGCTTCGACCCGGAATCGTCCACAGGATAGACAAAGACACATCCGGCCTCATTCTGGTAGCGAAGAACGATTTATCACACGTGAATCTGGCGCAGCAGCTGGCAGACAGAACGATGACCCGTGAGTATGAGGCGGTTGTCAAAGGTGCTTTGAAATCTGACGAAGGCGTGATAAACGCCCCTATCGGCCGCCATCCCCGTGACAGAAAGCGGCAGGCGGTGACAACACAGCCACGGCAGAATCCGCGTGAGGCTGTGACGTATTACGAAGTTGTGGCGCGGTACAACGGATATACGCATGTCAAGTGCCGCCTGAAAACAGGCAGAACGCATCAAATACGCGTTCACATGGCGCATATCGGCCACCCTATTGTCGGCGACCTCGTATATGGCCGCAAATCGACGGATCTGGGGTTGTCTGGCCAGTGCCTTCACGCGCGGAGATTGAAGTTTATCCACCCCAGATCAGGCGAGTCGGTTGAACTGTCAACCGATTTGCCTGAATATTTCACTGCGCTTCTGTCGCGGCTTGAGTAGGCGCGCGCGTCCGCGTAACCCCACTCACGTTCACCACGATGGAGTCCACGGACGGCCAATGGCCGCCCTTACAGGGCCGGTTCAAATACGGCGGGACGTTGAGGACGCCGTCCTCTACCAAAATCCCCCTGCCCTCTTTAGTAAAGAGGGTGCCGCCCGCAGGCAGCGGGTGTTTTGTCCATATCCCCCCACAGGCGAATAATATTCGCCCCTACATAACCGAAAGGCAACACTTTCAAATTATGAACCATGAATTATATATGACAGAAGCCCTAACCCTCGCCCGACAGGCGCTTGCCGACGGCGAAGCCCCTGTCGGCTGTGTGATTACAGGCTCGGATGGCTCCATAATCGGCCGGGGGCGCAACAGGCGTGAGGGGTTGAATCTGGCAACCGCCCATGCGGAGATTCTGGCAATTGAGGACGCCTGTAAGACAATGGATAACTGGCGGCTTGCCGATTGTTCAATCTATGTAACGCTGGAGCCTTGTCCGATGTGCGCTGGCGCGATAATCATGTCGCGAATTGCAAAGGTATTCTACGGCGCACGTGACCCAATCACAGGCTCTTGCGGGAGTGTTATTAATCTTTTTATGGAGCCTTACGGCCACAAAACGCAAATCCGCGGCGGCATTCTGGCAAACGAATGCGGGGAACTGCTGTCCGGATTTTTTAAAGGGCTGCGACCGTAGGGAATGGCATCCTCGACGGCCCGTTGTTGAATTTTCACTATCCCGCAGATAGGACAGAGAAAACAGCGGGACGCTGGAGACAGCGCCCCCTACAGGACGGGGGTGCGAGGCGGCAGAATGCCGCCCCTTACACGTTCCCCACAACCTCACGGACGCACAATTACGGGTCACAGCCATGGCATATTACCCGCGAGTCATCATCTCCCGCAATTTTTTCAGGGTTCTGTCGCGGCGATAGCCTATCGTCCGCGGCGGGATTTGTAGTTGCTTTGACAACGCGGACATGGACTTGCCTTCAAAAAAAAGAGAGTGGATCAAGTCCCGCTCCGCGCTAGGAAGCAGGGCGAGACTTTGATAGAGCCTCAATCGCGTCTGCTTTGAAATCACTATATCCTCCGGGGTTTGCACAGGCAATCCGTTGATCGGGGTTTTGCGTATAAATTCATCACTCCACGCATCGTAATGCACAAGCCGGTTTCTTGTATCCTTTTCGATCAACGTTTTTTCACGGCGTTTCATCTTGTGATATGTATAATGCACTTCCTCGGTGACTGAAACAGCCACGCCGTTAATGTATATGAATTTGTTCATTAGTATAGAGGCCTCCTTAATTCTGTAGTGTTCACAAAATTAAAAAAGCCCGGGGAGGCGACCGGCATTTTGGCGTCGGTTTATCACGCATTTACATCTCCACCCGTTTCTAACAATTGAACAGGAAAAGATGTATCGAAGTTTGTCAAACTTTGTCGCATTTGTGTGATTTTTAAAATATTTAATGATTTTTTGACAATTTACGTCTAATTTTTCAAGTCGCACGGCTGTATTCTGTTTTACAACCGTGCGATTTTTTGATGCGCGGAAGGGGTTCCATGATTATTTCCGGAAATATTTTCTTTAAATTTCGTGCAATTTTCCTAGATATAATGCATATTATTCATCCAAAAACAACCATAAGTATAGCAAAATTACCGATTTTTGCCAACAACCACGCAAAAAGGTTTCATTTTGTAACTAAATCGGCTATAATGTATCTGTAATCGTAATAATTTGTAACTAATATTATGGCTTTTCAGCCGTGGGAAAGGAACTCTATTCAATAATGAAACTTAGACTAGCTATACCGACTTTACTCTGCCTTGCATTGCTCTGCGGGATTCTGCTGCCTGCAACGACGTCAAGCGCCGAAGCCGGTGAAAGTGAATTTACTGTCGTGGCACTTTCAATAAACGGCATCTTCCCGGAGTTAGGGGCACCCTCGTTCCTGATTAATGCAACGACATATGTGCCGCTATATTACTTCAGCATGGCGCTGGGCGCAGATTACGTAACACAACACAACGGCACGGCAACCGTATCTGCACCGGGACTGCGTATCTACGCGACAGCCGGGGACTCCTTCCTGTCGGCAAACGGCAGATATCTGCATGTGCCGCATCTGTGCAGGGAGATCAACGGGCTGATATATGTACCTGTCCGCCCGCTGGCCTACGCGTTCGGCGCGGGTATTGTTTGGAACACTTACGCAACGACCGTTTCGGTCGTCCAGCTGGGCGACCCCATCAAACACGGAGATTACTTCTATTGTGAGACCGATGTCTTCTGGATGTCGCGCATAATAAGCGCCGAAGCCAGGGGAGAACCGTTTATCGGCCAGATCGCGGTTGGCAACGTGGTGATGAACAGGGTCGCCTCTGACATGTATCCTGATACTGTTCACGGCGTTATCTTCGACAGGCGGCACGGAATCCAGTTCACACCCGCCCACTCCGGCGCGATTAACCGCACACCGTACAGAGCGAATATTATAGCAGCCAAACTCGCACTGGAGGGCGCAAACGTCATCGGCGACAGTCTGTTCTTCTCCAGCAGAAGAATCACATGCTGGGCATCGCGGAACCGGCCATTTAACACGAGGATCGGGAATCATAACTTCTTTGATTAAAGCAGATACAAAAAAGCGGGCACACTTTAAAAAGTGCGCCCGCTTTTTTTGGAGGCATCCCCCTTCCCCCTTCGTGCGCGAAGGGGGCTTTGGTCGATGGATGGAGGGTGCGTGGATTTGTGCCTGTAGGGCGTGACGCCCCCAGCGCGCCGTAGTTGGTTTAACGCATCGCCCCACGTAGGGGACGCAGTCCTCTGCGTACCGCTGTTGGATTTTCACCATCCTGCGATAACAGGGCGAGGAACTGGCGGGACGCTGGGGACAGCGCTCCCTATAGGATCGTCTACCCCACCCACATCCCGCGCAGAAGCATTATCTCCTCCGCATACCCTGGTAGCTCGTTTGGCGTCTCCAAAATAAACGGCAGCTCCCGCAGCACAGGGTGGTTGATTATCCGCCGGAACACCTCCAGCCCGATGTAGCCATTGCCTATCGTTTCGTGCCGGTCTTTCCGTGCGCCGATGGAGTTCTTGCTGTCATTCAGATGTATCGCTTTCAGCCTGTTCAGCCCGACCACGCGGTCGAATTCCGTCAATACGCCGTCAAGGTCGTTTACTATATCGTACCCCGCATCGTGAACGTGACAGGTATCCAGACAAACGCCGAGTTTATCCGAATGTTCAACGCGGTCAATTATTTCGTGTAAATCCTCGAATCTGCCGCCAATTTCGCTGCCTTTGCCGGACATTGTCTCCAGCAGAACTATTGTGCCAAACTCCGGGCGCAACAGCTGATTCAACGCGGAGGCGATGAGGTCTATGCCCACCTCCAATCCTTGCCCCACGTGACTGCCGGGGTGAAAGTTGTACATACAGCCGGGGATATGCTCCAGCCGGGCAAGATCATCCTCAAACGTCTCAACCGTGAATTGGCGGATATTTTCTTTATCGGAGCAGATGTTCAGCGTATACGGCGCGTGGGCAACGAAATCGGCGATCTTATGCTCCCGCGTGAAGTCTATAAATGCGGATATGTCCTTTTCGTTCAACGCTTTCGCCTTGCCGCCCCTTGGATTGCGCGTGAAGAATTGGAATGTATTCGCGTCAATCTCAAGCGCGGTGCGGGCCATATTGAGAAATCCGCCCGATACAGATAAGTGGCATCCGATTTTCAGCATGGTTATCAGTCCTTGTTGTTAAATCCTTTTTTGCGGACGGCCACAGGCCGCCCCTACAAAGAGGTGCAAATATTCTATCATAATTTTAAAGCGCTGTTAAGCACTAAAACGGCATCATGATTTTAATATGTAAACATTTTCCCCAACGTGGATTTTTACACCAAGTTATGTGGTATAATTAAATATTAACAGCTTTTAAGCAGGTGTTGAAGTTTTGTGTTTAAGGGGGGCTGAAGCATGAGCATCAAAAAAAGAGTAGAAATCTTTGGCGATTCGATATTAAAGGGCATCCAAATCAATCCGAAAAACATGCGTTACCATGTTGATAATAATATAGATATCGAGTTAATAGAAAAGCGCCACTTGTTAAGTATTATCAATTTTTCAAAGTTCGGATGCACGGTCACCAAGGGACTTGCGTTGCTTGAAAAGCGACTGAAGGGCAACAAACCCTCTTGCGATGCGATTCTAATGGATTTCGGCGGAAATGACTGTGATTTTAATTGGAAAGAGATTTCAGAATGCCCGGATGATGAACATCTCCCCCACACCCCGCTTAATGTTTTTGTGGACACTTATCATAAAATTATAGCGCTGTTAAGCGAAAACGGAATCCGCCCGATTATGACCACCCTGCCGCCGCTTGATGCGAATAAGTTTTTTAATTGGTACTGCAATGGCCTCAATAAACCGAACGTGTTAAAGTGGCTGGGGAATATTGACTTAATAGTCCGTTGGCAGGGGAGTTGCTCAAAAGCCGTTGAAAAAATCACGGGCGGGGCCAACGCTCCGGAAAATATTGACGTCATCTACCGCTGGCAGGAGAGTTATTCAAAAGCCATTGAAAAAATCGCTGCCGGGACCAATACTCTTTTGGTCGATTTGCGCGGCGCGTTCCTGCGGCACAGCAGTCCGGAACATCTTTTATGCGAAGACGGCACGCACCCAAACACCGAGGGGCAAAAAATAATTACCCAAACATTTTTGGAGTTTATAGAAAACGCCAAAATCAAAGGTGAAATAATGATATGAGTGATGTTGGATTATAGGCACAGACCATGTAGGGGACGATGGCAATCGTCCCAATAAACGGAAAAAACGTCAAATGCCACGGGCGGATTGCCATCCGCCCCTACGCAGGGTTGCAAACCCCGCCCTCTCTTGGGCGGGGCTGTTCTGTTATTAAGTTACGCGGGCGATTGGTAATCGCCCCTACAAAAGACATGCAATATTGCGGTCGTAGGGGCGGTTATTAACCGCCCGCGCCCTTTCCGTATTATTTCGACTTATCTTGACTTAATGGCATTAGGTATACACCGCCCTTTTTGCGCAAATATTACCCCGCCCATTCGGACATACTACACTAAATTTTTAGATTGTAGGAGATGTCCCATGTCCATTGTTGAAAAAACAGCCAACAGGCTGATTCACGAGAAATCCCCGTACTTGCTTCAGCACGCGTATAATCCTGTCGATTGGTATCCCTGGGGCGATGAGGCGTTCAAGAAAGCGCAGGCGGAAGATAAGCCAGTTTTTTTGTCGGTCGGGTACTCCACCTGCCATTGGTGCCACGTGATGGAGAACGAATCATTTGAGGACGAGCAAGTCGCGCGTGTATTGCGGGAGGGGTTTATCGCCGTCAAGGTCGATAAAGAAGAGCGGCCCGATATCGACGCCGTGTACATGGAGGTCACACAGACGCTGACCGGTGGCGGCGGCTGGCCGATGACAGTGATTATGACGCCGGATCAAAAGCCGTTTTTCGCCGGGACGTATTTTCCCAAAACCTCCGGCTACGGCAGGCATGGGATCATCGACATTCTGCGTGAGGTGAACTCCCGCTGGAAAGCGGACAGAGACGGGCTTGAATCCATAGGCGACGCATTGATATCGCGGCTTTCCGTGTCCCACGAGTTTGAGAATATCGAACCGACAAACGCCCTGATGCGGCAGGCGTATAAATATTTCGACAAAGCGTTCGACGAGCGTGACGGCGGATTCGGGCGTGCGCCGAAATTTCCGTCACCGCATAATCTTATGTTCCTGTTGCGGTATGGCATCCACGAAAACGTGCCGAGGGCGATCGCGATGGCGGAAAAGACGCTGGAGCAAATGTTCCGGGGCGGTATGTACGACCATATTGGCGGCGGATTTTCCCGCTATTCGGTCGATGCCCGATGGGAAATTCCGCATTTTGAGAAAATGCTGTATGACAATGCGCTGTTGACAATCACTTATCTGGAGGCGTATCAGCTGACCGGGCGTGAACTTTACCGCCATGTCGCCGAAAACACGCTGGCATATATCACGCGGGAGATGACAGGGCCGGACGGCGAGTTCTACAGCGCGCAAGATGCCGACAGCGACGGGCGCGAGGGGCTGTATTACGTCTGGAAACCGGAAGAGATAAGGCAGATACTCGGCAGCAATGACGGCACGTATTGGAGCGGCTGGTACGGCATGACGAAACACGGCAATTTCGAGGGGGATAACATCCCGACACTGCTGAACAACCTGAATTATGCCGACGTAAACACGCGTATCAGGCAGCTGAACGAAAAACTGCTGGCCTACAGATCCACCCGCGTGAAGCTGCATAAAGACGACAAGGCGCTGACATCGTGGAACTCGATGATGATCGCGGCATTCGCCACGGCATATACGACCCTCGGCAAACCGGAGTATCTGCAATCGGCGAAAAACGCAGAACTTTTCGTGCGGCAGAAGCTGACGGATTCCGCCGGAAACTTGCGAGTCAGTTACAGGGACGGCGTGGCACAAGGTTCGGGATTCCTGGATGATTACGCGTATTTCACCTGGGCGCTGTTGACGCTGTTTGACGCTTCTGGAGAAGCGCCGTACTTGGAATCCGCGATAGCCCATGCCGAGGCGATGACGCGGCTGTTCGCGGACGAAAAAGGCGGCGGATTCTACATGTACTCGCACAACGCGGAGTCACTTATCACGCGGCCGAAAGAGACATATGACGGCGCGGTGCCATCGGGAAATTCAGTTGCCGCGTTTAATCTGCGGAAACTCGCCGCGATAACCGGCTCGCGTGAGTGGGAGGATGTATCCCTGCGCCAACTAGAATTCATGGCCGCACAAACCGGGGGCTTCCCCGCCTCGCACAGTTTCTCCAACATCGCGATGATGACCGCGCTGTATCCGCAGATAAACCTCATCTGCGCAGTGTCATCTGCGGATGATATAGAGCAATTGCGTGATTCCCGCGCCCGTAAGTTCCTGCCGGAGCTTACGACAGTGTTGATAACGCCGGAAAATAGCAAGTCTCTGCGCAGGATAATCCCTCCGGCGGCGGACTACACGCAGATTGAACGGGAACCGACGTTTTATCTGTGCAGAGACAACACATGTTCCATGCCGTTCACGGGATTTGCGAATCTGGAAGAGGCGTTTGAGCAAATGTAGGGCAATTTTGTTGCATCAGCCTTGTAGGGGCGAACATTGTTCGCCCGCCGTTCCTAATCCCCCCATATGCATTTTGCAAATGCGGCGATTTCCACGGGCGCACACTGTGCGCCCCTGCAATCAACATCCCCAACCCATAAAAAAGACTCCGCCGGAGCGGAGTCTTTTTCGCGAGGACTTGTCAGCGGTTTAGCAACGATCGCAACCGCCGCCGAATCCGTCGCCGCAGCAACAGAACAGCACAACCAGGATTATGATAATCCAAAGACAGCTGTTGCCGCCAAAAAAGCCGTTATTACACATAGTGGGATCCTCCTAAAAATTTTCGTCCCTGTATCGGGCTCAGTTCATTCTATTCGTTTAGGAGGAAAAGGTGACGGTAATTGACAATTGATAACTAGGGTTCAGGGCGCGTGTAGGGACGACCGTCCCTACAGGGATGCGGTTGTGAATCGTAGAGGCGGGTGATGATCCACCCGTGTTCTGCGAGACGATTACCATCGTCCCCTGCGGGTTCCGGCGCGTCGAGAGCATCGCGCCCTGCAATTATCCCGTGAAATTGTAGATTATTTGCGCTACCTGCGCCCTTGTGGCGGTGTTCCGCGGGTTCAGCCTACCATCCGCACCTTGCATTACGCCTTGGGTTACCGCCCAGCGCATGGGCTGTTCGGCAAATTGCGAAACAGCGGTGTAATCCGCGAATTCATAAAACGCCGGACTGTCTGCCGTTAAATCAAGGTTCTTGAATTCGGCGTATCTGTACAGGATTGCCGCCATTTGTTCACGCGTGATGGAGTTGTCCGGGGCAAATCTGCCGCCGCCGACACCGGTGACGATTCCGTGCATGGCTGCCCAGACGACAGCGTCGTAATAGAACCGAGCGGGGTCTTGCACGTCGGCGAAATCACTGGACTCCCCTGCTTGCGGCAGACCATCCAGCCTGTGCAGAACGGTGACGAACATGCCGCGGGTCATCGGCGAATTGGGCGAAAATGTGTCGGCCGAAGTTCCGGCGAAAAGTCCGTTGTTAAACACGAACTCAACAGCGGCGAAGAACCAATCCACCGTCCGCACATCCCGAAACGGCAGCGCGTTGGTAACAGGAGGCCGAGGGGGCGTGGGCGTGTCCCCGTCGGTGGTGTAGAATCCGTCCACATGTCCTGTCACGGTGGACTGCGCTGTGATAACCGCGGAAGATTCTTCCGTCACAAAGTATCGCTGGAACTGCCTCAGCGCCGCGCCGGATTCAACCACTGCACCGGCGGTGATATTGATGACTTCTCCGTTCAAGACAGTGATAACCGCCTCTCCCGATAGCAGCGTGAAACTGCTGCCTATGGTCAGCCGCACCGTCTCCCCCGGCGCCAGCGTAACCGGCGTGAACTTAGGCGCGAAGCTGAAGCCGCCGTGGAGTATGTATAGTTCGTTCAGCTGCGTTAAAGCCTCATCACCTAATCTGTTGATCGAATCAAGGGCGCTTTCCCGCAAATTGTCCGAAAACTCCCCGCGCAGGAAACTCTGTGTGATAAGCGGATTATCAGCCGTACCGGGACCGGCCGATACAGTAAGCATAGACGCAAGCGCGGCAATCACAATGCTCACGGCAAATATTCTTTTCAAATTAACAATCCTTCCCTGTTTTGGATATTTGTCGAAAATATTATAGCACACGTTGCAATGGATTTCAACTCTCAGGGACGGAGAGGAAACCACCCCGCCGCTTCGCGGCACCCCTCCACGGGAGGGGAATGGAGATGCTGCGCCAAAATTCCCCTCCTTTGGAGGGGTGCCGCCCGCAGGCGGCGGGGTGGTCGTAGGGGCGCGCTGTGCGCGTCCGCGGATGCCTGAAAACGCAACCATCCCCATGTATAACCGTCCCCATCTCGGAAATCATAAACCTAACATCGAAATGAGGTGCAATCAAAATGAAAATGACCAAACAGGAATACAGCAAATACGTGGACAGGAAATCTCCGCCGTCACCGATTGGCGGGAATATGATTAAGGCGTTTATAGTAGGCGGAGTCATCTGCTGTTTCGGCCAGGTGATCAACAGCGGATTCCTGCGGCTCGGCTGGGATGAGTTGAACTCGGCGGCCGGGACATCCGTTATGCTTATTTTTCTGGGTGTGGTTTTGACGGCGGCGCATATATACAATAAAATCGCTACATTCGCCGGGGCTGGAACGCTGGTTCCCATCACCGGATTCGCCAATGCCGTCGCCGCCCCGGCGCTGGAATTCAAAAGCGAAGGGGTCGTCACCGGACTTTCAGCGAAAATGTTCGTCATAGCCGGGCCGGTACTTGTATTTGGGGTAGCGGCGTCTGTGATCTATGGGATTATATATCGGATTATGGTTTGAGTTGGACATCCCCCTCTTCATGCGTGAAGGGGGCGTAAGACGAAGGACGAGGGACTGGCTATAGGTTGCCGCGCCGTGTTTGCATTCACGCACCGACCCTGCTGAAGCTGCAGTCCTCCGCGTCCCGCGGACAAAACACCCGGCTCTGCGGAGCCACCCTCTTTACTAAAGAGGGCAGGGGTGGACGGGGGGTACGACGGGACGCCGAGGACGGGGGATGCCTTCAAAAAACAGAGGGCGCACAGTGTGCGCCCTACTTCGCTAACCCGTCTTGCTGCATCATATTCTCCAGTACGCTGATATCGGCGCCCAGGTCTATCATGTCCGATTTAAATAGCTGATCCAGCTGTTTTTCATAGCCTTGCACAAGCGTGTCAAGAATCCGCCCGATATTCTCTTTCGCGGCGGTGATATTCTCGCCCTTTATCCCCTGCTTCTCCAGCGTGGCGTAAGAACGCAGGAGTTTAAGCGTGGTCGGCAGATAATAGCTCATAAACCGCCGTATCTGCGGGAGTTTTGACGGCTCTTCCTCCACAATGCGGAAAATTTTGGCCGCCAAATCTTCAATCTCGGTGACTTTTTCGGATATGGCAAAATCTGCAATCGCTCCGTGCAACTCACGCAGTTCGTTGAGAATGGCCATGTATTGGTTTTCGTTGACTTCATCCTCCGGCCGAAATCCCGCTCTGATAACGTCTCTGGCAGCCTCCGCCTCTTCGGCGTTCAGAACCAGGCAGCTGAGTTCGATATCAATATACACGTGCCGGGGGAAATACCCGGCGGTTATCATAACAGTAAGGTCACGTGCGGCGGCTTTTTCGGACACCCCCGCCGTCCGCGCAAGGTCGGATATCAGCACAATGCCACGGCCTTTTGAGGCAGCGTAATGCTTTTTATACCGCACAATCCGCCCGGTGACGACCCTGCGTGAAAAAAACGTGACGATTCCGCCAACGATAAAAAACGCGCTGAGCAAAAGGTCGGACAATACGTATCTGAACGAAATACGCAGACTTTCAATCGCCGCAATGAAAAAACTTGCCCCGGCGATAAACAGCACGATAGAGACAAGCAGAAGCACGGCAGACGCAAACTTGCCGCTTTTCTTCTCCAGCGGCGAACGGAATTCCGGGGCATCTGCGGCTGTCCCCTCCCAATCCGCTCTATTGGGGAAATCAATGGGCTTTTTGCCCCGAAGTCCTCTCCAAAGCAGCAGTGCAAGGCCTATAGGCCAGGCGGCAATCAGCAAAACGATGATAATAACCCAGGATATAGTCTCGCCGGTGGAGTCATGATTTGGTGAATTGTTTCTGTTTTGATTCATAATAAATACCCTGTTATCAGTTGGGTTGATGGCTTACATAAGCTATTATAGCAGAGTTCTAGGTGGATGTAAAGAGGGGGCATTTGCCATGTAGGGGACGATGGCAATCATCCCCTACAGAATGCAAAACGGGCGGATTGCCATCCGCCCCTGCATGACGAACGCATGAAAGGGAATGTCCTTGAAAGTTTTTCGCGTTTTCTGATATAATACTATGGACAGGCAGAATATACTTGCACAAAGGGGGGGATGTACATGCCCGCAATTGGCGACATCGGCAGTCCGGTTATTATAGTTATACTTATCCTGCTGGGGCTTGCCATAATCAAGTTCCCGATAAAGATCATCTTCAAGCTTCTGCTAAACACAGCGCTGGGATTCGTTGCACTGCTGTTGATTAATGCGGCGGGTTCTCTCATTGGTGTCGCTATCGCCGTAAATTGGATTAACGCCGCCATCGTCGGAATACTCGGCGTATCCGGCGTTGCACTGATCCTGCTGCTACAATGGCTGGCGCGGTAATTTTACGAATCGGCGGAGATATACATTTCCTCCATCACCTGCTGCGCTGTTTTCAAGATATTTATGGCAGCAGCCCTATCTTCTGAAACAACAGAAGACTTTTCGAGTTCGTTTGTTGCCTGTGTGATTGCATTGAACAAATAAAAATAAGCGTTTTTGTATTCCATGAATATCACCTCGTGTCTATTGTATATCATATAATTCCGGCTGTAAACCAGAATTATATGGATTTAAACCCGTTTATGATTGCACTGTAAATTTCTATAATTTACAGTACGGGGTGAGTAGTATGGACATCAAATATATTAAAGAGTACAGAAAGCTAGGACTCAACATAGCCTATTATAGAAAAGAAAGAGGATACACTCAGATGGTGTTATCTGAACTTTTAGATATTGACAGAACTCATATGAGCGCTATTGAGCGTGCGGAATCAGGCGCTTCGATTGACGTTTTGTTCCGGCTATCGGACGTTCTAGATGTCCCGGTTCATAAATTTCTTGAATTCAGAGATTGACAGGTGGTGTGCTTGTGGACTGGACGCTGAAAAACACTAAGCAAAAAGTAAAGTCTTCTTATAAGACATTGTATATATCTGACGACCTAGTGGAGAAGATTAACGAAATTGCAAAAAACAACAGCACATCATTCAACAATGTCGTCATATCAATGATTGAGTCCTGCCTTGATGAGAAAGAGGAGTCTTCGAATTCGTAAAATCTGCCGAGGACATCGACAATAGAAAGCGGGTGCATGGTTAACACGTGCGCCCGCTTTTGTGAATCCGTTGAATGATGTGCGGGGACATCCCCTTTCCCCCTTCGTGCGCAAAGGGGGCTTAGGACGGGAGTTTGGGACGTAGGGGCGGCCATTGGCCGTCCATGGGGTTCAGGTAACGGCGACGTAGCCGCCGGGGTGGTCATCCCCCGTCCTTCGTCCTTCGTCCTTCGTCTCAAGCCCCCTTCGCGCACGAAGGGGGCAGGGGGATGCCCCTCCCGCTTTTTGCCATCCTCATTTCACAAAGAGGGTGCATATGTAACCTAATGTAATCAAAAAATAATAAAAGCTTCACAAGTTCATAACATTTGCATAGTAGAATTATAGTTTAAAATTATTAAAGGAGTGATTGGTGTGTCCAAAAGACTGGTAATAGGTGCGTCGCTTGTCAATTGCGTGCATGTGGCGGGTGCGGTGCATTTTCTTAACCTTGCGGAAGATGAGGGGTTCGACACACTGTTTCTCGGCCCGGCCGTCAGTGTAGATGCCGTGCTTGAAAGTATAGAAACCTTGAAGCCCGCAATTGTAACCCTCGGCTATCGCCTGACACCGGAAAACGGTGTCACAATAGTGCGGGAGCTGATTGAAAAAAGCAAAAACCTGAGTCACAAACCGGTCTGGCTGTTCGGCGGAACCGGTCCGGTGGCTGAAAAAGTGCGGGAGCTTAATTTCTTCGATGTAATTTTCGACGGTACTGACGACATTGACGACAGTATCACATTTCTGCGTACAGGCAGTCTGCCCGACAAGGCGGGGGCAGAACTTTACGCCACGGATTTGATAGGGCGGATTAATCAGAAAAGCCCGTATCCACTGCTGCGTCATCATTTCGGTCTGCCGTTTTATGACGAAACGCTGGAGGGTGTCGCACAAATCGCGGAATCCCGCGTTTTGGATGTGATTTCCCTTGGAATAGATCAGAACACACAGGAGTTCTTCTTCCGGCCGGAGCTACGCAGACCGGAGCTTGACGGGGCCGGCGGCGTACCGATATATGACGCCGAAGGGTTCCGGCTGATTAAACAAGTCGCCCAATGCGGCAACTTCCCGCTGATACGCTGTTACAGCGGAACGGCTGACGTCCTGCGCTTTGCCGAAGTCCTGAACGAAACGATTCAAAACGCGTGGTGCGCCGTGCCGCTGTGCTGGTATAACGAGCTGGACGGCAGGGGCACGCGCCCTATTGAAGCGTCAATTAAAGAAGCGCAGGAGCTTATCGCGTACCACGGCAAACTCGGAATCCCGGTGGAACTCAACGAACCGCACCACTGGGGATTGCGTGACGCGCATGATGTGATCTCTGTCGTTATGTCGTATATCAGCGCGCACAATGCTAAGAAATACGGCGCAGGCGACTATATATCACAGTATATGTTCAACATACCGAACGGCCTGAGCTTCGCGATGGATTTGGCGAAAGTTTTGGCGCAGATTGAGCTGACGGAGTCACTGGCGGATCAGAATTTCCGCGTATACAGACAGGCCCGTGCGGGCTTGCCGTTCCTCTCCGGCGATAGTGATGTCGCCAAAGGCCAGCTGGCCGCCTCCACATCGCTGGCAATGAATATCAAGCCGCATATTATTCATGTGGTGGGATACAGCGAGGCAATCCACGCCGCAACGCCGGAAGTTGTGATTGAAAGCGCAAAGATAGTGCGCGGCGTTGTCCGGTCCGAACTTCACGGGATGGCGGAAGCCACATTCGACCCCGCTGTTATCGAACGCTGGACGGAGCTTGTAAGTGAAGCGCGGTATCTGCTGGACTTTATTGTTGACGAGTATTCCGGCGTGAGTGCCGATCCTCTGGGCGACCCCACGTGCATTTCCGATTGCATCAGGCGCGGGATATTGGACGCGCCGCATATTGTCAAGAACGACAAGTTCAAAGGCACGCTGCAAACGCGGATCATAGACGGCAAATGCGTCGCGTGGGATTCAGCGAATAAGCGCCCGATTAGCGAGCGGGAAAGATTGGCTGCGATATCGAGCGCACAGCCACGCATGCGGGAGGTTTTGATATGAAGAAAAAAATCGCCGTAATAAGCTCTGGCAACGGGGGGCAGTCTATGGCCGCGTATTTTGCGTATTTGGGATACAGTGTCGCACTGTATGTCCGTGAGCCGGAACGCGCCATGATGTTTACGACTAACCGCTTCACCATCAGCGGCGAAGTGGACGCCGAAGTGGATATTGATCTCATCAGCTACGACATGGGCGAATGTATTGAGGGCGCGTACCTGATCATGGTGACCTCCCCTGCGCAGTATCATCCGATTGTCGCACGAACCATGGCCCCGCATCTTGAGGACGGGCAGGCTATCATACTCAACCCGGGGCGGACATTCGGCACACTGGCGTTTGCGGCAGTTCTCACCGATTTCGGCTGCACAGCCGATGTCATGCTTGGGGAAACCGATACATTCGCGTTCACCTGCCGCTGTCCGGATCTCGGCAAACCGGAGATATACAAGATCAAAGACAACCTCCGCGTTGCCGCGCATGACACCAGCTATGGCGAAACTTTGCTGGGAATCCTGCGCGGCTTGTTCGGGATGGTCAGCCTTGCAGAGAGTATTTTGTACACAGGGTTTTCCAACATCGGGATGATTTTCCACCCTATGCCGATTCTGATGAACATAACGCGGGTGGAGGCAAAGGAAAACTTCAAGTTTTACATGGAGGGTATCTCACCGCTTGTGGCGGGAATGCTGGAGAAAATGGATGCCGAGCGCGTGGCTGTGGCGCGGGCTTACGGCATCTTCGTGCCGACAGCGCGGGAATGGCTGGTAGACAGCTATGGCTCCCGCGGGGACACGCTGTACGAGCAGATTCAGAACACACACGCCTATAAAACCGTCCTCGCGCCGGTTGATATCGACACGCGGTATATATTTGAGGATATCCTGACCGGCTGCGTCCCGACAAGCTGCGCGGGACAAGCCGCCGGGATCAAGACAGAGGTTCTGGACACGCTGATAAACTGGGCATCGATCCTGTACAGCCGGGATTTCCGGGCGGAAGGCCGGAATGAGAAATTGATTGACTTCCAGTCGTTTTTGAATGAGGCGGCAGTGGGTTAGATGAATGCAAGGGGTGCGTGTAATGCGCACCCTACAGGGGCGAGTGCGTTTTGTCTCTCAGGCATCAACGAGCGGCCAAAGGCCGCCCCTACAGGCTGGCAAACCTCACAAATCAACCCTTGACAACCCGTCTCCCCCGTCGTATAATATTCTATTATTCAACATCATCGTGGCTGCTATCGATGCCGTCGCGAGATATAATTATTTACGAAAGGGGAGCGCTAACCTATGGCATATTATTTCACGGAACCTTCGCGCACTTTTAGCGAGTATTTGCTTATACCGGGCTATTCCGGCGCGGAGTGTACTCCCGCCAGTGTCAGCCTGACGACGCCTCTCGTCAAGTACAGAATCGGAGAAATTCCCGCGCTTAGTATGAATATCCCCATTACATCCGCCAGTATGCAAGCTGTGTCCGACGACAAGATGGCCGTCGCGCTCGCTCGCGAGGGCGGAGTATCTTTTATCTACTGCTCGCAATCGATAGAGTCGCAGGCCGCTATGGTCGCGCGGGTGAAGTCTCACAAAGCTGGATTTGTCATCAGCGATTCCAACCTCCCACCGGAAGCCACGCTGCGCGACATGCTGCGAGTGCGAGAACAAACGGGTCACTCCACAATTGCGATAACTGAAGACGGGGCCGCTAACGGCAGACTTTTGGGCCTTGTCACCAGCCGCGACTACAGGGCATCCCGTATGACAGGGGACGAATATGTCCGGGATATTATGACGCCGGTTGATCGCCTCGTCACCGCCCCGCACGGGACTGCGCTTAAAGAAGCCAACGATATCATATGGGATCACAAGCTCAATTGTCTGCCGATAATTGATGACAAGGGACGCCTTATTCATATGGTGTTCCGCAAAGACTATGACTCGCATAAAGAGAATCCGCTGGCATTGCATGACAGTTTGAAACGCTATGCCGTCGGTGCGGGTGTGAACACACATGATTACGAAGAACGCATCCCCGCGCTTGTAGATGCCGGGGCGGATGTCCTATGTATCGACTCATCAGAGGGGTTCACCGAATGGCAGAAGCGTACGCTGGAATGGGTACGGAACAAATACGGCGACACAGTAAAAATCGGCGCCGGGAACGTTGTTGACGGCGATGGCTTCCGCTTCCTGGCCGATTGCGGTGCGGATTTCGTCAAAATCGGCATAGGCGGCGGCGCGATATGCATCACGCGTGAACAAAAGGGTATAGGACGCGGACAAGCCACTGCGGTAATCGACGTATCGGCCGCGCGGGATGAGTATTTCCGGGAGACCGGCATATACATACCGCTGTGTTCAGACGGCGGTATTGTGCATGATTATCACGTAACGCTGGCGATGGCAATGGGCGCGGACTTTCTGATGATGGGCAGATATTTTGCAAGATTCGATGAATCCCCATCCGCCAGAGTCCGTGTCAGCGGGAATTACATGAAAGAATTTTGGGGTGAGGGCTCTGCCCGCGCCCGTAATTGGCAGCGGTACGACCACGGCGGCACGGCGGATTTGTCGTTTGAAGAGGGTGTTGATTCCTATGTCCCGTACGCCGGAAACCTGAAAGACGGCATAGGCCAGACGCTAAGCAAAGTCCGCTCTACCATGTGCAATTGCGGCGCGTTGACAATCTCGGAGTTACAAGAAAAAGCAAAGCTGACACTGGTGTCTGAGACATCGATAGTCGAAGGCGGAGCACATAATGTTGTGTTGAAAGAAAACGCGTAATCGCGCCGAGGGCGGGGTCTTCGCCGGTCTGCGGGGGCATCCCCCTTTCCCCTTCGTGCGCGAAGGGGGCTTTGGCCTGTAGGGCGCGGCAACCTGACGCGCCGAGGTTGGGGTTCGTGCGTTTGACCCTGTAGGGGACGCGGCGCTCCGCGTCCCGCGGGCAACCGGGACGGTCGCCCCTGCAACGTAAAATCAAAAACACCCTTGACTATCTGTGTATTGCGGGTGTTCTATCCCGCCGCATAATGACAAAATACGCGGAATAAATATATTAGAATACCCATGTACATGCTGTACATGGGTATTCTATTTCTGGAGGGCGATAAAAAATGAAAACACGGGCGTATTATAAGGACGGGCTCTTGACGATACGATTTGACGGCGAGCTTGACCATCACTCGGCAAAACCGGCCGTCAGGGTGATTGAGGACGGTATCGACACACATCTGCCTAAACATCTGATACTCGACTTTAAGGGACTGTCGTTCATGGATTCCAGCGGCATTGCCGTTGTGTTAAAGGCATTCCGGCGGATGAATGAGCTGGAGGGCACCGTCAGCGTTGATAACGTCCCCGCCCAGCCGCAGAAAGTGCTGGACATGGCGGGATTGGGCAGGCTGATAAAAATCGCGGCCGGCGTGAAGGAGGCGTAGATTACATATGAAAGCTGTCAACAGTATGAAAATTGAATTTCAAAGCAACTCGGCTAACGAGGGATTTGCCCGGTCGGCGGCGGCGGCGTTCGCAGCACAGCTGGATCCAACGCTGGACGAGCTGGGCGATATCAAAACAGCTGTGAGTGAGGCGGTGACTAACGCCATCGTCCATGCCTATCCCGACACCATCGGTAAAATCACGCTGAAAGCGCGGCTTTTCCCTAATAACTCGCTGGATCTGACAATCCGCGATTGGGGCCGCGGGATTGACGATATCGACAAAGCACGTGAACCGCTGTACACAACAGGCGGTGAAGACCGTAGCGGTATGGGATTTACCATAATGGAAAGCTTCACAGATAAGCTGAAAGTCAAATCCACTCCCGGGCGGGGCACCACCGTCACCATGCACCGCAGATTTTCTACGCGCGCGGGGCGGGAATGATGGACGAGGCCGCGCTGTCGCTGCTGCTCGCCGCTAAATCCGGGGATCAAAATGCACTGGCTGAAATGGTGGATCGCAACGCGGGTTTGATCTGGAGCATAGCCCGCCGGTATTTCGGGCGCGGGGTTGATCCCGATGACTTATATCAACTCGGATGTGTCGGATTCCTGAAAGCCGTGCAGGGGTTCGATACCGAGTTCGGCACGCAGTTTTCCACGTATGCCGTGCCGAAAATCACCGGTGAGATACGCAGGTTCTTGCGGGATGACGGCAGTATAAAAGTAAGCCGCAGTTTGAAAGAACGCGCGGGGCTGATCCGCAACGCCAAAAGCACGTTAGAACAAAAATTCGGGCGGGAGCCGACGGTGTCTGAAATCTCGGCCGAGCTCGGCATATCGGTTGAGGACATAGCCATCGCCGAAACTGCCGCCGCCACGCCGGAGTCATTGCACCGTGAAACCGGGGAGCATGGGTTTTCACTCGAAAGCGTTCTGGGCGACTGGAGCCAGGAGGAAAAGCTGATAGAACACGTGGCACTGCGTGAGGCCGTGTCAGCCCTGCCGGATAAAGAGCGGATGGTGATAAACCTGCGCTATTACAGAGGCATGACGCAAGAAGCCGCCTCCCGCGTGCTGAAAGTATCGCAAGTTCAGGTATCTCGACTGGAGCGGCGTGCCGTCGCCCAATTGCGAGTGCTGTTGGAGTAGGGCGTGGAGACCCAACCCTGTAGGGGCGGATGGCAATCCGCCCGTGGTTTAGCGGGACGATTGCCATCGTCCCCTACGACTACCCTGCATATTCTGAGGGACGCCGTCTCCGGCGTCCCCTGTAATTTACAACCAACTATTCCGGGAACATCATCTGCTCTACAAACTGGTCGTTAAAAGCCTGGCTTGTCGATAGTTCGATATACTCGCACCGCTCGCGTATTCTCGATAGTGTTTGCCGGGCGGCGGCTGAACACAGCGCGATTGCCGCACCTTCCCCTGCGGTGTTTCCCATTGTTTTGGTGAGTGGCAGAAACGCTTCCGGAAACAGCCCGATCCTCGCCGCGCTGTTTTGGTCCATAAAACTGCCGAATCCGCCTGCCAGGATGAACGCTTCTATATCAGCCTCAGCCACCCCGCTGTGCAGCAGCAGGACTTGAATCCCGGCGGCGATAGCGGATTTGGCCAGCTGCAATTTTCTGACATCGGCGGCCGACATTATAACATTCTCGGTCAGGCGGAACACGTTCTTGCCATCATGCCCTGTTGCGATATGCGCGGAGATGCCGTGTTCGATTTCATCGGCATCCAGCATCCGCCCTGTTTCGTCAACCGCGCCTGTTTCAAGCAAAGTTGCCAGCGCGTCCAGCAATCCGGAGCCGCATAATCCGCGTGCGGACGCGTCCCCTATTACCGATACTTTTAGCCCGTTATCCCATTTTACATGATCAATAGCGCCGGGGATGGCCGCCATGCCCATTGTGATTTCCGCCCCTTCAAACGCGGGCCCCGCGGCAGTGGCGCAGCAGTAGTATGTATCATCGTGCTTCAACGCAATCTCGCCGTTCGTGCCGACATCAATGAACACAACAGGCCCCTGTGTGTCTTCAAGTCCAGCGGCAAGCATTCCGGCGGTGATATCCCCGCCGACGTATGCCGATATCGCGGGCGCGTAATAAATCTTCGCACCGGGTGCGACAGGCAGCCCCGTCCACGCGGGCAGGTCTTCGCCGAACAGACTAACCGTGGTAAAAGGCGCCGTACCCATCCCGACTGGGGAATACCCCGCCGCCAAGTGCTGCATTATCGTATTCGCGGCAATTGATATATATTCCACGCTATCGCTCTTCGCCCCGGCGGCGGAGAGCGTTTCCTGTATCAATGACGCCAATTGATCCTGAACGGCGGCTGTCAGCGCCTCATGCCCATGCTCCGCGCAATATTGGATACGGCTGATAACATCCGCCCCATACTGCCGCTGTGCATTGACGCCGCTGGCGGTCGCAATTCTGGCGCATGTCTCAAGATCAGTCAAATGCGCAACAACACTGGTAGTCCCAATATCAACAGCCACACCAAGTCTGCGGGCCAACCCCCGCTCATTTTCAATTTTCAATTTTCCACTTTCAATTATCCCACTGTCGGCTATCGTCATCACCATTTTATCCGGCAGATGGACATCCAAATCCCCATCTACGCGGGTTTGGCAGGCCAGAACCGCTTGTCCGTCCGGTGAACCTATATGTACCAAGCACTTACCGCACCGGCCTTTCCCACCACAAGGGGCATCCAAAAACTCCCCGGCGTCGGTTATCTGTTTTAGCAGAGTCTCACCCGGAACACCTTCCGTCTCACGGATCAATTCGCCCGCGCGGTAGATTCTGATTATTGGTGTCATAATTTTTCTCCTTATAATCGGCGCAATACGCAGCCGGGATGCGGCGGGACGCGTTGCCATCCAGCGGCCGCCAATGCCCCAATTATACCATTGGCGGCTCCGAACTTCAAGCACAAAACACCTGGCTCTGCGGAGCCACCCTCTTTACTTAAAGAGGGTGGGGTTGGCTGTACATTATCTTATCCCTCTGTGGTAAAGAGGGTGCTGACCGCAGTCGGCGGGTGTTCCCCCCTACAACGCCCGCCGCATTTTACCGATCGCCAGCGCCAGGACCGGCACCCCCACACACAGCACGAGATTCACCGCGTGTGTAGTCGAACTCGCCGCGAACAGCTCAAGCTCACGCGTGTTCGCGGCCAGCAGCAGTGACCCGGCATAGCCCAGCATTGCGACGGGACCTGTCAGATACCGCGACTCCCGTAAATTGAACAATTTTTTCACTATGTTCGTTATTATGAATACAAACACCGTTATAAGGATGAAATCCGCGATGACCCATATGGACGACAAAACAGCCTCTAATCTGTCGAAAGACTGCATTATGTCGATCAATTTCGCCGCGGAGAAGAATGGCCACGGCATTCTGGCCGCTGTATCCGGGCCAAGCGAACCCACAACAAGGAAGATCATCAGCGCGGTTGCAACCGAAAGGATCAGCACCGCTTTTTTGGCAAAAGATTTCAAATCCGGCTTTTCTATATGCTCCCCGAGGAAAAAGAACAGCGTGATAAATCCCCAGACGCTGACAATCGGATACGCCGACCTGAGAACCGGCACGGCGTCATAATGCGTCACCGGCAGGACGTGGATGGCTCGCAGTGTTGGAATCAGCGAAACGAAGAATACCGCGAAAATGACGGCAAATACAAGAATTGCAACCTCCGAAAACCGCGCTATCGCTGAGAGTTTAGCACGCGAGGCGAAGAATACGACAATAAGCATCGAGATAATGAAAAAATCCGGGTTTACCGACGTGAACATTGACGCGACAATCCGCTCCGCGTAGTATCTGACGTATAGCAGGAACAGCGCGAATGTCCACAGCAGATAGACAGTCAACAGCGGCTTGGCGGACCATTTGCCGAAAGTTCCGCCGAACACCCCGTGCAAATCTGCAAATCTGCCGCTTTTGAAGAGTCCGTGCAACACGGCAATAACGGCAATCAGCCCGACAGATGCGGCTATCGGCGCAATCCAGCCGGCGGCGCTTCCGTGGCGCGCAACAAAAGACGGGAACAGCGCAATCGCAGGGGATAGCGTCGTCAGGATAAACATGATGTAAACTTGTCTTGTGCTAATTTTTTGCATGTCACTACACTCCGTGGATCATATGGCCTATTAAGCTTTGGCTGTCGGCGAAGACCATAAGCGCCAAGACTCCTGCCGCGATTGCTATAAGAATATACGGGATCAGTTCCCGGCCCAACCGCTCCCGCCGCATAGATGCGATATCAGCCGTGCCAAGGGCGAGTAAGGTTGCGCTGAATATTACGAATTTTGTCATTGATTATACCATCCTGTCTGTTCGTAGGCGTCGGCGTCCGACGTCTCGCTTGTTTGGGTTTACACGCCGCAATTCCGTTCTATGCGCCATTCGGCGGGTGTTTTGCGCCCCATTCATACAACGGGAATCCGCCCGGTTCATTGAGAGCATATGCCCGCCGAACCGTTGCCTCCGCCACCACATCTATATCCAGCCCCTGATATACCTTCCGCCAGCGACTCTCAATATGACGCCATCTGTACGGGTGGCGAAGCTTGATTCGCTCGCCTATTCCGAAACAGTCTATTCCGAAATCTTTTGACTGCTCCACGGCGGACTCCAGCTCCGCTTCAATCGTGCGGGAGAGTTCGCGGGAGAGATACTCCAGACCCGCTTCGGTGTTGAGGTTAACTTGGGAGCGTTGCTCGGTCAATCCCGCATTTACATGGACGATGCATGTTACACCGATTAGCCTGTTGTCGGCAAAACGCGGTATCATTTCCATCCCGGCGCTTAAAACGTCCAGCCCCGCGTGAGAGCCGCACCCGTCACTGACGCTGTACGCGCTTGTTCGTAAAAGGTTGGTAAGGTAGTTATACCCGCGCGCACTGTCGTCATCAAAATATCCCGCGAGCTTAAAGTCACGGATGACGGCATATCCGGCGGCATATAGCCTTTTTTCCGGCAAATCTCCGCCCAGCAGCTTCTCATCCTCCGGTTCCCGCCCGCCGAGGGCGGGGAGTACGGCGGCAACATCTTCACGGTTGAGCATGTTGATAAGCTCAATCAACCGGACGCGCTTGACATCACTGCGCAGGTTAATGCCGGTGCTGAGGTTGTCCAGGCTGTCAACTATCAGCACATCTTCGGAACTGGCTTCCGCCAGTAGGTCTTTTGCCGTGCCTCCCTTCGCGACGAAGACATTCGGCGATAATCGGAACTCCGGGTTTCTCAGCGGGAAGTCTACGTATTTTGTCAAGTCGTCCTTCACCGCCGATTCGCCGAAGATGATATAGTCCACATATCCGAAAGCGTGCTTTTTATCCGACTTATTCCGCAGTTTTGTCACAGCCTCAAACGCTGTCGCGCCTGTGGCAGTGATTATTTCGTAGGTTACGCTGCCAAAGTCCTCCGCCCCGGCCTGTTCGGCGCGTTCGGCGACTATTGTTACCCCCACCTCATTGGGATTCTCTTCGCTTTTGTCAATTCCCAGCACGCGGACGATTTCAAACGTCGTTATCTCCGCCCCGGTCGGCATGAAGTTTTTGTCACAGCCTGCCAGCGAGAGTAGAATCAACACGGCGGTGAGCGTGGTTGTAATAACGCGTTTCATGTCTGCCTCCCCTGCTTGGCTGAATCTATCGGCCCGATATCAGCCGGGCGGGTAGAGCTTTTGTTCCACGCGGCCCTGACGACGGTGTCGTTGAACATCCGCTTGCCGCCACCACCCGCAAATGGTGCGAGATACGGTACTCCGAATGCGTCCAGCGCGCAGCAGCGGAACAGAATGGCAATCAGTCCCAGCGTAACGGCATACAATCCGCCGATGATTGAGAGGATGACGAGCGCAATTCGGAAAAGCCTGATGGTGATCGACAAATCCTGTGACGGCAGGACAAATCCGGCGATACCGGCCGTCGCGACGACCATGATGACGCCGGGGGATAAAATCCCCGCGAATATCGCCGCCTGGCCGACCACAAGTCCGCCGACGATTGAGACGGATTGCCCAATCGGCTGCGGCAATCTCAGCCCCGCCTCCAGCAAGATCTCAAACGCCAGAATCAACAGCAAAACTTCCAGATACGACGGCAATGGGATTGCCACGGTATTTGAGATTATCGACACCGCCAGCTGTGTCGGCAGCATGTCCTGATGGAACATCACCATCGCCACATAGATCGCCGGCAACACTAGCGCGATAAACGCGCAGGAAAAACGCAGTATCCGCAAGAGTGAGCTTAGTATATGCCCATGCGCATAGTCCTCCGGTGCTTGGAAGAATGCCACGAGGTCAACCGGCATGATATATGCTATCGGCAATCCGTCAACGATGAGACCGACCCGCCCTTCAAGTATATTGGCACAGAATTTGTCCACGCGCTCAGTGTATATAAGCTGCGGGAACACCGAGTTCCGGCGGCCGAGCAAAAATGCCTCCATCTGCCCGGCAGAGACTATACCATCTATGTCAATGGCCTCCAGCCGCGTTTTGATAGCGGCAACAGTCTCGGGGTTCGCCACAGCGTCCAGGTACACGACGCTGACCGCCGTTTGGCTGCGTGTGCCGACCCTGGTGGTGTTTATCTTCAGCGTATCGGTTTGCAATCTTCTGCGAACCAGCGCGGTGTTAGTACGCATAACTTCGATAAATGCTTCTTTTGAGCCTTTGAGGACGCCCTCTGTGCTGGATTCCGATATCCCGCGGCTGGCGAATCCTTTTACGTCGAACGAAACAGCGGCCTCCGCTTCATCGACTATTACGATTGCGTTGCCCTGTAGCAGTTCGCCCATCGCGTCTTTGACTGTGTTGCAAACTTTCCGCTGGCAGTGGTACACAGGGCCGAGCATCATAAGGCTCACCAACTCCCGCGCATCCTTCGCTTTGCCGAGCGCCGCTTCTTGAAACAGCGGCTTCAACACATAGTCGTCAATCAACTGAGAGCTGACCATCCCGTCAATTGACGCGACCGTCACGCGCAGTGAACTGTTTTTTATCACAACTTCGTTAAAGACGACATCGGGATTTTCGGGGAACTTTTGACGAAAATACCCGGCTGAGATTTTGTCGGTTGACATCACGACCTCCTTGAGTTGCTTTTTGATATTATTTGCCTGAAATAAAAAAAATATCGCCCTGAGGCGATATTGTAAATTTTGCTTGTTGAGGGAATAAAAGGATACAACAAAACACCCGGCTCTGCGGAGCCGGGTGTTTTGCGCTAAGGTAATTCAACCGTAAGCGCCGTCCTTACACACTCCCCCGCGCCGCGCCGATTGCTGTGGCAAACACCGCGTGCGGCGGGATCACAAAGTTCATGTCCGAAAGATTGCTAAAAGTCGATTGCATCTGCAGTGCCTGCGGGAACGTTGTCAGCGTGCCGATAAGCACCACGTCGCGAATAGTGTCGTTTCGCGCGGCGAATACGGCGAGCATTCCGGCGGTTTGGAACACCATATTCAATATGCCCTGTGCGATATCCGCCTCGGTCGCGGTGCTTTTTATTTTGCCGAAGTTCGCGGCGGTCAAATCCGGCGGCAGGGAGGATATTTCGCTGCCGATTATATCTCTGACCAGGAGGTCAACATTGGCCAGGCTTCCGTTTTCAGCCATGGCGATAACCGCGTCCACGTCGCTTTTATTCAGCATTTGGGAGGCCAAGCCGACAATCGTGCCGCCGCCGACGCCGGAGCCGCCTATATGGACAATCCCATCAGGCTCCGCGCGGACAAATGCCGTGCCGGTGCCTAAACTCACGACAAGCGCCTCACTCAAGCCCGTCAAGTACAACGCCCCGTGACCAATCGCCAGAAATTCATCTACCTTTTGCGTCGGAATTCCGTATATCGGCTCGTCAATGAACGAAGCGCCGACACCGGTCAGGGCGATTTTCGATACATCAGTCAGCTTTACGTCTGTAACTCGCAGAAAGTTGCCTATGGCCCCGTAAAGGGACGTTATCTGGTCAGCTGCCCTGACCTGAAGCGTGCCTAACAGCTCCCCGTTCTTGAAGCCGACAATCTTAGTCGTCGATCCCCCGACGTCTACACCTAATATTATACTCACGGTATTATTACTCACGCGTCCGTTTTTATTGTCGCCATCAGTTCACCGGCTTTTACCGTCTGGCCCGCGGCGGTCAGCACTTCGTCAACAACACCGGCGGCGCGCGCGACTATGTTTATTTCCATCTTCATCGCCTCAACCACGGCCAGGACGTCATTCTCCGCCACTTTGTCACCGGGTTTTACGTGGAGTTTCGACACCATCCCCGGTATAGACGCGCCGACGTGGCTTTTGTTCTCAGGCTCGGCCATAGCCACCTGCTTCACTGTGGATACGACAGTGGGGTCAGCGACCGAAACTTCACGCCGCATTCCATTAAGCTCAAACTGGAAGTTTCTTGTCCCGTCGTTATTCGTCTCACCGGTGCCTAAATATTTGATCACCAGCATCTTGCCGTCTTCTATATCCATCCGCGTCGTCTCGCCATAATTCATGCCGTTGAAGAACACGCTACTTGATAAACTTGAAACTGCACCGTATTCCTCGTTATGCGCGAAGTACTCTTCGACAACTTTCGGATACAAATACCAAGATATCACGTCTCGGTTCGTCGGATTCGGCGTGAACTTCTTCATATGCGCAAAGCCCGCATCAAAGTCCACGGGATCCAAAAGCTCACCCGGGCGGACCGTGATTGGCGCTTCGCCTTTCAGCACGACTTTTTGCAAGTCAGGCGGGAAGCCACCCTCCGGCTGGCCCATCATGCCCTTGAAGTAACTGACGACAGAATCCGGAAACGCCAAGTGATCCCCGCGTTCGACAATGTTTTCCGGAGTCAGTTCATTCTGCACCATGAATATCGCGAAGTCTCCGACCATTTTTGACGACGGGGTGACCTTAACAATGTCGCCCAGCATTTCGTTGACCGTTTTGAACATTTCTTTGACTTCCTCAAACCTGTTGCCAAGCCCCAAAGACTCCACCTGCGGTTTGAGGTTGGTATACTGCCCGCCGGGGATCTCGTAACGGTATATCTCCGTCATCGGGTATTTAAGCCCGGCGTCCAGCTTTGCGTAACGGTCCCGCACATCGGCCCAATAGTCGTCCAGCCGCTGGATTCTGTCGAGGTCAAACCCCGTATCGCGCTCCGTCCCCTCCAGCGCGGAGACGATTGAGCCCATCGTCGGCTGGGACGTAAGTCCTGACAGCGGCGACATCGCGGTATCGACTATATCGACCCCGGCTTCGGCCGCCAGCATATAGGCGGCTATCTGACTGCCGGAAGTGTCGTGAGAGTGCAGGTGGATTGGTATACTCAGCTCCCCTTTAAGCGTTTCGACAAGCTTTTTGGCGGCATACGGTTTCAACAGGCCCGACATGTCTTTGATGCCGAGTGTGTGACAGCCGCGTTTCTCCAGCGCTTTGGCCAGGTTGACGTAGTATTGCAGCGTATATTTATCCCGTGTCGGGTCGAGGATATTGCCCGTATAGCAAATCGTACCCTCGCAGATTTTGTTGTGCTTTATGACTTCTTCGATGGCCAGCTCCATACCCGGCAGCCAGTTCAGCGAATCGAACACGCGGAACACGTCGATTCCTGTTCGGGCCGCCTCTGCTATAAACGCGCGAACGAGATTATCGGGGGCGTTTTCGTATCCAACCGTATTCGCCCCGCGTAACAGCATTTGAAACAGAATGTTCGGGATTTTCTCGCGCAGTTTATCCACACGCTCCCACGGGTCTTCATGCAGGAACCTGTACGCAACATCGAAAGTCGCGCCGCCCCACATTTCAAGGGAGAAACAGTCGCCTAAGATGTCGCTTGTCGCCTCCCCGGCGTCCAGCATATCGCGGGTGCGCATACGTGTCGAGAACAGCGATTGGTGCGCGTCACGCATACTGGTGTCTGTAATAAGCAGTTTCTTTTGATTCAAAACCCAGTCGGCAACAGCTTTCGGGCCTTCTTTATCCAGCATTTGCTTCAAGCCCTGTTTCGGCGTGCCCTCCACCACCGGGATGCGCGGGTCTGTATATTGCGGACGCGCCCCCATGGGGTCTGCCACTTGAATGTCGGATATAAACTTCAACGCCTTTGTCCCCCTATCTCGGGAGGTGACGAATTCGAAAAGCTCTGCCGTGTCGTCTATAAACTTAGTGTCACAGCCGCCCTCTTTAAACACCGGGTGCGACAGGATATTCGCCAGAAACGGAATGTTTGTCTTCACCCCGCGGATCCGCAGTTCATTAATCGCCCGCAGCGCCTTGCGGCACACGCCGGCGAACGTGTTATCCCATGTGCAGACCTTGACCAGAAGCGAATCGTAATACGGCGATATCTCAGCCCCCGTCACGGCGTTGCCACCGTCAAGCCGTACGCCGAATCCGCCGCCGGAGCGGTATGCCGTGATCTTCCCCGTATCCGGGGCGAAATTATTTGCCGGATCTTCCGTTGTCACGCGGCACTGTATCGCAAAGCCGTTCAGTTTTACATCTTCCTGCGAAGTAAGACCAATCTCCGGATGGGAGAGCGGATGACCCTCGGCTATAAGTATTTGCGACCGCACGATGTCGATTCCGGTCACAAGCTCCGTAATCGTATGCTCCACCTGAACGCGCGGGTTTACTTCTATAAAATAATGCTCGCCGGTCTTGCCGTCCACCAGGAACTCGATCGTCCCGGCATTGACGTAGTTTACACTTCTGGCGAGTTTCAAGGCATCGGCATATATCCGTTGCCGGGTCTCTTCCGGCACCGAAAACGCCGGGGTGAATTCGACGACTTTTTGATATCTGCGCTGGAGGGAGCAGTCGCGTTCTCCCAAATGCATTACATTACCGTGTTCGTCGGCCAGAATCTGCATTTCTATATGTTTCGGCTCTGACACGAACTTTTCAATAAAGATATCGCCGCTGCCGAAAGCTTTTCGTGCCTCACTGGACACAAGCTCAAACGCGGGTTTGATTTCTTCCGGGGTTTCGCACTTTCTCATACCTTTTCCGCCGCCGCCGGCGGCTGCTTTCAGCATGATGGGCAGACCGAATTCAAGCGCTTTCTCCAGTGCCTCATCCGCGTCTTTCAACGGAGTTGTGGTCCCTGGAATTGTCGGCACTCCGCACTCTCTGGCGATGGCTTTCGCGTTGAGTTTATCGCCCATCTTCTCCAGAATATGCGACGGCGGGCCTATGAATTTAATTCCGGCCTCTTCACACGCTCTGGCAAAATTGGCGTTTTCCGATAAAAATCCGTATCCCGGGTGAATCGCGCTGACACCGTGCTTTTTGGCGAGGTCAATTATAGACGGGATGTCGAGATACGCACCCAGCGGGCTCATGTTCTCACCGATCATATACGACTCATCCGCCTCTGTGCGGAATAGGCTCAGCGTGTCCTCGTTTGAATACATTGCCACGGTGGAAAGGCCAAGGTCACGGCAGGCTCTGAAAATCCGGATCGCTATCTCCCCTCTGTTAGCTGCAAGAATTTTTTGAAACTCGGGCATATTTTATTTGTCCTCCTACTTATATTTGCTATATTTAAACCGTTTCGCCCCGCAAAACGCGACAAAAATGCAAGATTCACTGGCGTAACTTTCATTATACGCAATATGCGGAAAAAACGCAAGGGTTAATTTTTTGTTTTTAGCACAAAAAAATGCGCGACTTTGTGGAGGCGGATGGCAATCCGCCCATTTGGCAATCTGTATTCGGGACGATTGCCATCGTCCCCTACGAATAACAATTACATATACCCTTGGCTGCTGCATACTGTATGGGTGGCCTTTGGCCGTCCGTGGAACATCGCGCTATAGGGCGCAGGGACGGCAGACGCGCAATGCACGCCCCTACAACGACAGCAGATAGCTCTCCAATATCAAGGCCGCTGCAACGGCATCTATTGTTTTTTTGCGTTTCTGGCCTCTCTTGCCCGCCTCTGTCAGGATTCTGTTCGCGCTCATTGTCGTCATGCGTTCGTCCCAGGGAATTATGTCTATATCACATTCGGATTTCAGCAACGCTATCAAATCCTCACTCTTCTGCGCGCGGAATCCGCTGGTGCCGTCCATGTTCCGGGGGTATCCCACGACTATGCGCTGCACTTCGCGGGCGGCTGCTTCTTGCGCTATCAGCTTCGCTAACACTGCGGGGTTTTTCTCGTAAACCACCCACGCCTCACCGGCGATTGTGCCTGTTGCGTCAGACACGGCAAGCCCGGTGCGTGCGTCGCCGTAATCTATGGCTAGTATTCTCATCGTTTGGTTCTCCTTTTGGATCCCTCTTCGTGCACGAAGGGAGCTTGAGACGGGAGACGAAGGACGAAAGAAAGCCGTTCCCTACTCCCCGTCCCTCGTCCTAAGCCCCCTTCGCGCACGAAGGGGGCAGGGGGATGTCTCCTCATTATATCACACTTGCGCCCCGAAACAAAATATGGTACTATACCATAAATCAAAACTATAGGATGGATGGTCTTTAAACATGCTGGAAAAGCTTGTCGCAATAGAGGAAAAATACCGGGAGCTGGAAAACAAAATGCAGGATCCGGAGGTATATTCTGACCCTGCCGCTTACGCTAAATTAGCGCGGGAGCAGAAAGAGATTGAAGCTGTCGTCACCGCGTTCAGGCGATATGAAAAAGCCAAACACGACGCAGAAGGCGCGCGAGAGCTTATGTCTGACCCGGATTTTAAAGAGATGGCGCAGGAAGAATACGACGCGGCTCAAGACGAAATGGAGAGATTGGAAGCGGAGATTAAAATCCTGCTGTTGCCGCGTGACCCTAACGACTCTAAAAACGTCATCATAGAAATCCGCGGCGGCGCGGGCGGGGATGAGGCGGCACTGTTCGCGTATAATCTGTACCGCATGTATACAATGTACGCCGAATCAAAACGCTGGAAATCGGAAATCGCGAACTTAAACGAGACGGAGCTTGGCGGAATCAAAGAGGTCAGTTTTATCATAGAAGGCGACGGCGCGTATTCCCGGCTGAAATTTGAAAGCGGCGTCCACAGAGTCCAACGCGTACCGGAGACGGAGGCATCGGGCAGAATCCACACCAGCACCGTCACCGTGGCCGTTTTGCCGGAAGTGGAAGAGGTGGAGTTTCAAATCGACCCCTCTGACTTGCAGATTGACACATTCAGGGCAAGCGGCGCGGGCGGACAGCATGTCAACAAAACCGAATCGGCAATCCGTATAACGCACGTCCCGACCGGCACGGTTGTGGAGTGCCAGGACGAACGCAGCCAGCACAAGAATCGCGACCGGGCGATGAAAATCCTCGTCTCGCGATTGTATGAGGAAGAGATGCGCCGCCAAACGGCGGAACTCGCGGCGGAGCGGAAAAGCCAAGTCGGCACCGGCGACAGGTCTGAACGGATCAGAACGTACAACTACCCCCAAGGCCGCGTAACGGATCATCGCATCGGCCTGACGCTGTACAAGCTTGAGCAGATATTAAACGGCGCGATAGATGAGGTCATCGATGCGCTTGTGATTGTCGACCAGGCCGCGAAGATGAACAGTTAATATGGATATGTTCACAATCGGCATAACAGGCCCGACGGGTTCGGGCAAAACCTCCGCGTTGCGCGCACTTGAATCCCTCGGTGCGTTGGCGCTGGATTGCGACAAGATATATCACGAACTGCTAGCAGAATGCACAGAGATGAAGCAAGAGATTAACGCGCGATTTCCCGGCGTGTTGAGTGACGGTATAATCGACCGAAAGGCATTGCGTGAAATCGTTTTCAACGATCCCGCCGCGCTGCTGGAACTTAACGCAATTACGCACAAGTATATAGCGGCGGAGCGGGAGCGCAGAGTCCGGCAATGGCAATCCCAGGGCGGACGTATCGTGGGAGTTGACGCAATCGCGCTGATTGAAAGCGGTCTCGGCAAAACTTGCAATGCTGTCGTTGGCGTGGTGTCCCCCGCTGAGACACGGATAGCGCGGATTATCGCCCGTGACGGGCTGACGCGAGCAGGGGCTGAGCAGAGGATATCAGCCCAGAAGCCGGAGCGTTTTTTTGAAGAAAACTGCGATTATCTGCTGCGAAACGTGTATAATACTCATGAAGAATTCGAGGCTGAATGCAAGGCCTTTTTCATAAATTTGATTGGAGGATATATTAATGAGTGATGAGCTGTTCTACAAGAAAAAAAATATCCACGACGTGATAAGCGACGATGAGAAGAAAAAATCGGACGCGTACTGTGAGCTGTACAAAGATTTTCTGAACAAAGCAAAGACGGAGCGGGAATCGGTGGTCGAGGGGATTCGCCTCGCCGCGGAGCGCGGGTTCACGCCGTATAAGCGCGGCATGGCAGTGAAATCGGGGGAGAAGTTATATACAACCGCCGCCGGGGGCAAAGTGCTTATGCTGGCATACATCGGGCAGAAAGACCTCTCACACGGGGTCAACATCGTCGGTGCGCATATCGACACACCGCGTATTGACTTAAAGCAGATGCCGCTGTACGAGGACGGCGGTATGGCGTTCTTCAAAACTCACTATTACGGCGGGATTAAGAAATACCAATGGGTAGCTTTACCGCTGGCATTGCACGGCGTTGTCATCAAAAAATCCGGCGAGGCAGTCAACATAGTAATAGGCGAGGATGAGAGCGAGCCCACGTTTATGATTACCGACCTTCTGCCACACCTTGGCAAAGATCAGGAGAAAAAAACACTGGGAGAGGCCTTTACAGGCGAGAATTTGAATATACTGGTAGGAAGCACACCGACAGGCGAGGAAAAGGACTCCGACAGATTCAAACGCACCGTGATGACCATGCTGAACGAAAAATACGGCATAATTGAGGAAGATTTCCTATCATCGGAACTCCAAGCCGTCCCGGCAATGCGCGCGCGGGACGTCGGGTTCGACAGGTCAATGATCGGCGCGTACGGACATGACAGCAGATCGACGTCGTTCGCCGCATTGCGGGCGATTCTGGATATGGCGCAAACCCCGGCGAAATCTGCCGTTTGCGTGCTGGTGGACAAAGAAGAAGTCGGCTCTGACGGTGTTTCTGGAATGCAGTCGGCGATGTTTGAGGATTTTATGGAGGACTTGTGCGAAGCACAGGACGTGAAACTGCGAGATTGCTTCCACAATTCATTCTGCCTGTCGTCAGATGTCTGCAACGCGTTTGACCCGAACTTCCCGGAAGTCAGCGAAAAGCAGAACGCCGCGATGCTTGGATGCGGCCTCGGCGTCTTGAAATACACAGGAGCCCGGGGCAAAGGCGGCGCGAGCGACGCGTCTGCCGAGGTTGTGGCGACGCTGAGAACTGTCTTTGAAAAATCGGGCGTTATCTGGCAGATGAGTCAGTTGGGTAAAGTTGACCAAGGCGGCGGCGGGACGATCGCTAAATTCATGGCTAACAGAAACATTCCGACAATCGACGCGGGTCCGCCGGTACTGTCTATGCACGCGCCGTATGAGATTGTTTCAAAACTGGACTGCTATATGACTTATAAGGGGATTTTAGCTATTTATGGACGAGATGAAAGTTGAATTACGGCAGAAAATTGACGAATGGTTCAATCAACATTCAGACGAAATGATAAGTGATTTATCAGCGCTTGTCGCGATAAACAGTGTCAGAAGCGCTCCGGCTGATGGCCAGCCATACGGCCCGGCCGCACGTGAGGTTCTGGACGTTGTCCAAGCGCAGTTAGAAAAACGCGGATTCACGGTGGAAAACTTTGAAGACATTATAATTACCGCCGATTACGGCCCAACAGCTGATAAACTGCCCGAACTCGGCATCTTGGCGCATCTGGACATAGTTGAAGCCGGGCCGGGTTGGAGTTCCGATCCGTTTGAGTTGTTGATCAAGGACGGAAAGCTTTACGGCAGGGGTACATCTGACGATAAAGGCCCATCCGTTGCCGCGATGTACGCACTCTACTGCGCGGCGGAGCTTTGCCCGAAGTTCACACGCGGATTCAGGCTGATTCTCGGCTCCGGCGAGGAAACCGGCTGCCAGGATATCGCGCAGTATCTGGAGAAAGCCGCACCGCCGACGTATGTATTCACGCCGGACGCGGGTTTCCCTGTGATGAATCTTGAAAAAGGCAGGCTGGTGCCGGTATTCGGCGCGGAGTGGGAAGCGGATTCCACCCTGCCGCGAGTCATCTCTATCTCCGGCGGTGCGACTGCAAACGCCGTTCCCCCGCTCTGCAAAGCAGTGATTGAGGGCATTTCGTTGGCCGAAGCCGCGTTGCTCTGCCGCAAATATTCCGAAAAAACAGGTGCGATGCTCACTGCCGCGCCGGACGAGTTTACCCCGGAAAACTTTAATCCGGCGGATTTTAGTTTTGAAGGTGAAAACCCTACCAGCGCCCCCGCCCCGAATCGGGTTGTCCTCACATCCCACGGCAAATCGGCGCACGCGGCGCACCCGTCAGCGGGAATTAACGCGCAGACGGCGCTGCTGGAAATGCTGGCGGCAATGTCATTCGCCGATACTGCCGGATTCCGACATGTCCAAGCCTTGAACCGCCTGTTCCCTCATGGGGATATACGCGGGGAGAATCTTGGTCTGGAAATGAGCGACAAGATTTCCGGTGAGCTGACGGTAAACTTCGGTGTGCTGGAGCTGACGCCAACCGGATTCTCCGCCAATTTCGACAGCCGCACACCGATTTGCGCGGATGAAATCGACATAGAAGCCATAACCCGCGCGGCATTTAAACGCGAGGGTATCAGTGTTAACGATCTGACAATCTACAAATCTCACCACACACCGGAAGATACACCGTTTGTGCAGACCTTGCTGCGGATTTACGAAGATTACACCGGCGAAAAGGGCGAGTGTCTTGCCATCGGCGGGTCTACTTACGTCCACGATATCCCAGGCGGCGTGGCCTTCGGCTGCGGGTTCCCCGGGGCCGACAACAACATCCACGGCGCGAACGAGTTCATGGAGCTGGATCACCTGATGATGAGCGCAAAGATGTTCACTGAAGTGATTTTGGAAATGTGTGTGTAAAATGCACCTGGCCATGTAGAGACGACCTTTGGCCGTCCGTATGTGCAAGACCACGGGGATTTCCGCGGACGGCGCAATGCATTGTATTTCGTAGGGGACGATGGCAATCGTCCCGAATACAGGTTACCAAACGGGCGGATTGCCATCCTCCCCTACAAAAACTTACGGAGGTATAGACAAAATCTATACCTCCGTTTTTCATTTTAGTTAAGTTTTAAATCTGTACTTTACTGAAGAACCAGATCGTTTCGGCCGCCGGGGCCTATGCAGTGGCAGGCTACGAAGTGGTTCGGCGATACTTCAATCAGCGGGGGTCTGCCTTTGTCGCACTTCGCTGGGTTGTAGTAGTTACAGCGCGGCGCGAATCGGCATTCATCGGGAGGGTCAATCGGCATCGACAGCTCCCCGCGCAACGCAACGCGGTCTTTGTTCGCCCCGACTTTGGGGACGAGGATCGCCGACAGGAGTGCCTTTGTATATGGGTGCATCGGGTTTGCAAACAATTCATTAGCAGGCGCCTTTTCAACCTCCAGCCCCAAATACATGACGATGATAGTATCAGAAAAATGCTTCACAACCGCCAGGTCATGCGTTATGAATATGAACGTCAGTCCCCGGTCTTTCTGCAGCTTTTTCAGCAGATTCAATATCTGAGCCTGAATTGATACATCAAGCGCGGACACCGGCTCATCGCACACAATAAACTTCGGTTCGACAGCCAGCGCCCTGGCTATACCGATCCTTTGCCTGCGGCCGCCATCCAGCTCGTGCGGATACGTGTTAATCAGGCGCTCAGCAAGGCCGACCGTCTCCATCAACTCAATCACGCGCCGCTCTATATCCACTTTCTTGGAGCCGGATATGATTTGGTGATACTTCAGCGGCAGCGCTATAGTATCGAACACCGTCATCCTAGGATTGAGCGATGAGAACGGGTCTTGGAATATTATCTGCATGTCTTTGCGGGCCTTGTTTAAGGCGCGGCGGCCCATTGAGAAGATATCCTTCCCCTCGAAAAAGACCTGCCCAGCCGTCGGTTCTATCAGACGTATTGCGGCACGGCCGGTCGTCGTTTTTCCGCACCCGGATTCTCCGACTATGCCTACCGTCTCCCCCCGCTTGATATCGAACGAGATGCCGTCAACCGCGTGCACCGTCCCGTTGGGAGTTTTAAAGTGCTTCTTTAGGTTTTTTATCTCTATCAGGTTTTCTGTCATTGCGCCTCACCTCGTTCCATATCTATCCTGAATTCGGGTTCGTTGTACCGGGTACACAGCAGCTTGTGCGTGCCGCTTATCGACCTCACTTCGCAGGGCTCTTTACATGCTTCCACCGCATATCTGCACCTCGGTTCGAATGCGCATCCGGGCGGGAGCTTTGTCGGATCCGGCATAAGACCGGGTATCGGCATCAGCTCGGCAGCGCTGTCCTCGATATTCGGCAGCGAGTTAAACAGGCCCTCCGTATACGGGTGCATCGGCGTGTTGAAAACATCTTCAAGCGTACCGTGCTCCACTATCTTGCCGGCATACATTACCGCCACGCTGTCGCACACTTTTGCCACAACGCCCAAATCGTGGGTAATCATTATAAGCGCTGTCCCCAGTTTATCTTTCAATTCCCTCATCATGTCAAGCACCTGCGCCTGTATCGTCACATCCAGTGCGGATGTCGGCTCATCAGCAAGCAAGACTTGCGGGTTACATGCAAGGGCGATAGCTATGACCACGCGCTGCTTCATGCCGCCGGAAAACTGGTGCGGATACTCCGTCGAGCGTATGCCCGGAATGCCGACCAGTTCCAACATTTCTTCCGCTTTGATCATCGACTCTTTCGCCGACAGGCCTTCATGGTATTTTATGCTTTCGGCAATCTGCTCACCCACGGTCATTACGGGGTTTAACGCCGTCATCGGGTCCTGAAAGATCATTGATACATCCTTGCCCCTCATTTTCTCAAGCTGCTTCGGGGTCATTTTCAAGACCTCGGCTCCGCATACATTTATCGTGCCGCTTTTTATGACGCCCGGCGGCATCTGAACCAGGTTGAGTATCGCCAGCGCTGTCGATGTTTTTCCCGCGCCCGTCTCACCCACCAGGCCGAGCGTTTGCCCTTTCTTCAGGCTGAATGAAATACCATTGACTGCCTCGACAGTCTCGTCTTCCAGCACATAATGAACTACCAGGTCCTTTACATCAAGGACGGTTTCGGCGTCATGCAAATCAGAATCCCTTGTGGCCCCGTTCGCACCAACATTCTCCATTGTTTGTCTCCCTTCGAATCGTATATATCTCAAGCGGCTCATATCCGCCGCGTGCAAAATGCTATCTCTTCTTCAGCTTTGGATCAAGCGCGTCGCGCAAACCATCGCCAAGCAGATTAAATGCAAGTACCGTGAGCATTATAAACACACCCGGGAAAGTCATCAGCCATGGCGCACGGGTTGCGAATTCCCTTCCGTCCGCAATTATCGCGCCCCATTCAGGCTGCGGTATCGGAACGCCGAACCCAAGAAAGCTGAGCGATGACGCAACAATAATTGATATACCAAGGCTGGCGGTGAGTGTGACGATAATCGGAGCCAATCCGTTGGGCAGAACCTGAGAGAACGCTATTCGTACATTGGATAGCCCGACCGCTTGCGCCGCCTCGACAAACTCGTTATTCCGCAACGTCATTGTCGTCGCCCTTGTCATTCGCAAATATATGGGTACTGCCTGGACGCCAACTGCAATAATCAAGTTCTGAAAGCTTTGCCCCAGCACTGTCACGATTACCATCCCCAACAACATTCCCGGTATTGAGGCGACAACGTCTGAAATACGCAGGATTATATTATCTAACTTTCCACCGTAGAAGCCGGCGATACAACCAGCGGTAACTCCGAAAATCGCCGCGATAGTAACCGCGCCAAGGCCTATGGCCAAGGTATACCTTGTACCGTAAATCACCCGCAAGAATACGTTGCGGCCCATGTTATCAGCGCCGAATGGCAGCGCCAAACTGGGGGAAGCTAATCTGTTCTGGGCGCTTATTGAAACGACGGAGTCCCAACTGATGAACAGCGACACAATGAACAAAATAATCATTATGCCGAAGATAATCAATCCAGCCATTGCGCCTTTGTTTTTGCTCATGTGATGGAAGATTTCGCCCATTTGGCTGCGCTTCTTATATTTTTTAGAAACAAGTATGGAGTCATCAGCGGAAAGGTCTTTTTCATCCTCCGCGTCAGATGACTTAAGCCCGTCTTTATCAAAAGTCCGTGTTGCAAACGATACGCGCGCGGCCTTGCTGCCAGTGGCAACGGCGCGATTCCTCTCCGGTTTCGCGGCTGCCGGCATAACTGGTTCCGGAGTCTGAGGCTCCGGCGGCGTTTCAATACTCACCGGCGGCAGCGCCTCTTCCGGTTTTATTGATTCCGTAGGCGCGGCTAAGACAGCCTCCGGCTTTTTCGGCACTGCGGCTTTCTTTCTTCTTCTGCCGTAATTCTTATACTGAGCCTTTATTCTGGGATCGACAAACGCATAGAGTATATCGACTATCAACTGCACCAAAACGTACATGATCGTCGTCATTATGATAACGCCGGTGGCGGTTGTCACGTCACGTGAACCAACAGCTTCGGCAGCCATACGCCCTATGCCCGGCCATGTGAATACCATCTCGACAACGACAGCACCCGCGATTACATTGCTCAGAGAGGTCCCGATAGCCGTTATGATCGGAATCCAAGCGTTGTTGAGCGCGTGTTTCCTGATGACGATTTCTTCCGGCACTCCCTTAGCCCGCGCGGTACGTAAGTAGTCCGACTTTAAGACCTCAAGCATATTGGATCGCGTTTGTCTGGCGGCGTTTGCCATCAGCGTAAAACTGCCGACAATTCCCGGCAATACAAGACTTCGCCACCCGTCGTCAAAATTACCTGCCGGCAACCATTGAAGGCGCTGTGCAAAGATAAGCATTAGCAGTATACCTATCCAAAATAGCGGCATCGACATTCCGATCATGGAAAATACTGTCACGGAATTGTCCACCAGCGTTGTGGCGCGCCTTGCCGCTATTATGCCAAGCGGAATGGCAACACCTACCCCGATAATAAGGGATACAAACGACAGTATCAGCGTATTTGGCAATCGTCGTATAAACTCATCCCACACGGGCGTTCTGGTGACGGCGCCAACCCCCAAGTCTCCCCGTAATAGGTTACGCATATATACTCCGTACCTGTATATCATAGGCCTGTCAAGGTTATGCATTCTTCTAAGCTCTGCAATTTCCTCGTCGGAGATATCTTCAGCGTACATAAGTATGCCGGCCACAGCATCGCCGGGGGCCAGCTCCATAAGACTGAATACAATAAGCGACACCAAAATAATAGTCGGAATCAACCACAAGATGCGAATGAATATGTAGCGTAACAAAGATCTTCCCTCCCATATAGCGGCCGGGAACGCTGCGCCCCCGGCCGCCGAATATGCTGTTCCGGTTTTTATGTAGTTAGTCTGTAACGAAGAAAATCTCTCTTAGGTCAACCGACACATTGTCCGCCGGAAGAACGACTCCGCCAATGCCTGCATGGGCAACAACTCCGTTGATGCGCCAGAAGACTATACAAAACGCCGGATCCGCCGCAAGAAGTTCTTGGACCTCCATGTAGATAGCGCGGCGCTCGTTGATGTCAAGCGTCGTCGCAGCGCGGTCAAGCATTTCGTCCACTGCCGGATTGTTGAAGTTCATCCTCATCCTGTTCATTGCCGATTCAGAGTGGAAGAATGTCCTGATGGAACCCGCCGCAAGCGTGTTGTTTAACGCAAGCCAAACAATCTGGGTGGGATTATCTGCCATGTGGGCATTCAGGCCGGGCGAGTCAAACTCAATCACACGTGCGGTGATGCCTGCAACCCTCAATTGCTCCTGCATGGCCTGGGCTGCCCTGACATTTGTAATGATTGCGGCCGCGATTTCGATTTCCTCGCCGTTATAATCCGACTGCGCCAGATGGTACGCCGCCATTTCGAGGTTAAAATCAACTCCGGGGATATCATTATTGCGGAAGTCCATGGAATGTCCCCATATTGTTCCGCCGCCTCTGTCAGTTTCCAAAACGTTTACCGCCCACTCGTTTGCAGCGAAGAGGGCTACGTCCGACCTGTTCGTCGCGTGCATTATGGCCATTCTGAGATGCCAGCATTGCAATACCGGATCGGCTAAGTTCATAGAGAATCCCTGCATTGTGTTGAACGTGTGCCCGATGACGTTGAACTCATTCGGCAACGCCTGGAATCGATAAATGTCGTCTGCACTGGTGCTGAAGCTTATATGAGTGTCACCGGTCCACAGTCTTGTCGTCCGGGCAGCCGGCTCCGGAATAAAGCGCAGTGTTACGGTTTGGGTTTGCGGGTCAAATCTCTCATTCCAGAAGTTTTCATTCATATCCATCGTGACGAAGTCGCCGGGAATAAGCTCACGAATGACATAGGGACCCGTGCCTATATGGTGACCTGTGGCTGAGTCAGCCTCAAGCGCGGTGCGGCTTAAAATAGATGCGGGGGGATGCGCTATGTCGTGATAAAAGTCAACATTGACATTGTTCAAAACTATTTCAAGAGTAAATGGATCAATCGCCGTCATGGTGTCAACAGCCGACCACCGGGCGAATCCGAGCGAGCCCACGCCGGTTTCCCTGCCGTATTCGACCGTGAAGATAACATCATCAGCTGTGAACTGCTGCCCGTTGTGGAAATAGACGTCATCGCGCAGATAGAAGACGAAAGTCTGATAATCTTCCGTGCGCCAGTTATGCGCGAGGGAAGGCACGAACTCACCTGTGGAATGATCTCTTTCGATCAGCCGGTCATGTACCATGACAAACACCCAGCTGGTAGAAGTCGGGTTTGAAGCCGGGTTGAATGGGTTGACGACGGCTATCGGATTGTTGTCGATTATGACATCAATATGCTCAGCCAGTGCCGCCCCTTCAACCGGTGCATCAAGCTCCATACCGCCGCCTTCGCCTGGGGCGGCGGCAGGCGGGGTGTCCTGGGTGTCCTGCCCAGTTGCCGGGCGGTCGCCATCATCCGCAGCCGGACCACAGGCCGCCACCAGTGCCATGACCATCACTAAAGCGATAATCAGGGCTATGATTTTATTCTTTTTCATTTTTATACATCTCCTTCATTTTTGTGGGTTTTATTGACAAATATACGTCAAAGGTGACGCTTACCTGTCAATGATACACAGTATTCATAAACGTGTCAACAGTTAATGCTTTAAATTGTCTAATAATAGGTAAAAAAGTTTAATTCATCGTTTTGACAACACCCGTCAGAGGGCAAAGAAAATCGGCATAGCACAAGCTATGCCGATTTTCTGTCACAAAACTTTTCTTACGGCAGGGCGGCTGCAGCCGCTGCCTGCATGATTTAATTTAACTCATCTTCTGGAAGTCCGAACGTCGCCGGGTCTCGAATCAGGCAACTCCAGCAACTGCCACTCGATATGGGACAGCAGCTCGGTCCAATTCAGATAGCTGTTCGACAAACGCTCAAACTCCGTGGAGTGGCTGGCCTCTTGCAGATACAGATAGTACCACGCGCCCTGGTTCGTCTTGTCAGGCCATAGCGTCCGTCCGTCAAGCAGACTATCTATGGATTCCGGCACACGATTCAGCATACGGTTGACAATCGCCGCTACCTCAGCCCTTGTCACCGGGTCATTGGGCCTGAAGATTCCGTCGCCGGAGCCTTGTACCCAGCCGAAGTCAGCCAGCAGATCAATATACCCCTCTGCCCAGTGTCCGGCGGTGTCAATAAACGCGCCCGGATTTTGACTCGTCTCGTTGAAGAATCTTGCGGTAATCGCCGCTACCTCGGCACGGGTGATGGGGTGGTTCGGCTGGAATGTTCCGTCCGGTCGCCCTTGCACAACGCCTGCGTTCGCCATCGTTGATACCGCGTTGTTGAACCAGTCTGTGCCGTTTACATCGGAGAACGGATTTTGCTGATTCCACATTTGCGCCCGGAAGTCATCGCTTAACAGGCGGAAGAACACGGTCGTAACCTCTGCACGGGTCATGTTGTCGCGGGGATAGATGTTCCCGCTGGGCCGCCCGATGATGAACGAGTTATGGTATGGAGAGAACGGGCCGGGGCCGCCGCCATTGCCGGGTTGTCCCGGCGTGCCGCCGCCCGGGGTGCCACTGCCAGGCGTTCCCCCGCCAGGGATGCCGCCTCCGGGAATGCCGCCGTTTCCGCCGGTGGCCGGTGTAAACGTCCAGAATCCGGTGAGCGTTACATGCGCGTTTGGCATTGTGAATGTCGGGCCGGTGATCGTCGCGTGGTTCCATCCGTTGAACGTCCATGTGCCGGTTACGCCGTTGTGCGTTGTTTCGGTGGTTGTTGGGGTGGGCGCGACGGTGACTGTGTCACCCGCCGCTGCCGTTTGCGGGGATGCCGGCATTCCGCTGTATGTTGCCGGTCTTGTGCCGGTGACGTCGTATGTTACTGTGAGTGCCGTGGTGTCTATAGGCGTCCACCGGGCGACAAATGTTCTATTCTCTGTCACATTCAAAAGATTCAACACAGAAGTCCAACCGTTAAATGTAAAGCCCGGACGCGTTGGATTTTCGCTCAGCGCCGTTGCATCTTGTTCATGAGGCACTGTTTGTATCAAAAGATCCTGATCGCCGTCGTACTCGCCACCGTTTAGGTCAAAGGTTACTGTATGGTTCCGAATCCACTGGGCGACAAACTCCCTATTCTCTGTCACATTAATAAGATTCAGCACAGGCGACCAACCGGTAAATGTATAGCCATTGCGTGTTGGCACCGCGCTCAATGCCGTTGCATCTTGCCCGTGGGGTACCGATTGCACCAAGAGCGCTTGATTGCTGCCTCCATACGTACCGCCGTCTAGGAGAAAGGTCACTATATGTCGTGCCCACTGGGCAAACAGGGTTATATTACCATCTAGGGGTATATTATCATCTAAATTTATT
>WQWC01000006.1 GCA_009785525.1 Oscillospiraceae bacterium | reverse complement strand
TCGGTCGAAACCGCCGTAGGTTGCGTAACCAAGCCGCAGCGTCCACAGATAGTATAGGGCTATCTTACCGATCAATGAAAGGAAATGTATAATGAATCCCTATGTTTTCATTATACAAGGTTGGCATATGAATATGATAAGAGCACTTAGTTCCGACTATTTACAGCAATGCGTTGATATTGCTTTTCTGCGGAACAACCAACCGGAAAACAACAGCGCATACTGCCCGAAATCGAAAGAAAACATACGCGGCGACTTTGAATTTATCATGGGTAACCACGGCAGTCTTATGATAGGATATTTTTCACACGATGATTTAGCAGGCATTCTTGGATGCTTTGTAAATCCCGAAAGTAATTGGGTCGATTGCGTCGGCCCGTATTTCAGCAGTGAATGGAGCGAGGATGCCGCAAAGGAAATGTTTGCTTTTGCTGAGTCCAAACTTGCAAACGCAGCAAGATTCAACTTTTATTTCGACGTGAGGAACAAGAACCTCCACCGGTTGATGGAATTGTTATCCGCTGAGCGTAATGATAACGAGTATCATCTGCTTCTGAAAAAAGCCAATTACAAGCCGCAGCAGCTCAAGCGCAGCGTTGTCCCGTACAGTGATAAATTTGAAAACGACGTCATTCAAATACTGCATGATACTTTCCCAGACGCCTATGTTTCGGGCAGAGAACTGATAGACTCTATCGGCAAAGACCGGGAGGTGTTTTGCGCGCTGGATGAAAATAGCGCATTTGTAGGTTACGGTGTATTGAAGCGCTATGACGACGCCAGCCGCATAACGGCAGAAATCTTTGCCGTTTCAGAGGGTTCCCGCAGTAAAGGCTATGGCTGGGCATTGTTAAACGCAGTTGTTGACTGTGCATTAAACAAGTTCAACGCGGACACAGTTGATTTAGTGGTCGATAGGTTAAACACTCATGCAAGCGATTTGTATTATTCATGCGGCTTCAAGCTGGCTGTTGAAAATGCGTCGTACTGCATAAAAAGATAAGTGTCATCTGCAAAACACAAAGCCGGGTCTTTAGTCAGACCCGGCTTTGGCTGTTATTGTGCGGACGTAAGTTTCTGCCTCGCTTGCTGGATTTTCTGCTGGTCGGCCTGTTCCACTTGGTACCAGCCGTTTGATTGCATTGTGCAAAAAATATCAGACTGCATTTTATGCTCGTCATCCAGGATGTTCAGCATCGCGCAGCGCAGCTGTTCGGACACGCACTCCCCGGCGAAAGTGTTGTAAGCTGATGTCATCTGCTTCTGGCTCATCAGCGAATCTTGCAAGATTTGTCTTTCCGTCAGTTTTTGAGTTGTCATTTATCGTTAACCTCCTACTGTAAAAACGTCATCAACGTATCGGCATGTTGCTGGTGCTTTTGGGCAAAGCTATTAAGGCTCTGCTGAATTTGGGGCGTCGTAACCATGCCCGCCATCGCCTGCGCTTTTTTGACCATTGTCAGCTCCGCCGATATCTGATCCTCCAGCGCCGTTAGTTCTTTTGTTGTAAGACTTGCCATTATATACCTCCGTTATCATGTTTCGCCGCGTAGGGGCAGCCATTGGCCGTCCGCGGACGTGCACCCCTACGCGAAAATCGTGTTTTATAATCCGATAATTAGTATGCGCCGCCGCGCCGGGATTATACTGCCCCGCAGCACGGCTTAAATCACAAAATTGCCGTTTTTTGATTTAAACACAATATACTCCCGTCCGTTGATTTTCACCGAGTCGCCGAAGCAGAACACCGGCATCATAGGGAACGGCTCATCCGGCACAACCGGAACTGCCAGCAGGGTGATTCCGTCGGCCTGCATTGTCAGGCAGCCTTTCGCACCCGCACACGCGGCGGCGATATCGGGGTCTGTGAAGAGCCGTGACGGGTCTGAAATCGGCTTCCACCCCGCTGCGGCGGTGGATTCAGACGGTTCTTCTTCCACACGCGGAACTTCCGGCGACACCGAAGGAACCTCCGACGGACTCGGAGATGGTGAAATCCGCGTAACGCGAGGCGGTTCAGGCGGAGGTGCGGCCGCTTGCAGAGGCGTGATTGCTTGCAGCGGCTCCTGCGGAATAACTGCTTCCATATCGGATTCCGGCAATGGATCGGGCGGATTTTCCGGCAGCGGTTCCGGAGTTTGCTCCGGCGGCTCCTCCAGCGACGGCTCCGCATCCGCCCTAAATTTCTCATCGCGGAGTATCAAAAAAAACCCGGCGGATTCGTCCAAGTCCAGCGATTTCAGCGCCGATTTACTGAAGCTTTTCCGCAGCTTTAACATCCCGCCCTCCGGCTCGGCGACGCCGATTATTGCGTACTCTTGCTTGTGAGAGACTCCGGCCAGCCGCAGGATATCACGGCTTTCAAGGTCGGATATCAGCTCAAACATCGTCATATTCCCGCGCTGAGATATCGTCAAAGTCCCGGCATCCGCCCCGGCGCGGACGACGCGGTGAGTTCCGGTTAAGTTGTCCATCATGTTGCCTCCTTATGCAGAATAAAAAATCCCATACATAATTAATATGCATGGGATTCGGGTTGTAGACGTATTCAGATGGCGTTCCCGTGTCTATGGTTGTGATTCTATCGCCCGACCGTAAAGTTCCCGCGAACCAATACGCGCACAAGGTCGGCGGTGGCTTCTATTCCGTTGCCTTCGATTGTAATCAAGTACATGTTGTTCGTCACAAGCGAACCGCCGGGGGCCAATGTCGCGCCGGTGGTATAGTTGACAAGCGCGGGCGTGGAACCGAATCCGGTTGCGGTGCCGATTCTCAGCATCATCTCGGTACCGACGGACGCCGTAATCCGCTGTCCGCGGCTGAGTGTGACGAGTGTGAACAGTTCTGCCGGAGGCACCGCTCCGCCGGGGGTGTCTGTCCCAATCAGCGCCTGCAATGCGGCCTCGGCAGAGGCAATCTGCTGAGACAACGCTTGTTCCGCGCGGGTAACATCTCCCCTGAGTTCTTGCATCACTTGCGGGGCGAATACGTCGTTCAAGTACCCCAGCGTGACAAGCGGATCCGCGGGTGTCCCTGTCGTCGCATTGGCGATAAGCGCGCCCGCACCCAAAAGCAGCATGACCGCCGCCATAACAGCCAAAGCCGTCACCAGTTTCTTCTTCATGTATGTATCCTCCGTTTCAAGTCCGGGGGGACTATCCGTCCCCCCGGGAGAATTTCAGCTTAGGCCAAAGCTGACGGCAATTGCGCTATCCACCTGGTCCATCAGCTTATCGTCCAGCTGGCCCATGCGTTCTTTCAGCCGTTTTTTGTCAAGCGTCCGGATCTGCTCTAACAGCACGACCGAATCTTTTGACAGGCCGTAGCTTCTGGCGCCGAGTTCAATATGAGTCGGTAGCCGGGCCTTGTTTATCTGTGAGGTGATTGCAGCTGCAATCACCGTCGGGCTGTGCTTGTTGCCCGTGTCATTCTGGACGATAAGCACAGGCCGCATTCCGCCCTGTTCACTGCCCACAACGGGGCTGAGGTCGGCGTAAAAAATGTCTCCTCTTCTGATTCCGGTAGTCATCACACGGCATCACTCTCCGATGAAGTATAGTCTTCACGGTTACGGCCGCCGGATGGTAAGTATGTAACCGTGTTACTATAATTCTCTCACAAAGCAAAGCAAAATATACAAATGCTGCCACGGCAAATTAAAATTTTTTATTTGGGGCACGGCATGTTCCGGCACACCCTACATATTATATGCAGCATTCGACATATAGTTTAACATGTTATGCGGCTTGGTGCAAGCCGTAATTTTTGCGGGGGCAGGAGAACCACCCCGCCCCTGCGGGGCACCCCTCCAAGGGAGGGGAATGAGCCGGAGGGTGCATCAAAAATTCCCCTCCCTCGGAGGGGTGGCGGCAACGCCGACGGAGTGGTTGCAGGACGCGGCAACCTGACGCGCCGTTGTGGTGAGTGAAGGGGCCGTGCAAATTGATCACATACGTGGAAACCACTGCATCATGTAGGGGCAGTCGTCCCCGACCGCCCGCGGGCGACCGAGACGGTCGCCCCTACAACGACCATCTCCAACAAAAAAGCGGCCCCTAATCAGCGGAGCCGCCCTTGCCACCTTATGTACTAATCATCGCCTCAATAAAATCCGTAATATCGCCCACCGTCTTGAATTCGTAGACGGCCTCATCAACCACGCTTATGTTGTACTCTTCCTCAAAGGACATTATAAGCTCGACTAAATCCAGTGAATCGGCGCCGAGGTCGGTTATTATATTCGTCTCTCTTGTGATTTCCGCGGGGTCGGCGTCAAATTGCTCCGCAAGCGAATTTTTCAATCTCTCAAAAATCATAGCCTAGCTCAGCTCCATTCACGGTATTGGGATGTAGAGTCATTATTGCTGATGCTGTTGTCACTTGTGTCTTGTTGCGGGACAGGGGCACTTCTGCGGTCATTTCTTCTGTCCGGCGGGCGGCTGCCGCGGCGGTCATCTCTATCCTGCCGCTCATTCCTGCGGCCGAAAGCCACCACGATACGCCTGTTCGGCTCATTCCCGACCGAGTATGTCGTGACATTTTCATAATTCTGCAGCGCCGTGTGGATAACATGCCGCTCATACGCGTTCATCGGATCCAACGTAATGTTCCGGCGGTACTTTATAACTTTCCGCGCCACTTTATTCGCCAGATTTTCCAGCGTTTCATTCCGCCGGTCTCTGTAATTCTCAGTATCCAGATTCACCCGCACCCTGTCGGCCGCGCCTTTGTTTATCACGTAATTTGTCAGGTGCTGCATAGCGTCTAACGTCTCGCCCCGTCTGCCGATCAATGCGCCGGGGTCCCCGCCGGTGATGACAACGCTTATCGTATCCCCCTCGTCGAAAATTTCCTGTGAAGCATCAATGTCCATTTTGACAAAAAGGCCGGAAAGAAACCGTTCCACACGTTCGGCACGGCTTTCGTTCACTTCATAAATCACCCTGACCACGGCCGGGGTGCTTTTCAGACCAAGAAATCCGCTTTTCGCCCGCTCAATTATTTCGACCGACACGTCGTCCCGCGTGAGGCCAAGCTGATTCAACGCCGACTGAACGGCCTCCTCCTCTGTCTTTGCCGATACTTCGATAAATTTTGTCATAGCAAGAATCCCTCCTTATTTGACAATGTCATCTTTAGTTAGGGAATGCGGCTACGGCAACAATGCGGGCGGCCTGTGGCCGCCTGCTTAACTTACATGACATTGTTCGTTATTTAAGGCGATAATTTATTCAGAATCATCCTCATCCAGGCCTTCATCGTCACCCAGCTCCTCCGCTTCTGCGACAGCCTCTGCTTCAAATTCAGTCTCTTCGATTTCGGCGATATCTTCCGCCTCGTCTTCAATATCCACTTCGTCCGGATAACCGTCGTCTTCATTCTTATCTTCCGGGACATCAGGATATCTGTCGGGGTCATACGCGCGGCCTCTGGCGTATCGCCTGTCATCGACCCTGCTTGGCTCGTCTTGAATCTCCTTGCCGTCCTGCGGGCTGTTCTTTTTCTTCCATTCGGCGGCTTTCTCCGCGTCGGCTTGTCTTTCCGCGCTCTGCTGCTTGCGTTTAGATGTGTTCAGATTACGGGTTTCTTCGCCGCCTTCGGCTTTCCGGCGCTCAGCCTCTTTGCGCTTTTCCTCAAGCTCTTTCTCTTTCTTGTCACGCTCTGCATTGCGAACCGCGTATTCGGCGTCCAGCACCCTATTATACCGTTTTGTCAGCCAGACGTCACGCAATATGATAAGCACCGTACCGGCCGTCCAGTACAGACCCAGCGCCGCCGGCATTGTAAACCCGATAAACACCGAGAACAGCGGCATTATCATCATCATCGTCCGCATTTGTCCGCCCGCCCCTTCCGGTGAACCGGGCGGCGCGATTTTCTGGTTGATCTTCGTATGGAGCAGTTGGAAGCCGCCCGAAAGGAGCGGTATAAGAACCATCAAGATTCCGACCCCCCATGTGGAGGAGTCGCTCCAATCCTCTTCCCTTATGAAGCTCCACGGAGTACGGCCCAAGTCCATGCCGAACGACCTGAAGTTGACCGCACGCAGACCGAGGGGCTCAAACTCCTCAAACTCCTCAAAATGGTCGTGAATAAACTGTGCCTGGACGATTTGCACATGCCGCCCGCCGCCGCCTTCTTCAAAGTCGAAGCCGACTTCTTCCATCCTTTGATAAATCGCGCCCTCCGGCTCAGTATATGCCGCCGGTACACCCATCATCATTGTGATAGGCTGACTGATGACAAAGAACAGCGCAAACATGATAGGTATCGGCAAAAGGTTCCACAGACAGCCGGAAGTCGGGCTTGCGTTTTCTTCCTTATACAGCTTCATCGTCTCTTGCTGCGCCTTGGCTTTGTCCGAGGCGTATTTCTTCTGTATCTCCTGAACCTTGGGCTGCACCCTTTGCGCCCGCATTGAGCCTAATTTCCCTTTCATCTCAAACGGCAGAAGTACAATTCTTATAACGAGGGCAATCAAAATGACAGCCACACCGTAACTGCTAAAAAACTCATAAAGAAACATCAGCAAAACGCCGAACGGTCTTCCAATAGTAGCCATATAATCTCCTGTTTACAATTCATTTGTGTCACGGCTTAATATCCGCGGACGCAGGGGGTGTGTTCGTACAGGGCGATTGCCATCGCCCCCTGCAGAATGTCACCGCATTTTCAATTTCGCGCATAGCGCGTCTAAGGTACCGGGTCATAGCCGCCGCTTTTGTTGAACGGGTGGCATTTCAAAATCCGCCGCAGTGCCAGCCAGCCGCCTTTTGCCGCGCCGTATTTTTCCAGCGCCTCTAAGGCATACGCCGAACACGTGGGCATAAACTTGCAGCTGGGCGGAGAGAGCGGGGATATCCGCTTTCTGTAGAACAGAACCAACCCGATAAGCGCCCGTTTCATTTTTTCGCCCCCGGCATTAAATTCAGCTTTTTCATAAGCGATAAAATCGAACTTTCAAGCGCTTCATACTCCGCGAACCTGGCGCGTACTCTTGCGACTATCACGATATCATAGCCTTTGGCGAGGTTGTTTTCATTCAGCCGATAAATCTCTTTAAACCGGCGGCGGACACGATTACGCTGCACCGCTTTGCCAACTTTCGTACTGACAGTGATGCCGAGCCGGTTCCCATTACTCCCGTTCCGCCTGCAATACACGGCAACAAACGGCGAAGACAAGCTTTTCCCCCTGTTGTACACCCTTTTAAATTCATAATTCTCAGTAAGCGGCGATGTGAATTTCATAAATTATTAAACGCTGAATTATGAGTTATTGCCGAAAATTCAACATTCATAACTCATAATTCATAACTGCTTTCCGCTTAAGCGGAAAGCTTCTCCCTGCCTTTTACGCGCCTGCGGGCTAATATTTTGCGTCCGTTTTTAGTCGCCATGCGCTTGCGGAACCCGTGCTCTTTCGCACGATGTCTTTTCTTTGGCTGATATGTTCTAAGCATAATCGCACCTCCTACTGCTTCTATTTTGTCATGTTTCGCGTTTCCCGTCCACAAAGACAGATAACGGTACAATCCGCGCGGGGCGTACTTAATCCGCCCATCCGTGCACTATATATCATCACACGGAGATTTATTATACATTACACCAACACCCCTGTCAACTGAAAAAAGATAGTTTACACGTAAGTCTTGTTTTATGTTACAAAACACTCGCCGCCTGCGGGCGGCACCCTCTTTACTAAAGAGGGTATGGAAGACGCTGAACCCTCGCCCCCGTCCCCTGCAGAACATCCAAACCACGGACTCGCGGGGGACCCCACGGGACGCTGGGGACAGCGTCACCTATATAGGCTGTTCAAAATTGGCAAAAATCAGCTTGAAGTCCGGGTTACGCAATAGTATAATTGGGGCATTGGAGGCGGAAAACTATGGACAATATACCTATTTATTCAATAGTGGCATACTCAGGCACAGGCAAGACCACCTTGCTTGTCAAGCTGATAAAAGAACTCAAAAGCCGCGGGATTCGTCTCGCGGTCATCAAACATGACGCGCACGAGTTTGAGATCGACCGTGAGGGCAAGGACAGCTGGAGATTCACTCAAGCGGGCGCGGATGTGACTGCGGTGATATCTGCGACAAAAGCGGCGGTGATTGAGAGCCGCCCGGTGGATATTAACGACCTGCTGCGGCGGATTACCGATGTGGATATCATCCTCACCGAAGGGTACAAGACTGGCCCGTGGCCGAAGATCGCGGTACAGCGGCTCGGTTCCGAGTTGCCGGTTCCGGCGGAGAGCTGTCTGGCAATCGTGACCGATACGCCCGGTTCGGGCGGAATCCCGGAGTTCGGACTAGAGGATGCGGCCGCCCTGGCGGAGTTTATTATCGCCCAAACGGAAGCTGACAAATAAAGCCAAAAATTTTCATTAGGAACCGCTTGACATATTATCCAAAACCTGTTAAACTGCAAAAGTAACATTTTTGTTACCAATAGTATCTAAAACGTTACACATATTTCGACATATTGTAACATTTCTTAACAGGTGGATTATGCAAACATTTAAATTTAACAGAAAAATTGCAGTTTACGCAGCTATGGCGATGATGGTGATGTGCACCGGTATTGTCTTCGGCTTCGCGCTGTGGCAGTCGGCAGATGTTGCGGAGTACGCAGAATATCTGCCGCATACCGAATATGCCGGATATACCGAGGAGGCCCCAAGCGGGCCGGAAAAATACGTGCTGAAAGTTGAGGACGAAATAGTCGGCGCATTGCACAGCCGTGAGGAGATTTACGACGTACTGGTGACAATTCTGGAAGAATATTCGACCGAGACGACGGAATATATATGGTTCGTGCCGGACATATCTGTTGTGCGGCAGGTTGTGGACGAGGATATCGTAAAAGATACCGAGGCCCTGTTGGAGATTTTGGCCCCGTCCAACGAAGAATCCGGCCTTGCGGTTGAAAGCGTTGAGACGGAGGTCGTAGAAAAAGAAGAGATCCCGTACGAGACGGAGTATGTAGAAGACGACACGCTCACCGAAGGTGAGACAATGCTAATAAGCGAGGGTCAATCCGGTCTGTTACAGCTGACGGAGACAGTGGTTCGGCTGAACGGAGTGGAGCAATCCCGCGATATATCGCGATTCGCGCAGCCGCCTGTGGCGGAGCGTATCGCCATAGGCACAATGCCGCGCGGGCGGCAATACATCTGGCCGGCGGACGGGCCGATTACATCAGGATTCGGCCCCAGGGTCATTGCTGTGGGTTCACGAAACCATCGCGGCCTTGACATCGGCGGGCGATTAGGCGACCCGATTTTCGCGGCCGATTACGGCGAGGTTATCTTCTCCGGCTGGAACGGCGGATTCGGCAACGCAATAACAATCCGCCACGACAACGGTGACGAGACGTTGTACGCACACCTGAACGAGATATTCGTCAGCGTTGGGGACTGGGTGTATCAGGGCCAGATAATCGGCGCAATGGGTACGACCGGGACGTCAACAGGCGTGCATCTGCATTTTGAGATTATAATAGACGGCGTCCAGGTGGATCCGATATTGTATTTGCCGTAGGGCATCCCTGCGCGACGCGGTTGAATTTATGCGCTGCCCATGTAGGAGATGCGCAGGGGTGATGGCAATCCGCCCGCAGTTCAATGGGACGATTGCCATCATCCCCTACGAAAACGTTGTGTGGTACAATGGGAGGCACAGGGCGGCGCATGAATGTAACCCATGGCGCGTCAGGTTGCCGCGCCCTACAGCCATCCCGCCGTCCACATATGGGCTATCGCCTATGCCGCCTCGCGTTGGCGGACAGGCAGCTGTCTTCCCGCGCGGTCGATTGTATACTCGCCGTGCAGTAGGAGTTCTGACACAGGCACTATCGCGTAGCCGTTTTGTAATAGGAATTCTATGATTTCTGGCAGCGCCTCCGGCGTGTTTGCCGATTCTGCCCGGAATTTTACGATGCTTCCCGGAGACACCGCGCCTGTGACGCGGCGCGTTATCCTTTCGGCGGATATCCCGCGATAGTCGCGGCTGTCAACGTCCCACTGGATTGCCCGCATTCCAAGTTCGTGTACGATTTCAATTACATGGTCGTCATATTCGCCGTGCGGGGCGCGGAACAGTGCGGGAACCTTCCCGGTAAGGTTCCCGATTTCTTCATTTGCCGCCGTGACATTCGCGGCAACCTGCGCGGCGGGCAGCGGCACGAACCGGGCATAATCGTCGGAGAGGTTCATTATCTCATGCCCCTGCCGGTCGGCCGCCGTTACCGTGTCCGGATTCCGCCGGGCGAACTCACCTGTTACGAAAAACGTTGCGCGCACATTATACTGCGCCAGAATCCCGGTGATGGCTTCGATATCGCCATCGCGCGAGGCGTTAAACGTCAGCGACACGGCTCTGTTGTCGCGCTCTACCCTATAGATGGGCAGGGTCCGCCCCGCGCCGCCGCCTGCGATTGTAATGACAAAAAATACGGCAACGACGGAAAGTACCGCCGCGGCAATGGAAATCCACCCGCGGTTGATTACAAATATACGCATTTCGCGCATAGGAACACCCCCTTTTATATTATAGAGAGTATGTACAAGCTGCGGGTCTTAGCACAAAAATAGCTGCCGTTAAAAAAACTCTTGCAATCCGTAAAAAACGGTGGTATACTTATTCTCCGCAGTATCTGTACAAGGGAGGTGTGTAACATGGCTAACATCAAATCCTCAGCAAAGAGAGCAATTCTGTCGCAGAAAGCGGCCGCCAGGAACAAGGCTGCCAAATCCACGATGAAGACGAATATAAAGAAGTTTGACACTGCCGTGCAGAGCGGGGACAAAGAATCCGCCACAGCGGCATATAAAGTTGCCGTCAAGACAGTAGATAAAGCGGCCGCCAACGGGATAATTCACAAAAACAAAGCCGCGCGCAGGAAATCAAGCCTGACACGGTCGTTGAATTCGATATAACCGGGGGATTATCACCCTGTAGGGGACGCCGTCCTTGGCGTCCCGTTTTGCGTTGTGGCGGGGGTGCGTCCCCTACGAGATCAACGAACAAAACCCAACAACAGCCGCGCCATGTGCGCCCTTACACATGGGTGCCGTATTTTCAAATCCCGAATCCGGTACACGAAAAAGCTTGATTTTTCCACATCGTTTTGGTATAATGAGAGGGCGTGTTTAGGATTTTTCCAAACACGCCCTGTATTCTTTAAATGAAAAACTGCCGCATAAAACTTATGAAAAAAGTTAAAGGGGTTGGAAACGCTAATGAACTCAGCCGAAGACGTTTGGACAAAAGTACTGCAAATCATCAGCTCAGATTTGACTGAAACGTCTGTCACAACGTGGTTTGATGATTGTCAAGCCATTGATATCAACGAAAGCAGGCTGACGCTTCACACACCGTCAGGCTTTAAGCGTGACACGATTGTAAGCCGCTTCTCCGGCTTGATTGAGGATGCGCTGAAAGAGCTGTTTTCCGCCGATTTTGGTGTCACTGTTCTGGATGACGCCGGACTTAACGCCTTACAGAGAACGCGGGAGAACGATGAGTTTACCCAGCTGGAGCTTGATGAGTATACGTTTGACCGGTTTGTTGTCGGCAACTCAAACAAATTCGCACACGCGGCCGCCCTAGCGGTGGCTGAGGGGCAGCAAAAAAAAGCGTATAACCCGCTGTTTATCTATGGGGACTCCGGTTTGGGCAAAACGCATCTTTTGCACGCCATCCGGCACGCTATCGCCGAGAAGTTCCCGCATTACAATATAGTTTACGTCAAAGGCGATGATTTCACGAACGAGCTGATTGAGGCAATTCAAAAAGGCAAAAACGTGGAGTTCCGTGAGAAATACCGCGGGGCTGACTTGTTTTTGATGGATGATATACAATTCATAGCCGGCCGTGTCTCCACCCAAGAAGAGTTCTTCCACACATTCAACACCCTGTTTCAGCTTGACCGCCAGATTGTCTTCACGTCTGACCGCCCGCCGAGAGATATCAACCGGCTTGAAGACCGGCTTGTCACGCGGTTTGAATCGGGCCTTTTGGCGGATGTCCAGGTGCCGGATTATGAGACGCGGATGGCGATAGTCAAGAACAAAGCGCTTGAACTCGGGCTGCCGTTGACTGATGAAGTTATGGATTACATATGTGAAAACATGACATCCAATATTCGCCAGCTGGAAGGGGCTGTCAAAATGATAATGGCCTATTGGGACATGCTGGAGGGTGAAATAACCGTGGCATCGGTCACAAAACATTTAAAAGACATGTTCAAAGGCGCTAAAGAGCTTATACCTACAGCTGACGCAATTATAGACGAGACGGCTAAACTTTACATGCTGACCGCCGAAGACTTAAAAGGCCAGCGCAGAACAAGAAACACGGCGTCAGCCCGGCAGATAGCGATGTACCTGATACGAACATTGACAAACCTGTCACTAAAAGACATAGGCGAACTATTTGAAGGGCGGGATCACTCAACGGTACTGTCGTCAATCCGCAAGATAGAAAGCGGTATCAGCAAATCGCCGGAGCTTTCACAGACTATAAGAGACATCACATCAAACATAAACGCACGGATGGAGTAACAAAAACCACATTTCCACAGTTATCAACTGTTGGTATAGTGTTGATAACCTAAACCCCACATATGGTGTTTATAATCAGTCTGGTTGTCCACAAATGTTCCCTGCACAGAAATCCGCATCGTTTCTTGTGTTTTTGATGTTTTCCACATAAATTTGTACTACGGCTATTATTACTATAAAAATAATATTTATATTTCTTTACTGAAGAGACTGTGTGCAACATAAATGCGGCCATAGGGCGTTAAGGATGCCCGTCCCTTTATAGATATCCACAATTATGCGCTGGTGGTGCAAATTGTGAAAAGATAGTAATGCGAAAGGATAATAGTATGAAATTCACATGTGAAAAGCTGCTGCTTTTGGCCGCTATTCTTACCGCGTCCAGGGCAGTATCCTCAAAGAGTCCCGTACCTGTGTTGGAGGGGCTGTTGATTGAAGCGTCGTTCAGTGAAGGTGCGGTAAACGTTTCAGGATACGACCTTAAAATGGGCATAGTCTCAACCGTTCCGGCGGAAGTTGCCAGCGATGGTGAGATTGTGCTGAACGCCCGGCTATTTGCTGAAATAATACGCAAACTCCCCGGGGAAACTGTGACGTTACAGATAAATGAGGAAGCCTCTGTCTCCAGTGTGGTAATTAAAAGTGAGTTTAGCGTGTTTGAAATCTTAGGTTCCGCTGCTGACGATTTTCCGGAGCTGCCGAAAGTTGAAGATGGCAGGCCTTTTGAAGTCAGCGGCGAGATGTTGAAAAAGATGATTTCCCAAACAAACTTTGCCGTTAGTGATAATGAATCCCGCCCGATTCACACCGGCGCGTTGTTTGAGACGGGTAAAGAACTCACCATAGTCGCAGTAGATGGATACCGCCTGGCGCTAAGACGCGAGACGATGGAGGAGGACGCCCCGGCAACAGTGTTCGTGGTTCCCGGGACAGCATTGACCGAGGTCGAGCGGATTACCGATGAAACTTCAAACATCGCCATAACGGTTGGGGAAAAGCACATCATGTTCACATTCGGCGACACAGTACTGATAACCCGGCGGCTGGAGGGTGAGTTTATAAACTACAAGAACACTATTCCGCAGACGAACGAAATTAAAATTCGCGTCACTAAAAGTCAACTTATAGACGCTGTTGAGCGTGTGTCTCTTGTGATCAGCGATAAGATAAAAAGCCCAATACGGTGCGTGTTCTGGGATGGGGTAATCAAACTTTACGCGATGTCAGCAATCGGCAAGGCCGCTGACGAATGCCGTATGGACGGTGACGGCGGGGGACTTGAGATCGGCTTTAACAACCGCTACTTGCTGGAAGCATTAAAAGCCGCCCCGGATACCGATGTTCTCATTGAACTTTCCACATCCACCGCACCATGTGTGATAAATCCGGTGGAGGATGGAAAAGGTGGTTTCACTTATATGATTTTGCCGGTCAGATTGAAGGCTTATGAAGGTTAAAATAAAAGGCGTCCGCGAAGTTGCGGTTGCAGGTGAGTTTATCAAGCTGGATTCGTTGCTTAAACTCTCTGACATAGCAAATACCGGCGGTATGGCGAAGATACTGATACAAAACGGCGAAGTCTATGTCAATGGCAAAATTTGCACCGAACGCGGGCGCAAAATCCGTCCCGGCGATTTCGTCAGATATAATCGCGAGATTATCGCCGTCACAGCAGCCGATGACGGTTAACGAGATTTATTTAGAGGGCTGGCGGAATTTCAAAAGTTCCGAGGCGCAGTTCAGCCCCGGTGTAAACGTAATAACGGGTCGTAATGCGCAAGGGAAAACAAATTTGCTGGAGGCGGTGTATTATCTGGCCGTCGGCAAATCATTCCGCAGCGCGTATGACAGAGAGTTGATCCGGCTAGAGGACGATATGGCATATATCCGCGCCGGAATCGAGTCGCACGGGCGGGAGCAGATGTTGGAGGCAAAGCTCGTACGGGGTCGCCGCCGGGAGCTGCTGGCAAACGGTGTGAAGCTGAAGAAAGCGGCTGATCTCACTGGGAGGTTGTCGGTGGTCTTATTTAACCCGGAAGACCTGGACATGATAAAAAGCGGGGCCGCCGCGAGAAGACGCCTGTTAGATCACAGCCTGTGCCAGCTGCGCCCGCGATATGCCGCCGCGTTATCCGAGTTTAACAAGCTGTATGCCCACAAGACACGGATTTTGCGGGATTATCACAAGAAACCGTCTCTGCTGGACTTACTGGATGACTTTAACTTGCGGCTGATGCATGAGGGTGCAATAATGATATACTACCGCGCGGCGTTTATTGAACTGCTCGCTAAAAAAGCCGCGGCGAATCATCATGAGTTTTCCAACACGGAAGAGGTGCTGGAAATTGAATACAAGACAGTAACAGGCGTTGACCCATACGGCGATGGCCGAAAATCCCCGGAAGCGCTGCTGCCCGCGTTGGAAGAACACCAACGCACTCACCGAGAGGCGGAGATACGTTCCGGGCAGTGTCTTTCCGGTGCGCATCGTGATGATTTTGAGATAGTGATAAACAGCATGTCAGCACGGAAATTCGCATCCCAAGGCCAGGCAAGAACCGCGGCAGTGTCAATAAAACTCGCCGAACGCGACATCCACCACGACGACTCCGGTGAAATCCCGATTTTGCTATTGGATGACGTGCTGTCAGAACTCGACGGCGCAAGGCAGGACTTTATACTAAATCGGATAAAGCAAGGTCAGGTGCTGATTACGTCATGCAATGAGACAGATCGGGTGGAATCGGGGGCTGTGATCACGGTGGAGAATGGCAGGGTTTTGTAGGGGGCATCCCACGTTCCCCGGTGTGAACAGGCAAAACGGGACGATTACCATCGTCCCCTACAAACGACAGACACAACCCCGTAGGGGCGCGCATTGCGCGTCCGTCAGTTACCCACGTTCAATCTCCGTTTCTCCAACACATCGTAATTTTGGATACCACGGACGGCCAATGGCCGCCCCTACATGGCGCGGTGTTTTCTCCATACATGGCCAATACGAACGGCCAATGTAGGGGACGCCGTCCCCGGCGTCCCGTGGGTTGATTATGCGCCGCAATTGGTGTTCAACACGCTATCCCACCACATACAGGAGGACACGACATGTTCTTACACATAGGCAACAACGTAACTGTCCCGGAATCTGATGTTATCGGTATCTTTGACCTGGATAACACGACCTGGGGCAAGACTACGCGGGATTTTCTGAGCAAGGCGGAAAAGGAAAAACGTGTGATTACCGTAACCGATGAATTGCCGAAGTCGTTCGTTGTTTGCGCTGAGCCATCATCGGTTAAAATATATATATCACAAATCGCATCCCAAACATTAGCGGAGAGAGGAAGAAATCACCCATGGCGGACATTTTAGAAACTATAACAGAATACGACGCGTCGGCAATCCAAGTGCTGGAGGGGCTGGAGGCGGTTCGCAAACGCCCCGGAATGTACATTGGATCGACGTCAGCTTCAGGATTGCACCATCTTGTATACGAGATTGTCGATAACTCGATAGACGAGGCGTTGGCCGGACATTGTACTGAAATCTCGGTTGAAATCGGCAACGATGGGACAGTCACCGTACGCGATAACGGGCGCGGGATTCCGATAGATATTCAGGAGCAGACAGGCACCAGTGCGTTGGAAGTCGTTTTCACCGTGCTGCACGCCGGGGGAAAATTCGGCGGCGGCGGGTACAAAGTCTCCGGCGGATTGCATGGCGTCGGTGCGTCAGTCGTCAACGCGTTGTCTGAATGGCTTGTGGTCAACGTCCACAAAGCCGGGCGCGTGCATGAAATGCGTTTCTCCCGCGGGGATATCGTGCAGACGCTGACGGAAACAAGCGATACCGATAAGACTGGCACGGAAGTCATGTTCAAGCCGGACGATACGATTTTTGACGAATGCGATTTTAATTACGACACGCTGCGCACAAGAATGCGTGAGCAGGCGTTTCTGAACGGCGGCTTGCGTATATCGATAACAGACCTGCGTGAAGGGCGCGAAGCGTCCGACACGTTCCAGTTCGATGGCGGAATCGCCGAATTTGTCACGTACTTAAACCGCAACAAGACGCCGCTGCATGAAGATGTAGTAGTCCTTAAAGGCATCCGCGATACATCAGAGGCGGAGATTGCGTTCCAATACTGCGGGGACGTATATAACGAGTTTATACTCAGCTTTGCTAACAACATCAATACGTCAGAAGGCGGAATGCATGAGACAGGCTTCAAATCCGCCCTGACCCGCGTGCTGAACGATTACGGCAAAAAAACCGGCATGTTAAAAGGCGATGATAAGCTGTCGGGAGAAGACGTTCGTGAAGGGATTTCCTGCGTAATCTCAGTCCGTCTGATGGAAGCGCAGTTCGAGGGGCAGACGAAATCAAAACTCGGCAACAGTGAGATTAAGTCGCTGGTGGATAACGTGGTTCAGGAGAAGTTGACGATTTTCTTGGAAGAGAACCCAAAAGCCGGGAAGTCGATTCTGGAGAAAGCTTTCACAGCATCCAGGGCGCGGGAGGCCGCGCGGAAGGCACGGGAAAATATCCGCCGAAAAACCGCGTTGGAGGGGATGAGCCTGCCCGGTAAACTCGCCGACTGCAACGTCAATGACCCGACACTGACGGAAATCTATATCGTCGAGGGAGATTCAGCAGGAGGCTCTGCCAAAGGCGGGCGTGACAGTAGATTTCAGGCGATTCTGCCGCTGTGGGGCAAGATGCTGAACGTCGAAAAAGCCCGTGCTGACAAAGTGTACGGCAACGATAAACTCACGCCGGTAATCACTGCCCTGGGCGCGGGGTTGGGCGAAGATTTCGACGCTGAGAAGCTGCGGTATCACAAAGTCATCATCATGGCCGACGCCGATGTGGATGGCAGCCATATACGGACGCTGTTGCTGACGTTTTTCTTCAGATTCATGCGCCCGTTGGTAGAGGGCGGATACGTATACGCCGCGCAGCCGCCGCTGTATAAGCTGACCAAAGGAAAAACGGTGCGCTATATATTAGACGAAGCGGAGCTTGAACCGGCCCTCGCCGAAATGCGCGGCGAAGACGGCAAAGGCCGTGTTGAAATCGCCCGCCACAAGGGTTTGGGAGAGATGGACGCCGACGAGCTGTGGCACACAACGATGAATCCGGAGTCGCGGATTCTAAAACAAATCAAAATGACCGATGCGATAGAAGCTGACGAAGTGTTCACAGTCCTAATGGGCGAAATGGTTGCCCCGCGTAAAGAGTATATAGAAAAGAACGCCAAATACGCGGTGGATCTGGATACTTAGCTCAAAGGAGGTAGTATTATTATGGATGCAGTAAGACAAACCGTGATCGATATAATACAAAGAATGCCCAACGATCAAGTGATGAAGGTATTATCCTTTGCAAAGTTCGTTGAAAACGAAGAGGTGGAAGCCGCCCTGCTGAGAACCGAAGCAGAGGAGGCCGCCGGGATTAAACGTTACACGCCTATGAATAGAGTTTTTGAAAGAATAGACCATATAATTGATGCCGAAGCTGAACTATGGCTCTCGCCTGAAGAAGAGGAAGAAATTGTATATCTGATTAAACACGATGAAATAGTCGATGGGGATGCTGTTTTGAATGATATTTTGAGTGAGCAAGAATGAAACTTAAATTTCGTAAAACTGCTGAGAAAAAATTAAGAAGCTACGACAAACAAACACGAGTTTCTATAGCAAAAGCGATTTCCTTATTGCCTGACGGAGATGTAAAGAAAATGAAGGGAGAAGGGAATCTGCACCTATACCGTCTGCGCGTAGGAAAATTCAGAGTTATTTATGAACTAACCGATGATGAAATAATCATAACCAAGATAGACGCGCGCGGAGACGTATATAAAGGTTAAACGGAGGCAACTAATGGCAAAAACTGAAAAATCACCGGATATCAGTTATCCGGATCAGAAGATTATCGCGGCTCCCCTAGAAGAGGAGATGGAGCGGTCATTTCTTACTTATGCGATGTCGGTAATAATCGACCGTGCGCTGCCGGATGTGCGCGACGGGTTGAAGCCGATTCACCGCCGGATTCTGTATACCATGCATGAATCCGGGCTGACATCTGACAAGCCGTTCCGCAAAGCGGCCACGGCTGTCGGTAATATCATGGGGCGGTATCACCCGCACGGGGACGCGTCGATTTATGACGCGCTTGTCCGCATGGCGCAGGATTTCTCGATGAGATATCAACTGATCTCCGGTCACGGCAACTTCGGCTCAGTTGATGGGGATCCCCCGGCGGCAATGCGTTATACGGAAGCGCGCCTGTCGCGAATCGCCTCCGAAATGCTGAGAGACATCGACAAAGAGACGGTCGATTGGAAGCCGAACTATGACGAGACGCGCAAGCAGCCGCATGTGCTGCCCAGCCGATTCCCGAACTTGCTTGTCAACGGCTCGACCGGAATCGCTGTCGGCATGACGACGAATATCCCGCCGCACAATCTGCGGGAGGTGATAAACGCCTGCCTGTGTGTGATTGAGAACCCGGAGGCGGAGCTGGACGACCTGATGGAACATATATCAGGGCCTGACTTCCCGACCCGCGGGATCATACTCGGCCGTGTCGGGATTCGCGCCGCGTACGCCACGGGGCGCGGCCGCGTGAAAGTCCGCGCGAGGTGCGAGGTGGAAGAGTTTGGCCAGAACCGCACGCGGATTATCGTCACGGAATTGCCGTATCAGGTGAACAAGGCGCGCCTTCTTGAAGCGATTGCCGAGAATGTGAAAAACAAGCGTATCGAAGGCATATCGGCGCTGCGGGATGAGTCCGACCGTGATGGAATGCGGATAGTCATTGAACTCAGGCGCGAGGCGAATCCGCAGGTGACGCTGAACCGATTGTACGCGCAGACCCAGCTGGAGACTACGTTTGCGATATTGCAGCTGGCATTGGTGGATGACCAGTCCCAGCCGAGGATATTGTCGCTAAAGCAGATGCTGGAAGAATACGTTGCGCACCAGCGGCAGGTTCTGTACCGCCGGACGGAGTATGAACTCAAGAAAGCGCAGGAGCGGGCGCATATACTTGAAGGCTACCTGATTGCAATAGACAACATTGACGAGATAATCGCCATCATCCGTTCCAGCTATGACGACGCGAAAGAGCGGCTGATTGAACGCTTCGACCTCAGTGACGAACAGGCCACGGCGATATGCAACATGCGGCTGATTCAACTGCAAGGGCTGGAGCGTGAGAAGATCGAAAAAGAATACGCGGAACTGATGGAGAAAATCGCGTATTATACCGGGCTTTTGGCCGACTCCGCCAAGATGGACGAGGTGCTGAAAGAAGAACTCACCGAAATCCGCGACAAGTACGGTGATGACCGCCGTACCGAAATCGCCGAGGTTGAGGATGAGATTGATATTGAGGACTTAATCGATGAGGAGGAGTGCGTCTATACGCTGACGAACGCCGGGTACATCAAGCGCGCGACCGCGAATACGTACAAGGCCCAACGGCGCGGCGGGCGCGGTATAACGGCAATGACGACGCGGGAAGAAGATTATGTAGAGACAATCTTCACCGCCTCCACCCATGACTATATCCTGTTCTTCACCAACCACGGGCGCGTGTTCCGCAAAAAGGGGTATCAAATCCCCGAAGCGTCCCGCCAGGCGAAGGGGACGAACATTGTCAACATTTTGCAGATAGATCAGGGTGAAAAGGTCACCGCGATGATCCGTATGCCGCCGATTGATGAAGAGGCGTATCTGGTGATGATAACGCGGAACGGCACCGTCAAACGTATGCGGATAGGCGAACTGCGCAACGTCCGCAACGTGGGCATCCGGGCAATCAACCTGGCCGATGACGATGAGCTGATCTCAGTCCGTGACACTGACGGTAAACAGAAAATCCTGATAGCCACGTACAACGGCATGGCGATTTGCTTCAGTGAAACCGACCTGCGCCCGATAGGCAGAGTTGCCGCCGGTGTGCGCGGGATTCGGCTGAAAGCGGGTGACTACTGCATCGGTGCGGCCCGCGCGAGAGTTCCGGGGTCGCTGTTAACAGTCACCGAACACGGCTACGGCAAGCGCACGGAGCTTTCGGAATACCTGCGCGGCGATGAATTGCAGAGCCGCGGCGGCATGGGCAAGAAGAATTACAGCATAACGGAAAAAACGGGCAAAGTCGCCGCCATCAAAGTGGTGGACGACAATGACGATGTACTGATTGTATCCGACGACGGCACAATAATCCGCATGGCGGCGGCCGATATAAGCACCTATAGCCGCGCCACCCAGGGCGTGCGGCTGATGAGAATCCACCCGGAGTCGAAAGTGATCTCGATTGCGAGGACGGACAAGGAAGAGGACTCGGGCGATGAAGACGAGCCAGAAGCGTAGGGGATGATGGCAGATTGTAGGGGCGCGCATTGCGCGTCCGTGGTGTACCGCCGCCCCTATAGGGGGATGCCCCCCCACATCATTCACGAGATTTGCCCTGGAGGTTTGAGCCCTTGAAAAAAATCCGAATTTATACCGATGGTGCTTGCAGCGGGAATCCCGGGCCGGGGGGCTGGGGGGCGATCCTTATTTACGGCGATGTTCATAAAGAACTCTCCGGCGGGGAGGCTGAGACTACCAACAACCGAATGGAACTGCTCTCGGTAATCGAAGCACTCGAAGCCCTGCGGGAGCGTTGCGAGGTGGCGCTTTATTCCGATTCGCAGTATGTGACTAATGCCATCAACAAAGGCTGGTTGAATTCCTGGCGAATGACCGGGTTCCGCCGCAAATCCGGCCCGGTGAAGAACCCCGACCTCTGGCAGCGGCTGATCCCGCTTTTAGAGCGGCATAGCGTGACATTCATCTGGGTGAAGGGTCACGCAGAGAACGAGTATAATAACCGCTGTGACGAATTGGCACGGGCGGAGACAAAGAAGTAGGGGCGCACGATGTGCGCCCCTTGGTTTTTGTGTGAGGATATCCGCAGCCCCTGTAGGGACGACCGCCTCGGTCGTCCGCGGACGGTCGGGGGCGACCGTCCTTACGGGATGCCGTCGTTGTAGGGGACAGGGGGCACCCCTACCCCAAACTACCCAAACTCTCCGTTAGATTCTCCAGCAGAGATTCAAGCTTTGACAACTTCTCACGTTCCACGTTTACAACGGCTTCCGGAGCCTTTGAGACAAACTTTTCGTTCGTAAGCTTTTGCTGAATACGCGCCATCTCCGCAGTTGTTTTGCCGATCTCTTTTTCAACACGCTCGCGTTCTTTGGCGAGGTCAACAAGCTCTGCCAGCGGCATGAAGACTCTGGCGTCGTTTGTCACGACTGTTACCAGGCCGCTGACATCCTCTGGCGGCGTGTCTGTTATCGTTACCTCACTTGCGTACGCCAATCGGCTGAGATACATCGTCCCGGCCTTGAACACGTCCCGCTTGTCGGTTGCGATGATAAGATTTGCACGTTTTGACGGGGGGACGTTCATCTCGGCGCGTCTGGCACGGACAGCGCGGATGGAGGCCATCACGCTCTCAAAATCCGCCTCATCCTTTGGGAAGTTCAGCGCATCCGAAACTTCGGGATAGGCGGCTATCATCAGAGACTCACCCTTGTGGGGCAACGCCTGCCAAATCTCTTCAGTTATAAATGGCATGAACGGATGCAGTAGCGTCAGCACCTCGGTCAGCACGTACAACAGAACGCTCTGCGCACCGGCGGAGTCCTCGCCTTGCAAACGCGGCTTGGCAAGCTCGATATACCAATCGCAGAAGCTGTCCCAGATGAAGTCGTATATCTTCCCGGCGGCGATGCCGAGTTCGTATTTCTCAATATTCTCGCACACTTCGCCTATCAGCGAGTTGAGTTTTGACAAAATCCACTTGTCCGGCAGTTCAAGCGTATCCGGCAGCGCGTTTTCTTCGATGGTCAGGTTCATCATCACGAACCGCGCGGCGTTCCACAGCTTGTTGGCGAAATTGCGCATGGCCTCGCAGCGTTCCGGAATATATCGGATATCGTTGCCGGGTGTGTTGCCGGTGACTAGGTTGAACCGCAAAGCGTCCGCACCGTAAGATTCTATCACCTCTATAGGATCAACGCCGTTGCCGCGAGACTTTTCCATTTTATGCCCCTGTGAATCGCGAACGATGCCGTTGATAAACACCGTGTGGAACGGTGCTTTCCCCGTATGCTCCAGCCCTGAGAAAATCATCCGTGCAACCCAGAAGAAGATGATATCATACCCGGTGACGAGAACGTCAGTCGGGTAGAAATACTCCAGATCAGCCGTATCCTCCGGCCAGCCGAGCGTTGAAAATGGCCACAGCGCCGATGAAAACCAGGTGTCCAGCACATCTTCATCTCTGGTGATGACGGCTGCCCCGCATTGTTCGCATTTGTCAGGGTCTTCACGGCTGACAGTGACATGTTCGCACTCGGCACAGTACCATGCCGGGATTCTGTGCCCCCACCAAAGCTGGCGGGAAATGCACCAATCGCGGACATTTTCCATCCAGTGGGTATAGATTTTGCTGAACCGCTCCGGCACAAACTTGATTTCCCCATCTGCAACGACCTCAATGGCATCTTTCGCCAGCGGCTGCATTTTTACAAACCACTGCGCGCTTGTGATAGGCTCAACAGTCGTTTTGCAGCGGTAACAAGCGCCAACGTTGCGTGTATGTGTCTCTGTTTTGACGATCAGACCGAGGGTTTCAAGGTCGTGCAAAATTTCCGCCCGCGCGTCATATCTATCCATCCCGTTATATTTGCCGCCGTTTATGACTTTTGCCTTTTCATCCAGCACTAAAATCTGTTCCAGATCATGCCGAAGCCCAACCTCGAAGTCGTTCGGGTCGTGGCACGGCGTCATTTTCACACAGCCGGTGCCGAACTCGCGGTCAACATATTCGTCGGAAATAATAGGAATTTCGCGACCCATCAGCGGCAGGATTGCCGTCTTGCCGATAAGGTGCGCGTAACGCTCATCTTCCGGATGAACCGCGACACCGGAGTCGCCCAGCATAGTCTCTGGGCGGGTGGTGGCGACGGTAAGAAACTCATCAGAATCCTTCACAGGGTATCTAATATGCCAAATTTCGCCGGAAGTTTCTTCATGCTCCACTTCGGTGTCTGACAATGCCGTTGCGCAAGTCGGACACCAGTTTATGATACGGCTGCCTTTGTAAATGAGACCTTTCTCATAAAGCGACACGAATACCTCGCGCACGGCTTTGGAGCAGCCTTCGTCCATCGTGAACCGCTCCCGGCTCCAATCGCAGGAGCTGCCGAGCTTTTTCAGCTGCTCCACAATTCTGTTGCCGTATTTAATCTTCCAATCCCACACGCGCTCCAAGAATTTTTCGCGCCCCAGGTCATAACGCGTTAGGCCCTCTTTACGCAGCGCTTCCTCAACCTTTATCTGTGTGGCAATCCCGGCATGGTCTGTTCCGGGGATCCACAGTGCGGCATAGCCCTGCATACGCTTGACGCGGATCAGAATATCTTGCAACGTGTTGTTAAACGCGTGACCCAAATGCAGCTGTCCGGTGACATTGGGCGGCGGAATCACGATGGTAAACGGCTTCTTCGCGGGGTCGATCACGCCTTTGAAATACCCGCCGTCTGTCCACATTTTGTAGATTCTGTCCTCGACTTGTTTCGGGTCGTATATTTTTTCCATGATGCAAAATCCCTCCAGATTCTAAGTTTAACCGAATACAACAAAAAAGCCCCAAGCAGTAAAAAATACTTGCCTGGGACGAACATTTGTCCGCGGTACCACCCAAATTCGGAAGAAAAATTCTCCGCACTCAGCCGATGCGGGAAGGCTTACGCCGCCCCATACCGTTTTCCTTATGACGGTGGAAATTCCGTTGAAGCCTACTGGGATTACACAATCCGTTCAGTTCACAGCTCAGAGGCGACCTTCTACACTTCCCTTGCAGGAGCTTACACCAACCGCTCCCTCTCTTTGCTTCGGAAAGAATGTACTCTTCCTCGTCAATGCCTTTATTGTATTCAATTTAGGAGTATTATAGCATGAGTGGGTGGCAGATGTCAAGCAGGGCTGCGCTGAGTAGGTGGGCATATCGTGCGAATTACTGTAGGGGCGGATGGCAATCTGCCCGCGGTTGCGGGTTTGATTGGGGATAACCGGGACGATTGCCATCGCCCCCTACAGTGCGAAGGTAAATGCATAACCACGCCGCAATATGTTCAAGCTATAGATAACATCTTGTAGGGGCGGCCTTTGGCTGTCCGTGATATTCGTTGCGGGGTTGAGAGACGAAGGGAACGGCGGACGCGCAATGCGCGCCCCTACAAAAAATCAAGGACATGGTGGAGTTATGGCGTCTATCAAACTAAAATGCGCCGTCGGCGGGGCGCTGGCGGGCATCGCCAACGGATTTTTCGGCGCTGGCGGCGGCAGTCTGCTGTTCCCGGTGCTGACGCGGTGGGCAAAGCTGGACGATAAACGCGCCTTGGCCACAAGCGTGACGGTAATGTTGCCGCTGTGCGCTGTTTCGGCTGTGATTTTCGTGCTGAAAAATCCCCCCGGATTGCTCTCCGCCTCCGTGCCGTATCTAACGGGGGGCTTCATTGGCGGATTCATCGGAGGCAGGAGCTTTACAAAAATGCCGGTGAACATTTTGCGCAAGAGCTTTGCGTTGTTGCTGATTTACGCCGGGATTCGGAGTTTTTGGGGATGACTGTACTTGCCATCATTGCCGGTGCGCTGACCGGCGTGCTGACTGCCTGGGGCGTCGGCGGGGGCAGTCTGCTGATAATCTACATGACAGCCGTTGCCGGGCTGGAGCTTAAGGCCGCGCAGGGGATCAATCTGCTGTATTTCATTCCCGCCTCCGCCACCGGGATAATCTCGCATGTCAGGAATCAGCTGGTGGACAAACACGCCGCCCTCCCGGCGATAATCGCGGGCGTACCGACTGCTACGGTAACGGCAATCCTCGCCTCCGGAGTTGAGCCAGGCCTCCTGCGTAAAATCTTTGGCGGGTTTTTGCTGCTTATGGGGGTTATGGAGTTTTTTAAGAAACCGGCGAACAAGGCTGATTCGCAATAGCCATGTAGGGGACGATGGTAATCGTCCCGTGAACCACGGGCGGATTGCCATCCGCCCCTACAGGACGGGGACGTCACATCTCCACACCATATTCCCGTAGCCAGAAATCCACCTGCACCAGATACGCCAACAGCTGTGGCGCGTTCATCAGCTGGCCGAACCATGGGGTATCCGTCTCGTGCGTGAGGTTTTTGGCAAACCTGTGAACCTCCGCCTTATCAATCAACGGCGCAAGCGGGGAACGCGGGTCGTCTATCGTAATCATCGTCAGCTCGCGGATCGCGTCTATGTAATTCGGGTTGTGTGTCTTGGGGAACGGCGATTTCTTCCGCCACAGCACATCATCCGGCAGAACGCCGGTCAACGCGTGGCGCAACAGCCCCTTCTCCCGGTTGTGGCGATACTTCATTCGCCACGGGACGTTCCACATATACTCTATAATGCGGTGGTCAGCAAACGGCGCGCGGAGCGTCAATCCGGCGGCTCCGCTCATTGCGTCCTGGCGTTCCAGCAGCACCGGCAGCCACCTTGTCATTGTCAGGTATGATATTTTGCGCATCCTTGCGTCCTCGTCCGGCTCCCCAGGCAGGAACGGGACTTCACTGACCGCTTCTTCGTACCGCGCTTGCAGATATTCCTCCGGGCGGATCATGTTTATCAGCTCTGGTGAACAAAGCTTCATCCGTTCCTCCGGATTCCGTGCCCACGGGAACGTTTTTCCTGCATCAGGTCTGTGGAACCAGGGATATCCGCCGAAAAACTCGTCCGCGCACTCGCCTGTTATGCCTATCGGCACGCGCCGGGCAATCCAGCGGGAGAACAGCAGCATTGCCGAGTCTATGTCGGCCATTCCGGGGAAATCCCGCGCCCGCACCGCGTCGTACAATGCTTCCACCAGCTCCGGTGTGTCAATCACGCATGTTTCGTGGTCGCTTTTCAAAAATCCGGTCATCCGCCGGACATAGGCCGCATCAGTGTTCGGCTGAAATGCATTCGGTCTGAAGTGCTTGTCGTTGCCGCGATAATCCACCGACATTGTCGTGACCTGCCGCCCAAACTCCTGTTTCGCGATTGCCGTCAACGCGCTGGAATCCAGCCCGCCGGACAGCAGGAATCCCGCATCGGGACTCATTTGTCGCCGCGTTGCATCGAACACCAGTTCACGCACGGAACTTGCGGTTTCCTCAAATCCCTCCTCATGGGTGAAAGTCGCGAGTCGCCAGTATTTATGCCGCTTCACGCCGAATTGGTCGAATATCAGGTACGCCCCCGGCAGTAGTTGGTGGATTCCCTGCAAAACACCGTGGCCCGGTGTGCGCCCCGGCCCGACAGCGAAGATTTCCGCCAATCCTTCGCCCGACAGCCTCGGCGTAATCGCCGGGTGCGCCAGCAGGGATTTCAGCGATGAAGCAAAGATTATCCCGTCATCCTCCTGCGTGTAGAACAGCCGACGGGCACCCAGGCGATCCCGCGCCAGAATCAGCCGATTCTTCTCCGCATCACGCAGCGCAAGGGAGAACACGCCGTTGAGCTTGTTCAGAAACTCTGCGCCCCAGTGCAAGTACGCGTGCAGAATCGTGTTCAGCGGAGACGCCGCATCCACCCGGCTGCCCGCGAGCATCAGCTCTCGCGCGATATCGGCCGTGTTGTACAGCTCACCGGAGAAGACGAGGACATACATCTCCTCCCCGCGTTTTATTATCGCCGGTTGGTCAGCCCCCGCCGCCCCCAGCAGAACGTTTTCAGACACCCAGAAACCTTCCTCTCCGCCCCTCTCCGGGCGGGAGTTTTGCTTTATCATTGCCTTTATCGGGCTGTTCTCCAGCTTTTTTGAATAGTTCACCCATCCGGCAATTCCAGACAAAATGACATACCCCCAGACTTATATTTGTTGGGTATATTATATGCGCCAGGGGCAGGAAATGTTCCGGGGAACAAAACACCCGGCTCCACAGAGCCGGGTGTTTTGTAGGGGCGCGCATCCGCCGTTCCCCCAAACCCGCAACGAACCCCACGGACGGCCAAAGGCCGCCCCTACATGGTGCGTTGGAAAATCCAACCGCGGGACGTAGGGGCGGATGGCAATCCGCCCGTGTTCGGCGGGACGATCGCCATCGTCCCCTACAGGGCCGTTGCGTAAATGGAATAACGGCGCGTCAGGTTGCCGCGCCCTACAACCCCTCGTCCATCGTCCAAAGCCCCCTTCGCGCACGAAGGGGGAAGGGGGATGTCCCCCACAACAAAAAGCCTTCCCGGAGATACACCCCGGAAAGGCTTTTCTTATCTAACAATTAGCCCTGTGCTACTATCTCTTCCTCTTCGCCGTTTTCGTACTCTTCGTCGTACTCTTCCTCACCATTTACATCAGCCGGGAGCGTTACAGCCTCTTCAAACGCTGCGAATTCAACAGTAATTGTGATTGTCACTGTAACACCTTCTACTAATTCAGTCAACACGAAAGCCGCCATTGTCGGCTCACCAGCCTCAATATATACTCTGACAACCGTTCCATCGGCGACTGTAATTATGTAGACGATGATATGTCTTCCGTTGATTGCCTCTGTTCTTGATATATCCCGCGTCATCAGTGCAAGGTTTGCAAAATTGCCTAGGGTTGCCGCCGCCCCGTCGATAATCGCGGATGCGTTATATGTGAATGAAACCAAGGCTTCCTCTTCCCCGTCAACGTATACGTATATGGTCTCGTCTTCAATTCTGGCTTCCTGCCCTTCGCCGACGGTTGCTTCCACTGTATAGTTGAGGATTTCAAGTTCGTCATCAAACGCCGCGAACTCATGCAGAAGCTCGAATCTTTGCATCAGCGGGGCTGCCGCGTCTGCGTCCACCGCGCCGGATGCCACTAGGGAATCAAGCAGTGTGTTGAACTCACCATCGGCAGGCTGTGCGCCAAGTGCCAGGTAAGATATCGCCACCATCTGGTCACGCAGGAACGGACCCTCCAACGATGCCGTAAATACACCGATTTCTGTACCCAGCTCAACAGCTACCTGGAACAGGGTGAAATCTTCGCCCGCGTCTTCATCCGTGAATCCCAGCGCGCGCAGGACAAATGTCAGATACATTTGTGCCGAGGCTGTCGCGTCCGGAGAAAATGTGGTGGCGGTCGTACCTGTGGTCAGATCGTTATTGAACGCATACGCCACATAGGGTGCCACCCAATCAGGGACGTCAGTAAACGGATGCTCGTAATCACTTTCAAGCGCCGCGTCTTCAAGGCCCAGTAAACGCAGGAGCATGACAAGCGCCTGCGCCCTTGTCGGCGCATTTTCCAACGCGAAGCCCTCGCCTGTTCCTTGGAAAAGGCCGAGTTGGTTGAGTTCAACCGCGAGGTCTTCATGCTGAGGTGCGGCAAAAGCGGTCACCGCAACTGCGGAAATCAGCAGAGCAATGGTAAGTATCGTAGCTAAGATTTTTTTCATAGTACTTCTCCTTCATTTGTCCAAATATTTGCAAAACGTCCAAATTTTGCACAACACTATCACTGAGTATACCAGAATTGCCCCGCGTATGCAAATATTTTTCGCGGTGCGGGTAGAAAAACACAGGGTACGAGGCGATGGATTCCGAGGATATGTGCTACGCGCCCCGCACAAGGGGGGCGTTTGTGCCGAAAAAGCGTTGACACATCCGCAGGACCGTGTTATAATATCCAAGCGCTCATTTAAGCGGGTGTAGTTCAATGGTAGAATTCCAGCCTTCCAAGCTGGCCGCGTGGGTTCGATCCCCATCACCCGCTCCAATTTTCTGTCGAGATAGCTGATCTCCGTTTTCGCCGTCGGCCTGCGGCCTTTGGGCGAAAACTGCGCTACGCGTCCCGTCGTTCGTTTCAAATCGAAGCAAAATAATGCTTCGATTTGTTTTTATTTGTATTCTAACACCATTGATCTTCAAATAGAGAAACAAAAATAATAGTCGGATAATGTCCGGAATCTTGACATTCTCTATAAAATAGATGGATTTTGGGTTATTGATATGGTATAATTTTTTTGTAACCGATGATGCGGCAGTAATTTGTATTAGGCGGTGTACTATGAAAAAACGCAATATTTTATCAATATTAATTATAGCGGCGTTTCTGTGTCTTTTGCTTCTAATGGTTGTTCAGCTGCTGCCGCTTATCAGAGATATCGTTACAAATGTTGGAGATGAGTCGAATATCGTGGCTTATGTGGATTCCGTTGGTTGGCGCGGCGTCCCCGCGCTGATTGGCTTATCCACACTGCAAGTCATTATTCCCATTATTCCCGCACCTGTGGTCGGGGTTGTGTCCGGACTCAGTTACGGGATCTATTGGGGATCGCTTATCTTTCTTTCTGGCATCGCGCTTGGCAATATATTTGTAGTTGTGTCTGTGCGTCAGCTGCATAGTTTAATCCCGGCAAAAAGAAAGCAGGATCCTAAGCGCAAAAAACTACTGTCGAAAGAAAAGCTTGATAAAGTCAAAAGGCCGGAAATTGCTGCGTTCTTTTTGGTCCTGCTGCCATGGGTGTCCAGCGTGGGACCTTACCTGTTCGCGCAGACAAACGTCTCATTGGGCAAATACATTATAGCTGTTATAGCGGGCAGCATTCCTTCCACCATCATCTATGTGTTTTTGGGGGACCACATTTCAAGGGGCAACTATACAACGGCCATAATAACCGCCGCTGTCGCGGTTGTTGTTATATTATTTATTTTGTTGTTTAGAAAGAAAATTATAGATAAAATCATGGGAGAAAGTGAGGGAGACACATGAAATCTAAAATAACACTTATCATCTTACTAAAATCAATATTACTTTTTGCCATCGTAACGGTTCTCGTCGTAACAGAGAACACATCGACCGCAAACATTAACCACAACTTCTACCTATTAATTGCAACGCAGATTCATCCAACCCTGACAACGACAGCCACATGGGTCGGCAATCTCACCCACTGGTATTCCTATGCCCCCGTCATAGTCCTGTTGCTGATTCTCCGGCGAACAAGAATGAAGGCTGGTCTGCCCATAGGAATCGTCTTAGGCGTTTCCGCGATATTGGGTCCGCTGGTATTAAAGAACATATTTGCGATAGAGCGCCCCACGATAAATCAATTGATCGCCCCAGGCGGATTCGGTTATCCCAGCGGTCACTCTATGAATGCCGCCGTATTCTTCAGCGCGTGCGCGATTATAGTGTGGCGCTATTGCAAAAATAAAGCACTGAAAATCGGCTTTACTGCTTTTGCGGTAATCTGCATACTCCTGGTGGGTCTCAGTCGAATCTATTTAGGCGTCCACACCCTAACAGACGTGATAGGAGGATATTCCGCAGGCATAGCCGTAGTTTGCATAGGGATTTTAATAGAGCGCCGCATAAAAAGCGCGCGGAGGTGACCTATGGCTACCAAAACACGAACTAAATGGAGCGCGCGCAAAATCGTCAAAACCAGTTTGTTTTCGGCACTCGTAATTATTATTCTGATACATGCCGTTCACGCACTTACATTAGATCGAATCGTTGTATACAGAGAAATATCTTTTTCCTCACCAAACATCCCCGCTGAAATGGACGGTTATCTCATCGCGTTTGTAACGGATATCCACCTTGAATCCGGTCGGCGCTTACGAGCGGTTGTAGATGAATTAAACGAGAGACAGGTCGATCTATTGCTTCTTGGAGGTGATTTTACTTTTGGCAGTGATGACTTAACGCCGGTAATGGAATTGTTATCGCAGATTATAACCACTGATGGAAGTTTTGGTGTTGAGGGGAATCACGATCACTATGAGATTTTGTTTCCCGCAATGAAAGCGCACGGGATTACTCCATTGTCTAATAGCGGTGTCTACATACGGGAAAGCTTTTACTTGGCGGGTGTGGAAGATTTATGGAACCGGAACCCCGATGTCGCCGAGGCCATAGCGGGTGCCGGGACGAACAGTTTTGTACTGCTCTTGGCTCATAATCCGGACGTTTCGATGACGCAGGACACGACAGGTGTCGATTTGATTTTGAGCGGGCATACCCACGGCGGACAACTCAATTTCTTCGGGAGATGGTCTATCGGGCTTGATTCGGGCATCATTTCTGACTATGGAACCAGATTTAGGTCTGGATGGGCGGAATCCCGCGACGGTACGCCTGTTTATGTGTGCCAAGGTGTTGGAGATTATTATCCCAGGGTGTTTGCCAGGCCGGAAGTGACCTTGATTACGCTGCTTCATGGGTAAGATATCTTATGGAAACAGCAGCGCCTGTTAAGTTGACAACCTTGCTGCATTGTGATAGACTTATTTTATATAGCATGTGAGGGAGTAGTTTGCGCGGGTTAACGCGTGGCAAGTCAACATACTGGCTGATTTTCAGCCTGGCTTGCCTTAAAGAACGAGACTCATGTATAGCTGGTTTAGCTGTGCAGGGGGTCCCATTGAAATATTCAAACCCCATAAACAGTTTGTCAGCTGTTTATGGGGTTTTGGGTTGAAGGGAGAACAAATGAATTGGCTTGAACTTTTTCTGCTTGCGGTGGGGTTGTCTATGGACGCCTTTGCCGTGGCCATATGCCTTGGATTGACGATGGCAAAAGTCAGCATGAAAAAAGCCGTGATTGTAGGAGTGTATTTCGGCGTTTTTCAAGCGGGAATGCCGGTCATTGGGTACATAGCGGCCATGCAGTTTGCCGATCAGATTACCCATTTTGCGCATTGGGTTGTATTCGCGCTGCTTTCTTTTCTTGGCGCTAAAATGATATGGGATAGTTTCAAGAAAGAAAAATGCAATGACAAGGAGTGTTCTGTCAAACCTTGTAAAGGCAGTAAGTGCCCCAGCAGGAAACATGAAGCTACCTTGAATTTTTCAAAAATGATTCCGTTAGCGCTTGCCACCAGTGTTGATGCCATGGCCGTTGGTGTGTCCTTTGCTTTTCTGGATGTCAATATTGTTCCGGCTGTTTCGCTCATCGGCATTATTACGCTTGCCATTTCGATGGCAGGTGTGAAAATAGGAAACCTTTTTGGTATAAGGTTCAAATCAAAAGCAGAATTGGCCGGGGGCGTTATTTTAATACTGATGGGCGTGTGGGTATTGATTGAACACTTCTTAGGATTATAAAAATATTTCGAGCCTTTCAAGAATTTGCCGCGCCGCATGGCAGAAAAAGACTAGCACAGGGATGGTAATTGTTTTCGTCGTCTGGTATAATAAATAAAACTGTTGCCTGTAATCCAACAAATAGTGGCAGAATCGACAGGTTTCAAAACAAATTTTATTTTTAAGGAGGTCGAGCAATGGCTACATGGCATGAATATCTGAGAACCGAAGGGCGTCCCCCGGCATGGCCGTATCCGATTCGTTTCGAGCAGGAACAGGTGATTGATACCGATGTCCTGGTCGTAGGCGGCGGCATTGCGGGCTGTTGGGCCGCCATCAGCGCCGCGCGGCAAGGTGTGCGGGTCGCGCTGATTGAAAAAGGGGATGTTTCACGCAGCGGTTCCGGCGGACCCGGCTGTGACCACTGGTGCAACGCCCCGGCCAATCCGTTGTCAAGGGTGGATCCCGACGATTGGGCGCGTCACATGGCGGATCGCCCATACTCCAACGGCATAGGTATTCAGATCCAGTGCAGAGAGGATTTTGACACGCTGCTTGAAATGGAGCAGATGGGCGGAAAAATCCGCGATACTGATGACGAATATGTCGGCGCGGAAGGCCGAGACGACAAAACAAAGTTTATGATCTCACCGCGCTATGGGGTCACACACAGCTATTTGCCGATCCCGGGTATGGATGAACCCGGATTCAATCCGCCGGAGGATCGTAATAACGTCGTCATCCGCGTCTGGGGCAATTCATTCAAGCCTCTGCTTAAAAAAGAGTGCAAGCGGCTGGGCGTGCAGGTATTTGACCGCATTATGGGGACCAGCTTGCTGAACGAAAACGGGGAGCAGGGCGCACGCGTAGTCGGGGCTACCGGCCTGAACAGCAGGACCGGAGAATTCCTGATTTTCCGCGCCAAGGCCACAATTCTTTCCACCTCCGGCGCGGGGTCTATGTGGCTGATGAGTATGGAGCACGGCGGTTATTCCAACATGCAGTCCCGCGCCAACAGCGGCGACGGCACAGTCATGGCCTGGAAAGCCGGGGCGGCCCTTACCAAGATGGAAAGCAGCGGCGTTATCGGCATCGCCACCGGCCTGAAACATAAATGGTACACCGGCGCGGGTGACGCGAGTTATGAGAATGTCCCGATCGTTGACGCGAAGGGCCGCAGGCTCCCCTACCCGATACAGGGCTGGGAGGATGCCGGCGTGATGGTTGCGGCACCGGAGGTTGAGGCAAAAATCCGGGAAGGGATTTTAAAAGGGGAATACGAACTGCCGTTTTACGGCGACTTCCCGGCAATGGCGGAGGTTGAGCGGCGCGCCACCTGGGATCTGATGCTGGGCGAGGAATCCACCACCAGAATCTTTATCAACACCATGAAGCAGGGCGGCTTTGACATCAACCGCGACCTGTTGCAGGCATACAAGTTTATTGAGGGGCAGAGTCTGCCGCAGTGGCGCGAAGCCGGATACGGCGGCGGTATTGTCGTGGACTGGAATCTGAAAACGACGGTGGACGGATTGTACGCCGCCGGGACGCAAATGTTCGCGCCGGAGGATCATAGCTATGCCGCCGCGACAGGCCGTTACGCGGGGCGCAAGGCTGCCGCTTACGTTAGAGAAGTCGGCGACGCCGAGATAAACCGCGATCAGATCGAACAGGAAAAGAACCGCATATTTGCGCCGACCAAGCGGGAGCGCGGCATCGAATGGAAAGAACTGCACTCCGGCCTATCCCGCGCCATGCAGTATTACGTAAGCGAGTTCAAAACCGAACGCCTACTTAAAATGGGCCTCGAAGAAATCGAGAGAATAGAAACAGAGGCGGTTCCGCAGCTGTTCGCCCATGACCCGCACAAGCTGATGCGTTCGATTGAGGATCTCAGCATGATCGAATACGCGAAAATCATTATTCACGCCTCGCTTGCGCGTAAAGCCAGCAGTGTTCCGTTGGGGTTCAACCGCATTGATTATCCGGAGACGGACCCGGCTGAGTGGAACAAGTTCCTGACATTCAGGCTGGAAAATGACAAGATACAGGCCGGTGAATTGCCGCCAAACTTCTGGGGAGACATGGCGAAGCAGTACGAGGCGCACAATAAGGATTACACCGGCGTGTATTCACCCGAATAAGAGAATGGAGGAAAAATTATGTCAGAGCGTGATGTATTTGCGATTCCCAATATTCAAACCCCCAGTACGCCTGTGATATTCGATCCCAATGTCTGCACGGGGTGTAATCACTGTGTGGAGACATGTCCGATCGATGTTTTTATTCCGAATCCCGAGAAAGGCGTGCCGCCCATCATTTTGCACGCAGAAGAATGCTGGTACTGCGGCTGCTGTGTCGATGACTGCCCCTGTCCCGGCGCGGCGAAGTTCAACTGGCCGTTGCCGCTGAAACCCCGTTGGAAGAACAAAGAAAGCGGAGAAGTGGGCCAGCTGAAATAGGCGACGTTTTCAAACCGGAAAGGACATTCTCGTCCTTTCCGGTTTAGCAGAAAGGAGTAAAACATGAATACATTAGGTTGTAACTACAAAATGTTAAATCCTAATATCGTTTCAAGTGATAATTGTTACGTTTTTGATGAAAACGGTAAAAAATATGTCGATTTTGAAGCAGGCGTGTGGTGTCTTTCACTTGGACACAATAACTCGCGGATAAACAATGCAATAATTAATCAATTGGATACGCTTGCTCATGTCGGATATAGATACACTTCAAAAATAGTTGACGAAGCGGCAACAAAAGTGCTTGAAATTCTTGACTTCACAGACGGGAAATGTGTTTTTCTTACTTCGGGCAGTGAAGCCGTTGAATTTGGGGTGCAATTAGCAAAGAAAATCATGGACAAACCCTATTTCCTTTACATAAATAATTTTTTCCTATCGTCTTACGGTATATCAGCAACCCGAAGCAAAGATGAGTGGCTTCCTCTTGATTTGTCTGCATATAGTGGGAATCCGGACGAATTTTTGAAGAACATACCTTTTGATAAGATAGGAGCTTTTGTATTCGAGCCGGGCAATGCTTCTGGCGCAGTTAATCTGCCGCCTATAGAGTTAATTAAAGCCATAGAACAAAAGATAAAAGAATTTGGTGGCATAATAGTTGTAGACGAAGTTACAACCGGCACAGGAAGAACGGGAAAATGGTTTGGCTTTGAACATTACGATATGCGCCCGGATATTGTTTCTTTCGGTAAGGGAATCGGAAACGGCTACCCTGTAAGTGTTATTGCATTAACAAAATCCATTGCCGATAAAGCAGAAAAATCCGGTTTTAGATATGCTCAATCACATCAAGATGACCCTTTGGGGTGCGCTGTGGTAAATGAAGTTATAGATGTTATTAAGAATAACGGTTATATAGAGCGTTCAGCGCAAATGGGGCTTATTCTTGAAAATGAACTGAAATCATTACTTGAAAAGCACAAGTGCATCAAAGAAGTTCGTGGCATAGGCTTAATGTATGTCATGGAATTTTGGCGCAATGATAATTTGCCTTTAGAAAAGATTCATCAAGAGTTATTTGATATGGGCTACATCGTAGGTGTTATTGTTACCCCTGCTATAAACTTGTTGAGATTCTATCCACCACTTACGATTGAAGAAGCACATATTAGAGGCATTACAGAGGCTATTGATTCTGTTTTACTGCCATACGGACAATAAACTTATCCTCAGTTTGCACAAAAAACCGCCGCCGCGCTTTTAAGGCGCGGCGGTAGTTTTTTAGAATTTATTCGTAGAATTTCGTAAGTTCGTCAAACGGCTTCCGCGGGAACATACGCCCCGCGCTTTTGTCTTTCGGGATACCGACGGGAAGCACCGCGCGAACCGACGCGTCGTCGTCCAGTTCGACTATTGATTTGATCTGATCCTGGAAGTCTTTGTTGAAGTTCGTCTGCCCGTCCGTCCATACCGTTGTATACCCCAAGTCCGCGATTGCGAGCAGTACATTTTGCGCAGCCGCACCGTAGTCTTGAATTTCGAACGGACTGTCCGGCGCGTCGGGAGCGGCGTTCGGCCCCATCTTGAATTTGAGAAGCTTAGACACCAGCAACACAAGCGCGGGTGCGGTTCCGACTCCGGGATGAGGGAAAATCGTGCGGATTTTCTCGATTAACTCAGGATTTGTTACTATATAGAATCGTTGGGACTGCAAATTACCCGCGCTGGGGGCTTGTATTCCGGCTTCGCATATTTTAACTAAATGTTCCCTGGGGATGGGCGTCGGCTCGAATTCGCCGCGGTAACTGTAACGCGCGTGTATAAGGTCGAAAAACTCCATGTATTATGTCCTCCTGTTATGTATTTTGGCAATATTATACAACAGGGACGCCCGCACGTCAAGACATGCCATTGTTGATTCGGTTCTGTAGAGGACGTCGTCCCGACGTCCCGCGGGCGACTGAGACGGTTGCCCCTACAACGTAAAATCACATTTGCAACGTTGTAGGGGCGGATGGCAATCCGCCCGCAAACCCCCAGCAATCCGCCCGTTTGGCAGGCCGTTTTCGGGACGATTGTCTGTTGCGCGGGACGATTGCCATCATCCCCTACGAAAAACAACTACAAATACCCTATGCCTCAAACTTTGTTATCAATTCTGCCGGGGTAAGCGCTTGTTTTTCACGGCCTTGGACATCCATAACTATTTCGCCGAGGTTAAGCATGATTAGCCTGTCGCCATATGCAATCGCATCGCTCATGTTATGCGAGATCATTATGGTTGTAATTTTTTGTTCGTCAACCAGTTTTTTTGTTATGCCCATAACTTGCCTTGCAATCTTTGGGTCCAGCGCCGCTGTGTGTTCATCCAGCAGCAGCAGCTTTGGTTTTTGCAGAGTTGCCATAAGCAGTGTCACGACCTGACGTTGGCCGCCTGATAGCAGCGCCGCCTTCTTGCGCAGCATGTTTTCAAGACCCAGGTCGAACTCAGCCAGCCTTTCCTTAAAAAAAGCGATATCCTTTTTGCGTATAGCCCATTGGAACAGAGGCCATTTGCCGCGGGAATAAGCCAATGCCATGTTTTCAGCTATCGTCAGCTCAGGACAGACGCCGGTATTGGGGTCTTGAAAAACGCGGGCAATCAACGCCGCACGCGCGCTGTGGCTTGTCCGCAGGACGTCTTTGCCGTCAATGGTTATTAATCCTGATGTGTGGCGCAGGTTGCCGTCTATAACATTGAAAAGTGTACTTTTGCCGGCGCCGTTGCCGCCTATAACAGTAACAAACTGCCCTTCAGGAACGTCCAGGGTCAAAGATTTTAACACATGATTTTTTTCGACCCCGTTGTCAAAAACATGCGATACATTTTTAAGTGATATCATTTGATCTCCACCGCCCGCTTCTTGAAGATAGCTTCCCGCAGTTTAGGCATACACAGTGCGAGCAAGGCGAGCAAAGCGGTGAGCAAGCGTGTCCAATCTGGGCTGAGTATCCCGGTGATTAATACCAGGGATATACAGCTAAAGTAGATAAACGAACCAAGCGCAATAAATAATAATCGCGTCAATATGCTTGCGTTTTTAGGCGTAATGATTTCACCTATAACAAGCGCGGCAAGCCCAATGATGAGAACGCCCGTCCCTGAATTGACGTTCGCGCCGCTTTGTTGCTGCGCAACCAGCGCACCGGCGAGCCCGGTAATCGCGTTTGATACAATAAGGGAGCAAATCTTGCGGCCGTCCGTATTTATCCCAATGGAACAGGCCATGCGTTCGTTATCGCCCGTGGCGCGGATTGACAATCCGAATAAGGTATTATAGAGGAAGTACAAAGCAGCAATAACCACAACAAGGACTATTGCCCCTACGATTATGTACGACCATAGCAGTGCGTGAAAAGACTGCATACCCGATGCCGCCAGCTGGGCCCTTATCGGGGCGAATATAAAAGTGTCAAGGGGCGCGGAAATAGTGCTGCGCCCCATTACGAATAAATTTATCGAAAACAGTGCCATGGTTACAAGCAGACCGGAAATAATGCCGTCTATTTTCAACTTTGTGTGAATCAGTGCGGTAGCGAGCCCTGCGGCGGCCCCGCCTATAGGCGCGACGATCAGTGTCGTCATAAAATGTGCGCCGTGATGCAGCATAGTCATGGCAATAACAGCCCCAAAGGCAAATGTACCCTCAATGGTCAGGTCCGGTTTTTTCATAATGCGTAAGGATAAATAAATGCCTATGGCCACAGGGGCGTATAACAGCCCCTGCCCTAAACTGCCATATATACTGGTTAGAAACGTATTAGCCGTCATTATTATCCTCTTAGAATGTCCTGTTTGCCCGGTCTGCCATGGCGCTTGGGAGTACAAACCCAATGGCCTCTGCTTCCGTCGCGTTTATGTACAATGACAGTGACGCGGCGGTGGGTGAATAGAACGTTTGCGGCCATGTTCCGTTTACCAGGATATCAAACGCGATATCAGCGGCGGCGGCGCCATTGGCCGAGAAGTCAACAGATAAGGACGCAATCGCCCCTTCTGCCACGATAGGCAGATCCGCCACGACAACAGGCAGTCTGCGCTCCGGATTTTGACTGCGGTTTAAGTTCTGCACCATTTGCATATTGCCGGTGATTTGATTGTCCTGGGGTATATAAATCGCACGGATGGTTGGGTCTGCGGCAATATTAATAAACAGCTGTTGAAGATGATCCAACCCGTTTGCCGGTATCCCAAACGGCACGATGGTATCTGCGGGCGCAACCCCCTGCAGCCGCCCAAGAGAGGCAACTGAGTTATCCTCATCCGTTGTGTATAAAAAGGCAACACGGTTCTCGGCATTCAGCGTGCCTCCGGTTAATTCTTCTAACAACTCTATCTGCGTTTCCATCGGCAACGCGCTTGATGAGCCTGTGGACACATCAGTAACAAGGCCCGCGCCGACAGGGTCGGTGATGATGCCGTATACCAATGGTATGCCTGCATTAGTTGCCACTGGCAATGCCTGTTGGGATGCGCCTGTTCCCATGGAGAATATCAGATCCACATGCCGGGAGGCGAAAGTATTGGCGATAGTCGTAGACATGGCGGGGTCGCCGCCGGCATTCTGGTATATAAACTGCACCCGCAGTCCTTCCGCTTCCATAAGCCCTGTCAAGCGGTCTTCAAACCCCGGTCTGCCCAGCTCAAAAGCAGGGATATGCGCGCCTGACAATATCCCGACAGTGAAATCGTAAGTACCAGCGGCGGAATCGGGAGTGTCGTTTTGTGCGGAATCGTATGTGTCATCGGTGGAATCATACGTGTCGTCTTGGGCGCAGCCCGCCAGACCTGCCACACCCACTGTGATTATTAGCGCTACGGCCAAAAGTGTTTTTAGCTTCTTCATCGAAATACTCCTTTACTGTGCTAAATTATTGCATGTTTTTGTAGTATACCACGAATTTTAGGATTTGGCAAGTAGCAAAACACTTCACGCAATTTTTTGGCATAAAAAAGGGGATTTAACTATGAGGTAATATCCGCGCCGCCCCTTTGCGCATAAAGGGGCTTGCGAAGGGGGCTTTGGAACGGGGGACGAGGAACACCCCACAGGGGCGGGGTGGTTGCGCTTTTGGATGAAGATGCGTTCGTATTTGGGTCAAGCGGACATGCCAAATCATAGCCAACTGTTCAATAAACAAACTTTTACTAGATCATTCGCTTATGTGACAGCTAGTTTTCTCATAAAAACTGTGAAAAATCACAATATTATTTCTTGACCTCCGCGGGATTTTGGGTTATAATTACTGCGTCCGTACACGGAATGCGTAAAGTGTTAGATTTGGCACTTTTTGTCCAAGGCAACTTACGCAAAACAGCAATTTTATGAAGGAGGATTTACAAAATGAAGAAAAGAATGCGAATTATAGCCCTGGCGCTTGCTATCATTATGGTTATGGGACTGATAGCGGCATGCGCAAACGACGATCCGGCACCGGCGGGAACCGATGACCCGACAGAAGCGACCCAGCAAGACGACATCATACGTCCTGACGATGACGGCGGCGTTGTTCTGGACGAGCTTGATGAAGATGCTATCGAAGGTACGCGACTTGCCGAAGAGGTGCACATCATCGTGGACAACAATAATATCGTCGTGCTTAATCCGCACAACCCCGGGGCAAACGCGACGAGCACAAACTGGGTTCTGACGATGATCCACGACAGGCTTTTTGATCAAATTCCCGGTGAAGGATTTGTTCCGAGTCTGGCGCTGAGCTACGAAACCGAAGACTATCAGCACTTTATATTCAACCTGCGCCAAGGCGTCACGTTCCATAACGGCGACCCATTCACGGCGGAAGATGTTGTATGGACAATCCGGCACGCACAGGAACACGGCTTGGGGTCCAACGCGGCCGGCAACTGGAGTCCGGTAGTATCGGCTGAAGTGCTGGATGACTACACATTGGAAATCGTTCTGGACGGTATTGATGTTGACTTTATCTTCGCTATCACGCGTCCGCCGTCCGGCATATTGAGTCAGCGTGCCATAGCGGAAGACCCGGAAACCGGCTTCTGGATAGGCACCGGCGCATTCTCCGTCGAAGAATTTGTGTCTAACGACTTCGCGCTGCTGCGCCGCAACATGAACTACTGGGGAACCATTCCGGTAACAGAGCTTGTACGTCTGCGCTTCGTGCCTGATATGGCGACTCGGACGATTATGATGAATACCGGGGCTGCCCATCTCAGTTTCGGCACACCGACTGAGGACATGGCGGATTTCCAGGCGAACCCGGACTTTATGATTCTGACCACAACAAGTAACGACCCGCAAGGCTTGCAATTCAACCTCAATGACCCCATTACGGGCTGCTACTATTTCAGGCGCGCTGTTGTCCATACCTTAAACCGTGAGGCGATCGCTTTCGGCTCGGCCGGTGACTGGGCGGACGGCAATCTCACTGATGGAGCGTATTGGGGTATCGGAACCGAGTTCCGCAACAGGGATATCCCGCTGCCGGAGCGTAACCTTGATCTCGCACGCGAGTATCTGGAGAGAAGCGTATATAACGGCGAAGAGGTAGGTTTGGTTGTCGCTATAGCAACATTTATAAGATCTGCGGGAATAATACAGATGCAACTTGAAGAAATAGGCATCAACGTCAGAATCGACGAGACGGACCCGCCGGGACTCTCCGCTTCCGCTGTGTATGGCGGGGATCATCAGATGGTGGTGTTCTTCACGCTGATAAATCCGTCGGCAGGCAGTGCGCGCCAGGCGTTTATCCCGGGCGGCACGCAGAACAGGGCAACGTTCAACAACCCGCGCGTTACAGAACTGCTTGACGAAGCAAGACGCACGGGCGACGTGGCTGCAAGAGAAGCAATGTATATGGAAGTTCAAGAAATCGTCGCGGAATACCAGGCGTTTACGAACCTTTTCTGGCGCGTATTCGGCAACGTCGCCGTTAACGGACTCGGCGGCATCAGGCTGAATCCCGATCCTTCGGCGCATGACTTCAGGAACATCTATGTGGATCTTGACGCCTAAGGGTTTGACTAAATTTTAAGTATTATACTGTTTTATGGTTGGGCCGCAGGCGTTACTGTTTCGCCTGCGGCCCATGGCCGCATAAAACAAACATAAAAGCAAAGGGGGAAAAGCGATGATTCGGTTTATCCTGAAGCGAATCCTGCTTTTGATTCCGGTCATAATTGCCGTGTCGTTTATCGTGTTCGCGCTGTTGGAAGTAACGCCGGGCGATATTGTGGATCGCATAATCGCGCAGGGCGGCGAACTTACGCCCGAAGACATTGTCCGGCTCCGGGCGGAGCATAATCTTGACCGGTCAATGTTTTTCAGATACGGTGTGTATATGAGCAATCTGGTGCGCGGGGACTTGGGGGTGTCAGACCTCACCGGTGTCAGCGTATGGAACACATTTATGCAGAGGTTGCCGTATACTTTGGTATTGTCGTTTTCGGCGCTGATTATCGGAATGGCGGTGGCGGTCCCGATGGGAATAATCGCGGCCAGGAACGCCGGAAAGCTCGCGGATAATGCCGCGACTGTTTTTACGCTTGTAGGCATGAGTATGCCTGTCTTCTGGGTGGGGCTGTTATTGATTATGTTTTTCGCCGGAAGACTGCAATGGCTGCCGGCGGCGACCGCCGGTGAAACTCCGCTTGAATTTTTGCAGAGTCTTATACTGCCCGCCATATGTTCGGGTTTGTCATTGACGGCATCCACGGCACGGCAAACGCGTTCAAGTATGCTGGAAGTGTTGAAAGCGGACTATCTGCGCACGGCCAGTGCAAAAGGCGTGCCGCAGCAAACGGTTATCAGGAAGCATGCGCTGGGCAACGCCTGGATTCCGATAATAACGGCCGCCGGCGCGTCTTTTTGTGCGCAGCTTGCGGGCTCGGTTGTTGTTGAATCCGTGTTTGCGTGGCCTGGTATCGGCCGAATGGCGGCCGAAGCTGTGTTCTCGCGCGACGCGACGACAGTATTGGGTACAATTATATTGACAACGGTGCTGTATGTTCTGGTTCAGATGATTGTCGATGTATTATACGCGTTTATAGACCCGCGGATAAAATCGCAATATGTAAGCACTAAAAAGCAGAGGAGGCGGGTCACGGCATGAGTAAGAAAAAGCCTCAAAACGACACCAGTGTTGCAAAACAATATCAAAAACGCAGCCAAATGGCGGAGATATTTTACCGCATAAGAAAGAATAAGGGTGCCATGGTGGGTTTTTGCATACTTGCATTTATGTTTATCCTGCTTATCGTGTCGCTGTTCATGCCTTGGCGCATGGTCAGTCAGGGCGACGTTATGCAACGGCTGACATCGCCGAGTTTAGAGCATCCTTTCGGCTTGGACTTTATGGGCCGCAGTCAGCTTCACCGCGTGATTTACGGGACAAGATATTCGCTGGCCATCGGTTTTGGTGCGGCGGGACTGGGTGCGGTTTTGGGCGTTATTCTGGGTTCCATTGCGGGGTATTACGGCAAAGTGACGGATGAAATTATCATGCGGGCCAGTGATACGCTGGCATCAATCCCCGGGATACTTTTGGGAATGGTTATAGTAACAGCACTGGGCAACGGGCTGACTCAGCTGATAGTCGCTGTCGGCGTTGCCAGCATACCGTTTTTCATACGAATAACGCGTGCGTCAATACTAACTGTGCGCAATCAGGAATTTGTGGAGGCGGCGCACGCAATCGGGCTGGGAAATATGCGGATACTGTTTAAACAGGTGCTGCCGAACGGACTATCGCCGATCATCATCATGTTCACTGTTATTCTGGGCATGTCTATAATCACGGCGGCGTCATTGTCGTTCCTGGGCTTTGGGATACCGACGCCGTATCCGGAGTGGGGACGGATGATGACCGACAACCGGGAGTTTATGAATAATCATGCGTATCTGTTGAATTTCCCGGGAATATTTATCATGGTAACAGTGCTGGCGTTCAATCTCCTGGGTGACGCGCTGCGCGACGCGCTTGACCCGAAACTAAAGCGGTAGAAGAACCATGTAAAAAGAGCGTGAGCTCGCCTGACGGTTGACGACTATGAAAAACCCGTGTTAAGAAAATTTTCTCTTAACGCGGGTTTTGGTTTTGATCTGATTGGTTCAACCGACCTCACGTGCGGGGTGCTTGCTTTTGGCGATTCTAATTAAAGCTATGCTGAACACTGCAAGCCCCAGCCAGGTGAATATAAAGCTGACAAGCCGCGGCGCGGTGACGATCTCGCCGGTAAACAGTGCATAAATCAACGCCATTGAAGGGCTTATATATTGCAAGAATCCGACCGTGGTAAACGGTATGTCATTTATCGCGCGTGAATATAAAACAAGCGGAACCGCAGTGGCCGCACCGCCGCCCAGCATAAGCAATATCTGAGTTAGGCTGACCGACAGGACGTCGCCCGTCATAAATACAAAAGCGAAAATAAGCGCAAACGGAGTCATAAGCATACTTTCAATAGCTATGCTTGCGATCGGATCCGCCTGCGCTTTCTTCTTAATCGCCCCGTACGCGCCAAAGGATATTGCAAGGCTCACGGAGACTATTGGAAAACTCCCATAAGCGATTACTGATATAAGCAAGCCAGTGAACGCCAGCGCCACAGCCGCATATTGAAGTTTTGTACACTTTTCCCGGAACATTACCGAACCGATCAAAACTGCGAGAAGCGGGTTCATATAGTATCCCAAGCTGGCCTCCAGGACGCGCCCTGTGTTGACCGCCCAGATAAAAAGCCCCCAGTTGATCGCTATCAGCACAGAAGCCGGTATTAACCAGCGCATTGCCAGCTTGTCTTTCAGCGTTTCCAAAAAAACTTGTGTGCGCCGCGTGATTGGCAGCACTATAAGCATAAACAAGCATGCAAAAACTACCCGGCTGCAAAGTATCAAGAGCGGGTCGACACCTATAAGCAGGTTCCAGTACGGCGGAAGCACTCCCCAGAGCAAATAGCAAAGCAACGCTATGATTAATCCTCTCTTACTAGTGCTCATACCGGCATACCTCTCTAACATCATGGCTGTAATCAAAGTGCGCTTTTATTGTACCACTATCAGTGCAATTTCGTCAAAGCACAAATCCGAACCCCTCGCAAACTGCTGTGACAGCTGGCGAGGGGTTGTGATAAATCAACCCTGCGTATAAGCAATGACGCGTAAAAAAGCTCTATATCATTTCGGCACGCTGCATTTTTGTGAGAGCGGCGAGTTTATCTTCCGTTGATATCTTAAGTAGAATATCTTTTACAAGATTATCGAGTTCTCCTCCTTCAGAGTAATCGGCTGGTGCAATAAAATTAACTCTGCCATGCGCTATAAGTTCCTGTACTTTCTTTTTTTCGGTATAAACAGCAATGGAATACCCGCCGTTTGATTTTACGAGCCGCATACATGGGACATCGGTTAATCCATCACCTATGAAAATCATATTTCGGAAAGGAACTGGGCGATTCTCTTCTGGCGTATATTCGTTTAGTTTTTCATCATCTGACAAATCAAGTACACCTTTGTTGATGCGGTATACAAACTGTGTTTTCGTTGTGTAGTTGACTACATTTTTTGGCCATATCGCAACATTGTCCGCATCATAGAGAAATTCACACGCGAATACTTCCTTAAATTTAGGGCGAATAACGGAACCTTCTATAATCTCACTTAGCCCTGATGATATTATGTAATGCTCTGCGCGAACTCCCATTGCTTCACAATAAACATTGATTCGGTCAAACCAATCTTCGACACCTGGAAAATATTCTAAGTTTTTGCCATGCCCAACAAAGGCTCCACGCGAAATTTTAACATCTTTATGCCTTGCTTCACGCAACATCTGATGCATATATGCCAGCACGCGATCCATTTTCTTATCTTCTGCCAGTTCATTTGATTGTTTCCAAAATTGCTCTGCACTCATACCGATGTCGGGAATAAATGTAAATTCCTGTTGGTCTTTTGTGGTCAGGGTTTTGTCGAAATCATACATAATCGCAATTGTCGAAGTTTCTGCCATCGCACATACCTCCTTTCGCCAGAATTATTTCGGCAATGAAACTTTGCTGCCTGTACGCTGCTCACAAACACGGGCATACCTAACCGCATCTTCTTTTGACTGCATTTTAATAAATCCGCTTGTGTTTTTGCCGCGCATATCCCGTAGCTCGACACCCCATTTGTCACCTACAGCCTTAACGTGAATATCTTTTTTGTCCATAACATTTTCCTCCAAGTAAAGCTATTTTTGTTTACTATATCATAGCTTGTCCGCAAAGTCTACCTGTCCGCTTCATTACATCTTACAAAAAGTCCGGACTCCTCACTGATAATCTTGTGTCAGCAAGAGATCCGGACTTTATTTGGCATGCTTAATACAAACAAAACACTACCCTCAATTAAGTAGTGTTTTGTTCCTGTCTGGCACGCCCGATAGGATTTGAACCTACGGCCTTTGGAGTCGGAGTCCAACGCTCTATCCAGCTGAGCTACGGGCGCTTGTCGCTTACGCGGTGACTTCGCTATGTTTCCGCCGCCGGGCGTTGCCCTCTGGCGAAAACTTCGCTGCATCACTGCGATGCTCCTCTTCCAAGGTGAACCCACTTCGTTGGACTTCACCTTGGGGTGAGGGGATGATTATATCAAAAAATTCTCCGCGTGTAAAGTAAAAAAGATTCTATTTTCGAGGTATGGACATACATATTAAGAAATGGGCAATGTTTCAGGGGGTTACTTTAAGCGACGGGGGCTACGGCGGACGCGCAATGCGCACCCCTACAAAACACCCGGCTCTGCGGAGCCACCCTCTTTACTAAAGAGGGCAGGGGACGAAAGACGGGGGCGTCCCAAAGAAAACACCTCGTCTTTGCCCTCTTTAGCAAAGAGGGTGCCGACCGCAGTCGGCGGGTGTTTTGTTTGCTGGGTTGGGATAATGCGGTGCGCCGAAGGCGTCCGACCCACGTAGGGACGGATGGTAATCGTCCCGCCGAACCGCGGGCATCCCGCCGGAATTGCGGGCGGATTGCCATCCGCCCCTACATCCTCATCGCCTACTATCAAAAAAACGGAGGTTACTCAGCAATGGCATATGACGACAGGTACAAGGCTCCGGAGCTTCCGCACAACGTGATTCTGGAGGGGCGGCGACGCCTCTCGGTTTCCGGTGTGGCAGATGTTGAGAGCTTTGACGAAAATGAGATCGTAATGGGAACCGCGCAAGGTATACTTGTCCTGCACGGGAAGGAACTGCGTATCGAAAAACTCAGCCTAGACTCTGGGGACGTGACAGTCGAAGGGGTCATCGACAAACTGGAATACGAGGAGCAAACCGCTCCGGCAACGGGCTTTTTCGCGCGGCTGTTTAGTTGATCCGCGTGGACTTGAAGTAGTGGGGGATATGAGGCCATCATGGAATTAACGATATCTCAGCAGTTGATTGAAGCGGTTTCGGCGCTGCTTTTGGGCGTCGCCGCCGGGTTTTTGTATGATGTGTTTCGTGTGATACGGCGGCGGACGGGTTCAAAAACCGTGACAGCCGTGATAGATTTTCTGTTCTGGGTGATTGCCGGTGTGCTTCTCTTCGCCGTGGGATTCTTGGCGGGCCAGGGGCGGCAGCGGGTGTATATGACGGTGCTTGCCATCATATCTGCCACCGTGTATTTCTCCACACTGAGCCGTGTTTTTGTGCTGTTGTGCGAAAAATTGGTCGATTTTATTCTGCTGATTTTAAAAATTATCACCTGGCCGCTCGTCCTTCTTGTCAGATTCTTGAAAAAAATCGCAGAAATGGCAAAAAAACTCTTCCAATATCAACGAAGATGGTATACAATAGCGGGAAAGGGATTCTACTCACGTAAAAGGTTGGCAAAGACAGAGAAGAACTCCACAGGAAGAGGAGATGGCAATGAAACTAAGACGGTCAAGTATATTTACAAAAATACTAATCCTCACGTTGCTGATATACGGGGTGGCAAACTTGATAAGCATGTGGACAAGGATAGAGTACGCCCGGGACGAGCAAGACGACATTAGGGCCAGAATAGAAGAGCTGGAGAGATCCAACGCCGCGCAGGAGTTCGCGTTAGAGCATTATGACGACCTTGGTGTGGTGGAAGATATCGCAAGGTCAGAACTCGGCTTAGTCAGGCCGGATGATATACTTTTCCAATACGGGACAGGTGGTTGAGAACAAACCTGTTGACGCGGGGCGTTGGCGTTAGAACTTTTTCACGAAATGCAAAAACAATGCGGGCGACCGTAGGTCGCCCCTACCAGAAATGTTGCACGGCCCATGTAGGGGTGAACCTGTGGTTGCCTGTTTAACTTACATGATACAGGGTTGTTGCGCGAGGGTACTTAGTGTTCTATAGATTAAGGGGTTGTTAATGGATATAACAGTCGGTGAAGTTGTTGAGGGTAAGGTTTCCGGGATAACAGCATTCGGCGCTTTTGTTGTTGTCGGGTCGGGGAAATCCGGCCTTGTGCATATTTCGGAAATAGCCGCCGAGTTTATTAACAACGTCCGCGACCATCTGACAGAGGGGCAGGATGTTGCGGTCAAAGTAATCGGCATAGACGCGTCCGGCCGGCTTAATCTGTCGATAAAGCAAGCTATGGCCCCAGCTCCCGCGCCGCGGCGGCAGAATCCTGTGCAGCAGCGGCCCCCGGCGCAGCTAAGGGCAAAAGCTCCGGTTGCCGAGCCGACGTTTGAGGATAAGCTGAAGCGCTTTATGCAGGATTCTGACAGCAAAATGTCCGGGATGAAGCAAGATCGGCAGAAAAGCTCCAAGCGCAGGCGGTGAGTGCGCGGTTATGAATTTTAAGTGTTGAATTAGGCGTGTTCGGGGACTTGTGTAGTTTCAGGACACGTCTTTTGGGTATTCATTCAAAATTCATAATTGCACTCCGGCGCTTATTGTGATATTCTAAGACCGCAGACAATGGGGTAACGTGTCGGCGGTCTTTGTCCTCTCGCCGGGGGATGGTGTGAATGCAGATACTTATAGAGTTTCGGAAGCTAATCCAGGCTCGTTCGTCTCTAATTCGAGCCATAAAAATGAAGTAACCGCCTATCCTTTGCACCGGGTTGGCGGTCACGTCATTGTAAAATCGTAACCTCGGGACAAAGGCGGTTAAAGGCATTGCCCTGTTTGCTTACAGCGCAACATATTCAGCTGCTTTGTCAATATAGAAAAGGAAGGTACTTTATCATGACGGCGTATCAGCACAAAGAAATGAAAATATTCACCGGCAACGCGAACGCTTCGTTCGCTGAGGATGTATGCCGGAACATTGGTGTGCGATTGGGTAATTCTTTCATCACCTCGTTTTCTGATGGTGAGGTTTCCGTCTCACTTCATGAAACCGTGCGCGGGGCTGATGTTTTCCTGATCCAAACAACCTCTATGCCTATTAACGATCATCTTATGGAGCTTTTGATTATGATCGACGCCTGCAAACGTGCCTCCGCCGGGCGGATTACCGCTGTTATGCCGTACCTATGTTATTCCCGCCAGGACAGAAAGGCCAAGTCGCGCGACCCTATTTCGGCAAAGCTGGTGGCTAATCTTTTAGAGGCCGCCGGGGCTGACAGGGTGCTGACGATGGATTTACATGCGGCGCAGATTCAGGGATTTTTCGATATTCCCGTCGATAACTTGCTGGGCAGTCTGTTGTTTGTCGAATATTATCAGCATAAGTTCGGCGGCAGGACTGATGATATTATGGTCGTATCCCCCGATATTGGCTCCGTGTCCAGGGCGCGCACGTTCGCGATGAAAATGGGACTTGACCTCGCCATTGTGGACAAGCGCCGGGAGAAGGCGAATCAGGCGGAGGTTGTGAATATCATCGGCTCTGTCGAAGGCAAGCGGATAATCCTGTTTGACGACATGGTTGACACCGCCGGCAGTCTTTGTGCCGCGGTTGACGCCTTGGTTAACACTGGCGGCGCGAGCGAGGTATACGCCTGCGCCAGCCACGGTCTACTTTCCGGGGAGGCAATCAGCAGAATTGAGGCAAGCCCGATTAAAGAGCTGGTGGTTACCGATACAGTCCCATATCCAAAGGACAAGCCCCGGTCCGATAAAATCCACTACCTGACCGCAGCCCCGCTGTTCGCAGAGGCAATCGGGCGGATTTACGAGGAAGTGTCTATATCGACGTTGTTTAGGTAGGGGCATCCCCCTTCCCCCTTCGTGCGCGAAGGGGGCTTTGGACGAAGGACGGTGAATCGCCACACAAAATTCCCCTCCCGTGGAGGGGTGGCGACGTAACCGACGGGGTGGTTCTCCCGCACGGTACACTGTCTGGAACTGCCAACCAACAATTCTATTATCGGAGAACACAACCATGCCATTTTGGAAAAAACAAAGCGGAATAACGCATATCGCCGTATTTTTGGGCAACCCGGGGCGGGAGTATGACCGCACCCGCCACAATGTCGGATTCATGTGCGGGGATTTGTTCGCCGAGAAATTCGGGGTGAAGATTAATCGGTTGAAATTCAGTGCACTCACGGCAACGGCGATTGTTGGCGACGCGCGGATTTTTCTTGTGAAGCCGCAGACTTACATGAACCTCTCCGGCGGTGCGGTTTGGCAGGCGATGAGTTTCTATAACGTCCCGCTTGAACGTATGATTGTTATCGCCGATGATGTCGCGTTGCCTGTCGGGAAGCTGAGGATCCGCCGTAAAGGCTCCGCCGGGGGGCATAACGGGCTTGCAGATATAATCAAAAAATGCGGCGGAGACGAGTTCCCCCGTATCAAAATCGGCGTAGGTTCCCCGCCGGAGCATTGGGACATGGCTGATTGGGTGCTGTCGAAATTCACACCGGCGGATGAGAAGGAAATCCAGGCCGCGATAAAAAAAGCGGCGAATGCACTGGAGACAATAATAGTCTCCGGCACGGACGCCGCTATGAGTGAGTTTAATTAGGTATTGACAGGTGTAGGGAATTAGTGTAGAATTAAACAAAAGGGGAACTGTCGCTTTTGTTACGGCGGCTCGGCCCTAGAGTTTTTTGTATGACCGAGACACCTTATACACTAAGGCGTCTCGGTTTATTCATCCCTGTTAAATAGCATATAACAGAGAGTAATAACTGCTATGATTAGCATTAGCAAGGCAAACAGCCCTTCATATGTAATCATAGTATCACCCCCTTTCAATAGGGAGTGACCAAGTCGCCAAACGACAGTTCCTGTCTAGTATTTTAACTTAAACTGCCAAGTTTTGCAACCGCATTTGCCATAACGTTGTATACGAGGTGCTTTTTATTATGTCCACATTAACACCCCATTCTCAAACGCCGATGATGAAGCAATATTTTGATCTGAAATCCCGCTGTCCTGATAGTATTTTGTTCTTCCGACTCGGCGATTTTTATGAGATGTTTGGAGACGACGCGCGGGTCGCGGCTAAAGAACTGGATCTTACGCTGACCTCTCGCGATAAGTCAACCGACAACCCGCATAACCGTATGCCGATGTGCGGCGTGCCGCACCACTCGTCGGAGGCTTATATCGCACGGCTGATTGCCAAGGGATACAAAGTGTCGATCTGTGAGCAAGTGGAAGACCCGGCGGAAGCAAAAGGATTGGTCGAACGCGATATCGTCCGCGTCGTCACCCCTGGGACGTTGTATGAGCCGTCGATGCTTGATGAAAGCCGCGGGAATTACCTCTGCGCCGTTTACGTAGGTGACATGGGGGCAATCTGCTTTGCCGATATGTCCACTGGCGAAATATCGGTCAGCGAGTTTGATACGCTGGATTTGCGTAAGATGGAAAATGAGCTGTCCGTATTCTCCCCGGCGGAGGCGATTTTCGGTGGAGACCCTGAACTCTGTCAGCAACTGGCCGAATTCCTGACGGCGAAGATTAACTGCCTGTGCCAATACTGCGACACAATGTTCGGGCATGATGACGCGTTCGAGCTTCTGGGCGGCGTCTTCAGTGCCGAACGGATTGAGGCGTTGATCCCCGCCGCCAGACGTGCTATCGGCGGATTACTGTCCTACGTGAAAGACACGCAGAAAAGCGACGCGGCGCACTTGAAGCCAATTTCCCGCAACGAAAGCGGGGCGCATATGGAGCTGGATTTGAACACGATACGCAATCTGGAACTGCTGGCGATCCTGTCAACAGGCGAGACCAAGGGCAGCCTGCTCTCTGTGCTGGACAGGACGAGGACGCCGATGGGCCGCAGGCTTTTGCGGACGTGGGTCTTGCGCCCGCTTTTGCACCCGGACCCGATAAAGCAACGCCTCGCCGCCGTGGGTGAACTCCACGCCGAAACAGTGCTACGTGGCGAGCTGACCCGCAGGTTGCGCCATGTGGCTGATACTGAGCGGCTGCTGTCGCGAATCGCGTACAAAAACGCCTCACCGCGTGACCTGAAGCTGCTGGCGTCGTCAATCGCCGCCGTGCGGGAGATAAAGGGGATTCTTCAGCCGGTCATCTGCCCCGCGCTGCGCGAGTGCGCTGAGGCGGATGATCTCAACGATATTGCCGAACTGATTGACGGCAGCATTATGGATGAGCCGCCGCTTTCAGCGCGGGACGGCAACGTTTTCAACACCGGTGTAGACGCGGAGATCGACCGATTGCGCGGCTTGCTTGACAACAGCGCCGAGGCGTTGATTGCAATCGAGACAAACGAGCGCGCGCGTATCGGGAAGAAGTTGAAAGTCGGCTATAACAAGGTTTTCGGGTACTATATCGAAATTCCACGGTCATCTTCCGAAGATGTGCCGGGCGACTACATAAGAAAGCAAACGCTGGCGAATGCCGAGCGATTTATCACGCAGGAGCTGAAAGAGCTGGAGTCCGACTTGTTGTCCGCCAAAGATAAACTCGCGGCAATTGAATTTCGTATGTATAACGAACTGCTGGAAAAACTTGGCGGAGAGGCGGCGCGGATTCAGGAAACGTCACGCCTTGTGGCGGTTCTTGACGTATATTGTTCACTGGCCGAGGCCGCGCGGACGAACAATTACGTCTGCCCGGAAATCGACATCGGCGGGACAATCAATATAACAGCCGGGCGGCACCCGACCGTGGAACTGTCGCGGACGGATATCCTGTTCGTGCCGAATGACGCGCATCTCAATTGGGAATCGAATCGCTGTATCCTCTTAACCGGGCCGAATATGGCCGGGAAATCAACGTTTATGCGTCAAATCGCACTGATTTGTATCATGGCGCAGATCGGCTCGTTCGTCCCGGCGTCCGCCGCGCATATCGGGATTATCGACAGGGTTTTCACCAGAATCGGTGCGCAGGATGATCTTTCAGCCGGGAAATCAACGTTCATGGTGGAGATGAGCGAAGTTGCGGATATACTAAACTCGGCAACCTCCCGCAGTTTAATTGTTCTGGATGAAGTCGGCAGAGGCACGTCCACATATGACGGCATGTCAGTCGCCCGCGCGGTTCTGGAGTTTTGCGCGGTGAATCTTCGCGCAAAAACGCTGTTTTCAACGCATTACCATGAGCTGACGGCTTTGGAAGGCGAGATCGACGGGGTGCGGAATTTTAATATCTCGGCAAAAAAGCAAAATGATGATATAATATTCCTGCGCAAAATAATCCCCGGCCCAGCGGACGAGAGTTACGGCATCGAAGTCGCGGGCCTAGCAGGTGTGCCGGAATCGGTGATAGCTCGGGCAAAAGAAGTGCTACGGACGCTGGAAAGCGGCGAAAGCGTTCTGCCTGTACGCAAGGTTGAAGTGCAGTCGGCGGAGCCGAGTCAGGCAGAGATTGCGCTGAAGAAAGTTAATCCGGATAAGCTATCGCCGTTGGAAGCGTTGAATTTGTTGTATGAATTGAAGGCGTTGGGGGGCTAGGGAATTCCCCTACAGGGTTTCCGGCACCCCCACATAAAACATAGAAAGTTGAGACAAGATGAGGAAAGCGTTTTCTTCCACGATGACCTTCCGTGAACGGCTTTTGGGCGTTCTGTACATTCCGTTCCACTCTGTTATTCTGCCGTTTTTACTCTTGGTTGTATTTCTGGCGATAGGCGTCGAGTTTTCAAGCGCTTATTTTAACCTGCTGTATTACACGATCAGTTTTGCGCTTATCCTTGTGATAATGTTCCGGTTTCTGAAGGATTCTTTTTCCGACATGTGCGGCAAATTTGGGCGGACGCTGTCTTCTGTTGTACTCGGATATCTTCTGCATATGGCCATCACTTTCGCGGCGGTGCTTTTGCTGAATCAGCTGCTACCGGTCCCGGTGATGACTGAAGTCTCGCCAAATACAGAGGCTGTCGCCGCCGCCGCTGTCGGGAGTTTTAACATGATTTTCGCTATGACCGTCATCCTCGCGCCGATTGTGGAAGAAATCATCTTCCGGGGCGCGTTGTTCGGCTCACTGCGGATGAAGTCCAGGTTCCTTGCCTACGCTGTCACCATTGTTGTGTTCGCGCTCTACCATCTGTGGCAGTTCCTTATTGATGATTTTTCGTGGATTACTTTGCTCTTCGCGCTGCGGTACGTTCCGGCGTCAATCGCGCTCGGCTGGGTGTACGAACGTACCGGGAATATCTGGACGCCGATTCTGCTGCACTCGGTTATCAATCTGGTGGGGATGCTGCTGATACGTGCGCAGTAGGGTTTTGAGGCAAGCGAAAACGGACGCATTCGCGTCCGTTTTTTGATGTGTTGCGTTGACCTTGTGGGGGCGGATGGCAATCCGCCCGATTGACAATCTCTGCGTACTGCAGGTGTTTTGTCTCCGGCGTACCGGGGGTGTCGTCCCCCTACACCAGCTCCCATACTGACGCAATGCCCATGCCGCCGCCTATGCATAGTGTTGCGAGGCCGCGTTTGGCATTCCGCCGCTTCATTTCGTGGATCAGCGTTACAATCACCCGTGAGCCGGATGCGCCGATTGGGTGGCCCAATGCGATTGCCCCGCCGTTTACGTTTACTTTTTGCATGTCCAGCCCAAGCTTTCGCGCGACAGCTATCGCTTGAGATGCGAATGCCTCGTTCGCTTCGACAAGGTCGATATCCGCGACTGTGAGACCTGCTTTCTCCAGAGCCATTTCTGCCGCCGGTACAGGCCCTATGCCCATTAAGGTAGGACATACCCCGGCCTGGCCCCAGGATACGAGTCTGGCAATCGGCGTAAGTCCGTACTTCTTTACCGCGTCGCCGGAGGCTAATACAATTGCCGCCGCGCCATCATTTAATCCGGAAGCGTTGCCGGGCGTTACGCGCCCACCGTCCATGAACACTGCGGGTAGCTTCGCCAAACCTTCCATCGTAGATTCGCGCGGGAATTCGTCCGTCTTGAACTCAATTGTCTCGCGCTTGACCTTTACAGGCACGGGAACGATTTCCTCGACAAATTTGCCGCTGGCAATCGCGGCTAAAGCTTTTTGCTGTGAACTGAGCGCGAACGCGTCCAGCTCTTCACGTGTTATATTCCATGCGTCACAGACGTTTTCGGCGGTTACGCCCATGTGATAATGGTTAAACGCATCGGTTAACCCGTCGTGAACCAGTGTGTCCACCATTTCCGTATTGAACAATCGTGCGCCGCTCCGTGCCGTCGGCACGGAATACGGAGCCTGTGACATATTCTCACACCCGCCGGCTAAGATTATTTCCGCATCTCCCATTGCTATGGACCGCGCACCTTCCACCACGCTTTTCATGCCGGACCCGCAGACCATGTTGATTGTATACGCCGGGACTGCTTTCGGAATTTCGGCATTGACCGCCACTTGCCGGGCGACATTCTGCCCCAGCCCAGTCGTCAGCACGCAACCAAACATAATCTCGTCCAGCCTGGAAGGCTCATCCTCTTGTGGGAGAGGTATTCCCGCACGGTCAAGCGCCGCTTTTGCAACGATTGTTCCTAATTCAACAGCCGAAGTGTCTTTCAATGTTCCGCCAAAGTTCCCGATAGCGGTTCGGCAGCAGCTGATTAGATAGATATCCCTCAATTAAAATTCCTCCAAAGGGCATTAGTATATTCCCACTTCAACTCAAAACCCGGTGAAGCAGGAAACGCCATATGTGATTATACTCTTAGTTATAAAAAAAGTCAATACTTTTTGCATAAAACCGGCATTTTATACAAATTGTTTCACGTGAAACATAGGGCAACAGCCATGTAGGACGCGCAATGTGCATCTGTTGAGGAGGGGGGATTCGATTGCCCAGGGGCGCCAATGGCCGCCCCTACAGGAACGGGGACACCCTTTTCCCGAACCTTCTATTGACATTTCACCGATGGTACTATAATATATTATAGCCTATTTTTACAAATTGAAAACAGGCTATAAGCACCGATTCAATCGGGCGACAGGGGTTACGATATGGGAAAAATTGTAGCAATAGCGAATCAGAAAGGCGGCGTTGGCAAGACGACCACGTGCGTCAATCTTTGCGCCGCGCTTACTGAAAGCGGGGCAAAGGTGCTGTTGTGCGATATGGATCCGCAGGGCAATGCCACCAGCGGTCTCGGCGTGGACAGGAACGCGAATCCGAGCATATACGACGTGCTGATTTCCGACATTCTGCCCGCTGACGCGATCGTACAGACCCAATTTGGCGATGTTCTGCCGTCTAATAAGATTCTCTCCGGCGCGGCGGTTGAGCTTGTGAATATGCCGAACCGTGAATTTGTATTGAAAAATGTGCTTAATCCCATAAAGCAGCTATATGATTACGTTTTGATAGATTGCCCGCCATCGCTTGAAATGTTGACGTTAAACTCGCTGTGCGCGGCTGATACCGTACTCATCCCGGTTCAGTGCGAATACTTCGCGCTGGAGGGATTGTCGAACCTGATGACGACACTTAGGATGATTAAAAAGTCGTTGAACCCCAGTTTGGAGATAGAAGGTGTTCTGCTGACAATGTTTGACGCACGGACAAATTTCTCAAGCCAAGTCGCCGCTGAGATCAAAAAGTTTCTGGGTGACAAGACATATAAAATCGCAATTCCCCGCAACGTCCGTCTGTCGGAAGCGCCGAGTCATGGCGTGCCGATAACGGTGTATGATCGTCACTCAAGGGGTTCCTTGGCATATATAGAACTGGCGAAGGAGTTCCGGCGGCAGAATACAGCGGCACGGCGTGGGTAGACCACCCCGGCCTGTAGGGTCGCGCATTGCGCGTCCGCCGTTGAAATACCACAGACGAGGACAAAACACCCGCCGACTGCGGTCGGCACCCTCTTTACTAAAGAGGGCAAGGTTTGGCAGCACATTTTCCCTGCCCTCTTTAGCTAAAGAGGGGGGGCTTCCGCAGAGCCGGGTGTTTTGTCCTCGGGACGCGCCAGGACTGCGTCCCCTACAGCGCGACATCCCACATCCCCATATAAAGGAGACAAACATATGAAACAAAAAGGACTGGGTACCGGCTTGGGCGCGTTGTTTGGTGAGGCGGCGCAAGACTCTTCGGCGTCTGCGGATTTTGAGTATCTGCTCCTATCCAGAATAGTGCCGCGCCCGGAACAGCCGCGAACCATATTCAGTGATGATGGTATCGCCGAGCTTGCCGACTCCATCCGCGAACACGGTGTCATGTCACCGCTTACCGTGCGATTGGCCGGAGATGGGCTGTACCAGATAATCGCCGGGGAGCGCCGGTGGCGTGCCTCACGATTGGCCGGGTTGACCGAAGTCCCGGCTCGTATCATAGTCGCCGACGATAAGAAAGCTTTGGAATTGGGACTTGTTGAGAATTTGCAGCGCGAGGACTTGAATCCCTTGGAAGAGGCACGCGGCTATAAGGCGCTTATCGAGGAGTTTGACATGACTCAGGAAGAAGTCTCTCAACGCGTGTCAAAATCCCGTCCGGCTGTAACAAACTCGCTGCGGCTGTTGACGTTGCCGGACGAGCTTGTTGAGATGGTGGAATCCGGCAGTTTGAGCGCCGGAAGCGCGAGGGCGTTGATTCCGCTTAACGACTCCGCCAAAATGGCTATCGCCGCCCGGCGTGTAATCAAAGACGGCATGAGCGTGCGTGCGGTTGAGGAGTTTGTCAAGAAGTTGAAAACTCCGCCGAAGAAGGATTACGGAACTGACGACGTGGATTATGTGCTGGAGGCTCAGCACCGGCTGACACAGGCATTGGGCCGACGCGTGACTATAAAGCAGGGCAAGGATAAGGGAAAGATTGAAATTGAATATTATAATCAGGATGATTTTGACAGCTTATTTGTCGCATTGACCGGGGGAGGAACATATGAGTAAAGAAGACACACAACCGCGCCGCCGTGCCAAAGACGCACGGCTGAAAGTGGCACGATACGCCGCCGTTATGTTGATCGCGGCGATAATTATAATCGTAATTTCGCATTTTTCCGGTGCCAGGACGCAGGCCAGCTCCGCCGAGTTGCCTGTAATTGAAGAATTTTGCGCCATCGTGCCGTTTGAGGAGGGTGAGGAAGCTTGATAGATATAAAATTAATACGCGAAACGCCGGAACGGATTATTCAACTGCTCTCTAACAAGGGTTTTGACTGCTCCACGGAGATAGATTCGGTAATACGCCTTGACCGAGAGCGGCGGGAGATTCTGGGCGATGTTGAGTCTGCAAAGGCGGAGCAGAATAAGCTTTCCAAAGAGTTCCCTAAACTTAAACGCGAGGGCGGGGATGTATCTGCGTTGCAGGCCGAGCTTAACGGGCTAAAAGAGAAAATCCGCGCCGCCGAGCTTAAGTTGCGGGATGTGGGAAATGAGCTGGACAATATCATGCACCGCTTGCCAAATCCGCCTGATGAGGATTTAACCCCCGGCGGCAAGGAGAATAATGAGCCGATACGCTACTACGGGGGGCCGCTGGAGCTGGACTTCCCGCCGAGCAATCATGTGGATTTGTGTACCGACCTGGGATTGATCGACTATCCGCGCGGCGCAAAGCTTGCGGGAAGCGGGTTTTGGATTTATCGTGGTCTCGGCGCGCAGCTGGAATGGGCGTTGCTGAGTTATTTTATCGACACCCACATTGCAGACGGATACGAGTTCCTGCTTGTCCCGCATATGCTGGAGTATGAGTGCGGATTTACGGCAGGGCAGTTCCCGAAGTTTGAGGATGAGGATTACTGGATCGAAAATCCGTCCGACAACAGGCGGCACTATATGCTGCCGACTGCGGAATCCGCGCTGGTTTCGCTGCATCGGGATGAGATTTTACAGGAATCCGATCTGCCGAAAAAGTATATATCATACACGCCGTGTTTCAGGCGTGAGGCCGGGACATACGGTGCGGATGAGCGCGGGATGGTTCGCGGACACCAGTTCAACAAGGTGGAAATGGTGCAATTCACGACTCCGGAAGGCTCTGACGCCGCGTTTGATGAGCTTGTCGGCAAGGCGGAAGCCTTGCTGGCCGGGCTGAAATTCCACTTCCGCACTGTTAAGCTTGCCGCCGGGGATTGCAGTCCGGCGATGTCGCGGACGTATGATATTGAAATCCTGATTCCGTCGATGAACGGGTACAAAGAAGTCTCCAGCGTGTCGAACGCGCGCGAGTATCAGTCCCGGCGCGGACAAATGCGCTTCAAACGCGGCGCGGGCGGGAAGACGGAGTTTATGCACACGCTGAACGGCTCCGGCCTTGCGACAAGCCGTGTTCTGCCAGCATTGGTCGAACAGAATCAGCAGAAAGATGGAAGTGTGATTGTGCCTGAGGTTCTGCGGAAGTATCTTGGTGGGTTGGAATTAATTCCCCCAAGGGGTGTGTAAATTGTATGATCGGCGGGATTTGGGCGTTTGCGTCTTGAGAAATCCCGCCTTTTGAATTCACACGGGAACGGGGGACCGCAGAGGGCTGCGATCCCCGATGTCGTGCATCATATTCACATCGGATATAAAAAGGAGGTTTGTGCATTGTCAAACGAATTGAAAAGGGCTAAGCGGTTTTTTGGTGAATTCAAGACATTCGCGATACGAGGCAATATGATGGACATGGCTGTCGGTATCATTGTCGGCGGCGCGTTTACCGCGCTTGTATCATCACTGGTCGGGAACCTTATAATGCCGCTTGTCGGTCTTATTATTGGTGTAGATTTTGCATCGTGGGAGATAATAATCCCGCGTTTGTATGGCTCGGCAGAGCCTGCGGTATTGGGAATCGGCGCTTTTCTGAACAACCTGGTAGACTTTATTGCCGTGGCATTCACTGTTTTTTTGCTTATCAGGTTTATAAACAGACTCCGCAAAAAGCACATTGAAGAGCCGCCCGCACCGCCAGAGCCGAGCAAGGAAGAACTTCTGCTGACCGAAATCCGCGATTTGCTGAAGCAGAAAGCAGACAAGCCATGACAGCGCTTGCCACAATTCTGAAATCCGGCGCGAATGAACTTGGAATTGCCCTATCGCCGAATGCTGTTGCAGCTTTTGGGGCGTATTATCGCCTGTTGGATGCTGAAAATCACCGTCAAAATCTCACCGCGCTGTCCGGCGTGGATGAAATTGCACGTCTTCACTTCCTGGATTCGCTGGCATTGCTGCGATTCGCCGCATTTGACGCTGCACGAGTAATCGACATCGGCTCCGGCGCAGGGTTTCCTGGGTTGCCGTTGAAAATCGCCGTGCCTTCGATTGACTTGACGCTGCTGGATGCCACTGATAAGCGTGTGCAGTTTGTTGAGAATCTGTGCGCGGAGCTTGAGGTTCCGGCGGAATGTCTGCACGCCCGCGCCGAGGAACTGGCTCACGAGCCGCAGTATCGCGAATCGTACGACATCGTCGTCTCTCGCGCGGTTGCACGATTGCCGGAGCTTTGTGAGCTCTGCTTGCCTTTCGTCAAGCCGGGCGGTGTGTTTCTGGCGATGAAATCTGCCGATTCGGACACGGAAATTGCTGAATCCCGCACCGCGATTGAGACGCTGGGCGCGGAGTTCCCGCCGAGTTGTGCCGATTATACGATCCCTGGCGGCGACCTGCGGCGCGTTGTGGTAATACGGAAGGTTTCACCGACACCCGCTACTTATCCGCGTCGATTTGCTAAGATTAAACGATCGCCTTTGTGAAAATGTTTCACGTGAAACATTTTGTCCTAATTTCATAACAAGGAGTGTTCCATGCATCAACTAACAACCGCACTGCGGGATGATCCCGAGATCCGCAGATTGCTGGAAAGCCTTTCCGAAACGCCTGCCGCATTGACCGGCACGGCGGAGATTCATCGCGCCCATATCGCAGCGGCGATTGCCCAAGATCGCCCTGTTTGCCTGATTTGCGCCGATGAAGACGAGGCCGCGCGCCTCTATTCTGCCGCGTCGGCGTTTATGGCGACTCCGGAGTCGCCGGTTACAATGATCGCCGCGCGCGAATTCACATTCTATAATGCCGAAGCTGTGGCGCGTGAGTTCGAGCGGCGGCGGATCCGTGGGCTGTCAGCTTTGGCGGGAGGCTCTGCACGGGTTGCGATTATGACAATTCCCGGCGCGTTGCAGCGGACAATTCCGCCTGATTTGCTCAAAGAATCAACACTTATATTGCGTCAGGGCGGAAACTTGACGCTTACATCCGTGGCAGATCATCTGGTGAAATGCGGGTACAGCCGCGTGGATCAAGTAGAATCAGCGGGTCAGTTTGCCATCCGTGGCGGAATTCTGGACTTTTTCTCACCGTCCCACGAAACGCCGGTGCGTTGCGAGTTTTTCGGTGACGAAATAGACGCGATGGGCGCGTTTGATCCTGAGACACAGCGGCGGACTGAGAACCTGCAAGAGGCGCGAATCTCTCCAGCCGCCGAGGCGCTGCCGGAGCTACATCCGAATGGATTATTTGGATTGGAGCAAGAAATCGAAGCCTTGGAAAAACGCCGTGCCGAAGCCAAATTACCGACAGTCAGCTATCAGTTGTCAACTGGTGCTGACCGGTATTTGGAGCTGATATATCCGTTCGCCACCGCGTTGGATTATTTGCCGCGTGACGCGGTGGTGATCTTGTCCGACTCCGTGCGGGTGAAAGAGACGGCGGAAAATTATACGCGTCTCTTGGCTGAAGACTGCGTTGCGCTGCTGGAGGCAGGTGTGCTGGACTCCAGCCTCGTGCGGTTTGCCGAAGATTGGAACGGCTTCGCCACGTGGGCGGAGCGGCACAATTTGATACTGGCTGAGAGTTTCCCAAAATCCGAGTATCCGTGGCCGCTGCGTACGCAGATGAATATAAACGCCAAGCGGTTGCCCGCATACGGCGGAAGCCTGGAGACCGCGCTGTCCGACATCGAACACTACCGGGATGCGGGTTATAGAACGGTAGTCCTCTGCGCCGATACACGCCGGGCGGGGATTTTGCACGACCATTTGCAAGAACGCGGCGTGCCGTCGGGGTTGGATTACGCGTTGGAATCGTTGCCAGATTACGGCGAATGTATCCTGACTCTCGGCGGATTGTTGGATGGCATGGAATATTCTGATTTAAAATTGGCGGTGATAACAGAGGGGCAATTTTTCGCCCGCGCACGCCCGGTGCGGAAAGGCAGGCGCGTGAAGCAGGAAACGACACGGCAGCGATTACAAAGCTTCTCCGACCTCTCACCGGGAGACTTGGTCGTCCACGAGCAGTACGGAATCGGCCGGTTCACCGGATTTGTGCGCCTGCAAGTGGATGATGTGTGGAAAGATTACGTAAAAATCGCCTACGCGGGTACCGATAGTCTGTACGTCCCGGCGACTCAGCTGGACATGGTGGCGAAATACATCGGCGGCGGCGATGATGGCGTGGGCGGGAAAAAGACGGTTAAATTATCTAAAATGGACGGTGCGGATTGGACTCGCGCGAAAACGCGGGCGAAAAGCGCGGCGCGGGAAATGGCGCAGGAGCTGATACAGCTGTATTCGGCACGGCAAAAAGTGCGTGGCCGCGCGTTCCCGAAAGATGCGGTGTGGCAGACGGAATTTGAGGAGCGCTTCACATACGAAGAGACCGACGACCAGCTGAAATGCGTCGAGGAAATCAAAAAAGACATGGAACAGCCGACCCCGATGGATCGCCTTTTATGCGGGGATGTAGGGTACGGCAAGACCGAAGTCGCGCTGCGGGCGGTGATGAAGTGCATTTTGGGCGGCTGCCAGGCGGCGATCCTGGTCCCGACAACGGTTCTGGCGCAGCAGCATTTTATTACATCCGTGCGCAGATTCGCGGGGTATCCGGTCAATATCGCTGTATTGAGCCGGTTCAAATCAGCTGCTGAGATAAAGAAAAGCCTGCGGGAAATAGAGCTTGGTTCAATAGATTTAGTTATCGGCACACATAGGCTGATTCAAAAGGATGTCACATTCGCGAAGCTGGGTCTGTTGGTAATAGACGAAGAGCAGCGATTTGGCGTGTCGCATAAAGAGAAGCTGAAAGCGCTCGCCAAAGACGTGGATGTCCTGACGCTCTCCGCCACGCCGATACCACGGACACTGAACATGGCGCTGTCGGGAATCCGCGACATGTCAACGATAGAAGAGCCTCCGCAGTCTCGCCGCCCGGTGCAGACTTACGTGCTGGAGCATGACTGGGGCGTCTTGGCAGAGGCAATGCGGCGCGAGATATCGCGCGGTGGGCAGGTATATTATCTGCACAACAGGATTGAAAACATCCTGCGGGTTACCGCCCGGTTGAAAGAAATGCTGGGCGAAGATGTCCGCCTCGCCGTCGCGCACGGCAGGATGGATGAGGACACGCTGTCCGACGTGATGGAGCGCGTCACCTCCGGCGAGGTGGATGTGCTGATTTGCACGACGATCATCGAGTCCGGCATCGATATCCCGAACGTCAATACGCTGATCGTCGAAAACGCGGATCACTTGGGGCTGGCGCAGCTGCACCAGATTCGCGGACGCGTTGGCAGATCGCAACGGCGGGCATATGCCTACTTCACGTTCCGGCGCGGGAAAGCGCTGTCGGAAATCGCGGAAAAGCGGCTGTCGGCATTGCGTGAATTTGCGGAGTTCAACTCCGGATTCAAGATAGCGCTGCGTGACCTAGAGATTCGCGGAGCCGGGAGCTTGCTGGGCGCGGAGCAATCGGGTCATATGCTGAGTGTTGGCTATGACATGTACTTGAAATTATTGGAAGAAGCTGTGCTGGAAGAAAAGGGCGAGCCGCCGAAACAAACGGCTGACTGCCCTGCGGATTTAAACCTATCTGCGGGAATCCCGGAAAAATACATCAGCTCCGGCAGTGAGCGTATGGACATCTACCGCCGGATTGCCACAATCAGGACGGCGGAAGACCGCGATGAAATGCTGGACGAATTGATAGACCGCTACGGCGATCCGCCGGATCAAGTGGTCGCCCTGACCTCAGTCGCATTGCTGCGGGGCGAAGCCGCGAGAGCCGGATTTACCGAAATATCGCAAAAAGACGGCCAGCTGCGCTTGAAAGTCGCCGACTTCAATATGGACAAAATCTCGTATCTGTACGCCCTGCCGCAATACCGCGGCCGCGTGCGAGTCGTCGCTGGAGCAGAGCCGACAGTGGCGGTAAAAATAGAAGGCCCCTCCGTATTGGAAGAGGCCCTCCGGTTTATACGAGATTATGCGGCGGCGATTACATCGCACCCTTCGTAGGGGCGGCCATTGACCGTCCGTGGTACGTTTGGTTTGTTTTTCGCGGCAAAACTCCATGCGGGGGTTTATGAGAGAGGCGGGGGTATGGCGGACGCGCAATGCGCGCCCCTACATGGTCTCTGCAACTCCCCATAACTATCCCTTCTCATAAAACTCGCGGCTATACATATACAGCTCCGCCAGCATGTCCCATTGCTCTTCCATGTCTCCTGAACCCAGCATGAAGTACGCGCCGCCGTTTGGGGCGTACTTATCAACCGAATCACGCACCAGTTGCAGAACTTTCTCACGCGGCAAGCCTGGCTCGTACCCGTCAATAGGGGAGCAGAAGCCGACTTTGTTGCCGTACTTGGCCTTCAGCTCCGGCAAGTCAACCGCGCGGAACTGTAATTGTAAAAAGTCCGCATTCAGGTCAAGGATATACGGCATGAACCGCGTGATATTGCCGCAGGTATGCAGCTCAAACTTCACGCCTTTGCTCTGAATATGTTTGATTATTTTCTTCGATGGCTCAAATATCAGCGCTTCCATCATTTTTTCGGAGAAGAACGTATCACGCTCGGTTCCCCAGTCGTCGTGATATGTCACCATGTCCAGCGGGTACAGGGAGTTGATAGTGTCGAACAGTTCAATCTCCCACTCGGCGTATCTTTCCATCCAGGCTTTGACTGCTTCCGGCTCTTCGGCGAGGGCTATCATACCCTCAGTATAGCCGCCGACAAGTGATATAAAACGCTCTGTACAGCCCCTGCCGATGTCATAGTGCATGACTCTGCTGGGGTCGTATTCATTTTTCATATAATCCTCAGCCTTGGATTTAAAATCCCACTCTTTGAGGTCGGGCCATTTCAAATCCGTTTCCCATGTGGCAATATCTTCCAACAACATCGTCCCTGGCTTCAGCATCGCCCCACCGGCGGAGTCAACCCATGTCCAGATTGTATTGAACCAATCGGTAAATTCATAATCTTGCTTGCCGTTGCGGTGGTCACGGAAATCGGTGTGGATGAATATGCTGTCATCCCCCTCGCGGTAGACAACGTCCTGTGCCATGATGGTCTGGAAATCTGTCAGCGAACACGGCGCCCATACGGGGTTGTTGAACTCCGCCGCCCGCTTAAAATTCTCACGCGGGGTGATAGGCATGTCGAAGACCGGCACATCAACACGTGATATCCCAAACGCAGGCAGCTTATTCTCAACTTTCACGCCGGGATCGTTGAATTTTGGTCTTGGGTATTTCATGGGGTACCTCCTTGTATTTGTAGTTTGTGGGGTGAACCACCCCGCCCCTGCGGAGGAGGGGAATTTTGGTGCGACATTTCCCTATACCCCTCCATCGGAGGGGTGCCGTCCGCAGACGGCGGGGTGGTTTTGCGGGATGGTGTGCGCCCCCGCGTAGGGCACGACAGGGCGATTGCCATCGCCCTCTATCTATGCCGCAGCATATCCTCAAACTTCTGCGCCTCTTCATCGGATATCACATACGAATCGACCGTGTCATCCGGGAACCCGCCGGAACGCACGTCTTCACAATACGCCTCGAACCCTCTCAACAGTTCCGCGCCGATGTCGGCGTATTTGCGGACGAATTTTGGTGTAAAGTTGTCGTACATCCCTACCATATCGGCATAAATCAACAGCTGACCATGCGTGTGTGACCCTGCGCCGATGCCTAAAATAGGGACTCCCGCGCGTTCGGTGATTTCCTTGCCGACGATTGCCGGCACGCCCTCAAGCAGAATCATGCATGCCCCGGCTTCTTCAATGCACCTAGCCTGGTCAAGAAGATTCATAGCCGTGACGGCGGACCTGCCCTGCGCTTTGAATCCGCCCAGCTGCGCGGCGAACTGCGGCAGTAATCCGAGGTGACCGGATACGAGAATCCCGGCGTCGGCAATCGCCTGAACCCGGCGGATAATCGCGGGTGTGCATCCTTCCAGCTGTACGGCGTCGCAGCCTGCTTCTTTGATGAAGCGCCCGGCGTTTTCGACTGCTTGTTCGTCCGATACCTGGTACGACATGTACGGCATATCGCCGATGATGAACGTATTCGGCGCACCGCGGCGGACGGCTCTGGATGCGCGGATCATATCGTCCATAGTTACCGGATATGTACTGTCGTACCCAAGCGTTACCATGCCCATGGAGTCACCGACAAGGATCATGTCAACCCCGGCGCGTTCTTGATATTTCGCCGTGAGGTAGTCATAGGCCGTCAGATAAGTAATTTTCTCCCTATCGGCAACCATGCGGTTTAGATCCAAAATAGATTTTTTCATAAATCGCTTCTCTCCTGCCATTTTAATATAACTTAAAGTATAGCAGATTTAGGCAAGGATTGCTAATAAAAATTATGAAATATAAATGCTGAGTTAAACTTGTGCAAAAACAGCACTTCTGTTATTTTTTCGATGATATAACAAATCCGAACACTTCGCAATCAAAAAGATTTACGGAATGTTCGGATTTGTTTTGTTTGGCTCCCCAAGTTGGACTCGAACCAACGACCCTGCGGTTAACAGCCGCATGCTCTACCGACTGAGCTATTGAGGAACGTTATGCCGAGAGGCGCACATTTAAAAGTGCGCCCAATTCGGCAAAAATGTTGGCGAAGACCTATCTTTCCGAGCCGTTACCGGCTGAGTATTGTCGGCACAAGTGAGCTTAACTACCGTGTTCGGAAAGGGAACGGGTGGGACCTCACTGTAATAAACACCAACTTGC
>WQWC01000005.1 GCA_009785525.1 Oscillospiraceae bacterium | reverse complement strand
GCAGGGGTTCTTAGTAACAGCACCTACCGGCTGATTTACTCCCTCTTTTTTAGGTCGCTTACGGGCGGCCTGCTTTGCTGTGCCTTGTTAGAATCCGTGCGATTTTGTAACTGTTTCAAACTTTTAATCCTCCCTATACAGATTCAGGTCCGCAGATACAACCAGTTAGCGCAGATGCTGCAGCCACGGCGGGGGAGGCCAGATATACCTCACTTCCCGGGTGCCCCATCCGGCCGACGAAGTTGCGGTTCGTTGTGGCAATGCAACGTTCGCCGTCGGCCAGTACGCCCATATGTCCGCCAAGGCACGGGCCGCATGTCGGCGGAGAGACGATCGCACCTGCGTCTATGAATACTTCCATCAGCCCCTCGGTCAAACACTGTTTCCACACAGCCTGAGTTGCCGGCATGATAATACACCGCAAACCATCTGCGACATTGTTGCCGCGCAAAATCTCAGCGGCAACGCGCATATCATCCATGCGCCCGTTGGTGCAGGAGCCGATTACAACCTGATCAATCTTAATTTCCAGCTTCTCCGCCTCGGTGATAGTTTTGGCATTCTCTGGCAAGTGCGGGAAAGAGACGGTCGGCTCAACTTCCGCTAGGTCGATTACAATCTCACGTCTATACACAGCGTCATCATCCGCCTGATACGAAACGCCTTTATTCCCTCCGTGATTGCTTATGTATTCAAACGTTGCGTCATCAACCGGGAAAATACCGTTCTTTGCCCCGGCCTCGATAGCCATATTGGCGATTGTAAACCGGTCATCCATTGAAAGCGCGGCAATGTTTCCGGAAAATTCCAAAGACTCGTATCGTGCGCCGTCAACGCCGAGGATTCCGATAAGGTGCAGAATCACATCCTTGCCGGAGACATGCGGGCGCTTTTCGCCTTTTATGACAACTTTTATAGCTGACGGCACTTTGAACCACGCCTCACCAGTCGCCATCCCGGCTGCCATGTCGGTCGAACCGACTCCGGTGGCAAACGTGCCAAGTGCTCCGTGAGTACAGGTATGACTGTCCGCCCCGATGATTACACCGCCGGGCACGATAAGCCCCATCTCCGGCAGCAGTGCGTGTTCGACTCCGGCTTTGCCTATCTCGAAATAGTACGTGATCCCCATATCGCGGGCGAATTCCCGCATCTTTTTTGCCAGAGTTGCCGATGCTATGTCTTTGTTCGGCGCAAAGTGGTCCGGAATCAACGCGACTTTGTCCTTGTCAAAAACCTTTGTCACGCCGATTTTGTAAAACTCGTCAATCGCCACAGGGGCTGTGATATCGTTGCCAAACACGAGATCTAGTTTGCACTCAACAAGCTCCCCCTCATGGACGGAATCAAGCGCCGCCGCTTTCGCCAGGATTTTTTGTGTCATTGTCATTCCCATCAGCTGCTTTTCCTTTCATAGTTTTTCGTTCTCGCTATCGCGCGGTTTATCGCATTGATATACGCGAGAATCGTCGCTTCGATGATATCGGGGGACACCCCACGCCCCATGTGGAGTTCGCCATCACGCAAAACCCGGACGGTTGCGTTGCCGAAAGCGTCAGTTCCGCCGGTGATGGCGTCAAGATTGTAGGAGGCAAGCGTACCTTCTTCGCGAACTATCTTTGAAATGGCGTTGCACGCCGCGTCAATCGGGCCGTTGCCGGTGGCGGCTTCGGTCGCTTCACCATCAGGGCCGAACAGCGTGACACTAGCCATCGGCAAGAGCGGTAGTTTGCCGCTTTGAATCTGGAATGACTCAAGCCTATAATGCTCCGGGACGTCTGTTATAAGTGCAAGAATCGCCTCCAGATCGTCATCGGTGATATCCTTTTTCCTGTCGGCCAGCTCTTTGAATTTTACAAACGCGCTGTTGATCTCATCTTTTGTCAGGTTGTATCCCATTGATTCAATCCTGTCGGTAAACGCGTGCCTGCCGGAAAGTTTCCCCAGAACCAGCGTACTTTCGGTTTTGCCGACGGATTGCGGGGTCATAATTTCATACGTCATCGGATTCGACAAAACGCCGTGCTGATGTATCCCTGACTCATGCGCGAAGGCGTTCGCGCCGACAATCGCCTTTGTTGGGGATACCGGTACGCCAGTAATCGCCGAAACACGCTGGCTTGCGCGGTATATTTTCGTTGTGTCAATGCTATGATTTATTCCGAAAGCTGGCTCACGCGTCGAAAGCGCCATCACGACTTCTTCCATGGAGCAATTCCCCGCGCGTTCGCCGAGGCCGTTAATCGTCGTCTCCACCTGTCGCGCCCCCGCAGCCACGGCGGACAGCGTGTTTGCAACGGCGAGTCCGAGATCATCATGGCAATGCACGCTGATGACAACGCCGTTGATATTAGGCACGTTTTCAAAGATGCCGCTAATAAGATTGGAAAACTCGCCCGGCACAGCATAGCCGACGGTGTCAGGGATATTTATCGTCGTTGCCCCGGACGCGATTGCCGTTTCGATAACCTTGTACATAAACTCAGGTTCCGACCGGGATGCGTCTTCGCACGAAAACTCGATGTCATCGCACAGGGATTTCGCGAGCGCGACGCTCTCTGCGACGTTTTGAATAACTTCTTCCGGCGTCATGTGAAGCTTATGGGTCATGTGGATTTCACTGGTGGCGAGAAATACGTGAAGGCGCGGCTTTTTCGCGTGTTTGACAGCCTCCCAGCCTCTTGCGATATCCGCTTCATTGCATCGGCACAGCGCAGCGACGCCGCAACCAACGATTTTGGCAACGGCGGAGACCGCTTCAAAATCGCCTTGAGAAGCAGCAGGGAATCCCGCCTCAATGATATCAACCCCAAGCAGCTCAAGCTGGCGGGCGATCTCGACTTTTTCTGAAAGATTCAGGTTGACTCCCGGCGTTTGCTCTCCATCGCGTAAAGTTGTGTCAAAGATGATAATTCGATTTTTGTCTGACATGATGATTCTCCTCCTTATAAAATACAAAAAGCCTCGTCCTATAATCAGGACGAGGAGCTTAAAGCCTCGCGGTACCACCTGAATTCACGCGGCCGGTTAAACGGCGGCGTACACTCACTAACGATACTGTAACCCAATATCGCGTCCCGTATAACGGCGGGCTTCCGGTGCGGCATAATGGTGAAAGTAAAAATATCTCACGTTCCGCGCACAGCTCCGAGACGAGTTCTCCGTTCATCCAAACAAGCCGTTACACCAACCCGGCCCTCTCTGCACTTTGAATAAGCAGGTACTATTTCTCTTCAATGCAATTAGAAATATTAAAATATTAGTGTATTGTAGCACAAGGATGAGGGGATGTCAATATATTATTTTAGGGGTGTTGCAAATTGAGTACGGCACGCTGTAGGGGGGGCGCATCGCATGTCCATATATCTCAGTCAACCACGGACGTCCAGTGACCGCCCCTACAAATGATAATAACAGGGCAGGTGATATACAATTGAGCTCGGGTGAAAAATTTTATTTCAAGCCCGCGGCGGGGGAACATATTGAGACAACGGTCAATTTAACGCCGGATTCGTCCGCCGCGATTTCAGGTACTGTATTTTCCGGAAAAGGCACACGGGTTTCAGGCGCGCTTGTGTTGCTTTTCCGCACCGGGGAAGAGAAAAAACTTATCGACAGACAGTTCACCGATGACGAGGGACATTTTTTCTTCGGACCGATTGAGGGAGATGTGATGTACCAGATAAAAATATATAAAAACCACGTAAAAATCCGCGAGCTTGAAATAGTCGCGGAATAGCAAAAGGGGCCGGGATCGGCCCCTTTTTTGATTTATTTTTACCCATATTAAAAAAAGCTTGACAAAGCCGCAAAGCGTGGTAGAATATTATGGTATGTCTATAAACGCAAATGAACCCGATACCCTCACCGAGCGTAGTCTAGCACATTTTAAAGCTGTTTGTCAACACTTTGTCGAAACGTTAAGCCAAATTCAAACAACCGATCCGTGTGTGTCGCGATAATTATTGTATACAAAAGTAGGGAGTGAAGTCAATGCCGAAAGACGTGGTATACGGCAAAACTATCCGCAAAAGTTACGCCAAAACAGAGGAAATCCAAGAAATGCCCAATCTCCTGGAGGTTCAGAAGTTCTCTTATGACTGGTTTCTAGAATCCGGGCTGAGAGAGGTGTTCCGAGACGTCGCCGCGATTACCGACCACACCGGTAATCTTGAGCTGACGTTTATTGACTATAATATGAACGAAAACCCAAAATATTCAGTCGAGGAATGCAAGGCCCGAGACACCACCTATGCGGCTCCGCTCAAAGTCAGCGTCCGCCTGCGCAATAAGGAAACCGAGGAGATCAAAGAGCAGGAAATCTTTATGGGCGATTTCCCGATTATGACAAATGCCGGTACATTTATAATAAACGGCGCGGAACGTGTGGTCGTCTCGCAGATAATCAGGTCACCGAGTGTTTATTATGAACGTAAGACAGATATAAAAACATCAGTTATGATTCATGCGGCAACGTTGATTCCGTACCGCGGCGCGTGGCTTGAGTATGAGACCGACGCGTCGGAGAATTTTTACGTCCGCGTGGATAAGAACAGAAAACTCCCGGTGACATGGCTGTTACGCGCTGTCGGCAGGCCGAATCAAAGTGTCTATACGCACCTCTCCGCCGCCGGGGCGGAAAGCGGCGCCGAGACGAATGAGCAGCTGAAAGCCATCTTCGGCGATGACGAGCGCATTAACGCAACACTGGAAAAAGACGTCTGCCGCAACAGCGACGAGGCGTTGATTGAGCTATATAAAAGACTGCGTCCCGGTGACCCGCCGACAATTGACTCAGCGCAGACTTTATTGCAAAACCTGTTTTTCGACTCTCGCCGGTATGATATATCGACTGTCGGGCGGTATAAGTTTAACAAAAAGCTGGCGATCTGGCCGCGTATCATGGGGCAGACGCTGGCGCAACCCGTGGCGGACCCGATGACAGGCGAAGTGATCGCCGAAGCCGGAGAACAGCTCACGCGCGCGCGCGCTGAGGAGCTTGACGCGCGCGGAGTCAATGACGTCTATGTACATGTTGACGGGCGTGAAGTCAAAGTCTTTGCCAACGGCATGGTGAAGATGGACGGATTTGTGGATTTCAACCCGGAAGAAGAACTCGGAATCAAAGAGAGAGTGCGTTTTATCGTCCTAAAAGACATGCTGGAAAAATACAACGGGGAAGAGTTAAAAGAAGCGATACTTGAAAACTTAGACTTGCTGATTCCAAAGCACCTGATACCTGACGATATTTTCGCGTCGGTTAACTATCTCAACTGCATCGCCCACGGTTTGGGTGAGCCGGATGATATCGACCATCTCGGCAACCGCCGCATGAGAAGCGTGGGTGAACTGCTTCAAAATCAGTTCAGGGTCGGATTTTCCCGCATGGAGCGTGTTATACGTGAGCGCATGACGCTGCAAGACCTTGATATCATCACACCGCAGTCGCTGATTAATATCAGGCCGGTCACGGCGGCAATTAAAGAATTCTTCGGCAGCTCACCGCTGTCGCAGTTTATGGATCAGACAAATCCGCTGGCGGAGCTTACGCACAAGCGGCGTCTGTCGGCGCTGGGCCCGGGCGGACTTTCAAGAGAGCGTGCGAGCTTCGATGTGCGTGACGTACACTACAGCCACTATGGACGCATGTGTCCGATTGAGACGCCGGAAGGCCCGAATATCGGCCTTATATCGTACCTTGCCTCCTACGCGAAAGTCAATGAATACGGCTTTATGATTGCCCCGTTCCGCAAGGTGGACAAAGAATCTGGCCGGATAACTGATGAGGTGGTTTATCTCGCGGCAGATATGGAAGACCAGTATTTCATAGCGCAGGCGACTGAGCCTGTCGATGAAGATGGCTACCTGATGAATGAGCGTATAACGTGTCGCCACCGTGACGAGATAGTTGCGGTTAACCGTGACAGAATTGACTTTATTGATATATCACCGAGTATGATGGTGTCGATAGCCACCGCGATGATTCCATTCCTTGAAAATGACGATGCCAACCGCGCGTTGATGGGCGCGAACATGCAGCGTCAGGCCGTGCCGTTATTGATGCCGGAAGCGCCGATTGTCGCTACCGGGATAGAGCACAAATGCGCTGTGGATTCGACAGTTGTTATGACGGCGCATGGTGAGGGTACGGTGACATACGTATCATCCACGCGTATAACGGTCGATTACAGCGGAACCGGCCCTGTCAATCACATGCTGACTAAATTTTCCCGCAGCAATCAAGGTACATGCACGAACCAGCGTCCGATTGTCAATGTCGGGGATTTCGTAAAAGCAGGCGATATCTTGGCCGACGGGCCGTCAACCAGCGAAGGTGAAATATCGCTGGGCAAAAACATCCTCGTCGGATTTATGACATGGGAAGGCTATAATTACGAGGACGCGATTCTGATAAACGAGCGTCTTGCAATGGACGACGTGTTCACATCGATACACATAGAAGAGCATGAGATTGATGCCCGCGACACAAAATTGGGTCCAGAGGAGATCACGCGTGATATCCCCGGCGTGGGTGAGGACTCACTGCGCTATCTGGATGAGCGCGGCATTATAAGCATCGGCGCAGAAGTTCAGGCCGGCGATATCCTGGTCGGCAAAGTCACGCCAAAAGGAGAGACGGATCTCACGGCGGAAGAACGGCTTTTACGTGCCATATTCGGCGAAAAAGCGCGTGAAGTCAGAGATACCTCACTAAAAGTCCCGCACGGTGAGAGCGGAATTGTGGTTGACGTCAAAGTCTTTACACGCGAAAACGGCGATGAACTGAATCCCGGTGTGAATATGGTCGTCCGCTGCTATATCGCACATAAGCGCAAAATCAGCGTCGGTGACAAAATGGCTGGGCGGCACGGGAACAAAGGCGTTGTGTCTAGGATACTGCCGAAAGAAGATATGCCATATCTGCCGGACGGAACGCCGCTTGATATTATCCTGAATCCGCTGGGCGTCCCGTCCCGAATGAACATTGGCCAAGTGCTAGAAGTCCACCTCGGATACGCCGCGCATACGCTTGGCTGGAAAGTCGCCACGCCTATATTTAACGGCGCGAACGAGCAGGATATATGGGATACCCTGAAATTAGCCGGCCTGCGCGAAGACGGTAAAAGCGTATTGTACGACGGACGGACCGGAGAGCCGTTTGATAACCCCGTAACCGTCGGTTATGTTTACTTCTTAAAACTGCACCATCTGGTAGACGACAAGATACATGCCAGATCCACAGGGCCGTATAGTCTCGTCACGCAGCAGCCGCTTGGCGGAAAAGCCCAGTTCGGCGGACAGCGGTTCGGCGAGATGGAAGTCTGGGCACTGGAGGCGTACGGAGCGGCTTATACTCTACAGGAGATTCTAACGGTAAAATCCGACGACGTGACAGGCAGGGTGCGGACTTACGAGGCGATTGTAAAAGGCAACAATATCCCGAAGCCGGGCGTACCGGAGTCGTTCAAAGTGCTTGTGAAAGAGCTGCAATCGCTGTGTCTGGATGTTAGAGTTCTGGACGAAAACGGCATGAAGATTGAACTGCAGAGCAATGATGACGATGACATGGGCGACAACATGCGCGATAGAAGTTTTTACAAAAGCGATGATGACGAGTTCTCCTCCAGAGGTTATTCGATTACCGAAATAACCGAAGAAATGCTGGACGAAGAAATGTCGGGCGATGAAGACGGTGATAACGACGACGAGTTCGAAGACCCCGGTGAATATGACAACGATGAAGAAATGTTCGATCTCCCGGATGAAGATGAAGAGGAGGAAAGCGAATAATGAGCGGAATGCCTTTCGACGCGATGCAAATCGGCCTTGCTTCCCCGGACATGATAAAAAGCTGGTCCACCGGTGAGGTGAAAAAGCCGGAAACAATCAACTACAGAACATTAAAACCAGAACGTGACGGGCTGTTCTGCGAAAAAATATTCGGCCCGACCAAAGACTGGGAGTGCCACTGCGGTAAATATAAAAAGATACGCTATAAAGGCAAGATATGCGACCGTTGTGGTGTTGAAGTAACGAAATCCAACGTCCGCCGTGAGAGAATGGGGCATATTGAGCTGGCAGCCCCGGTGTCACACATTTGGTATTTTAAGGGAATTCCATCCCGTATGGGACTGCTGTTGGATCTAACACCACGGATACTTGAAAAAGTGCTGTATTTCGCAACGTATATCGTAATTGATCCCGGAGACACTCCGTTGCGTAAGAATCAGATTTTGACAGAAAAAGAATACCGCGAAATGCGTGAGAAATACGAGGATGATTTCAGGGCAGGAATGGGTGCTGAGGCAATCCGTGACCTATTGGCAGATATCGATATCGAAAAATTCTCGGAACAACTCAAAACAGAGTCTCGTGAGGCTGCAGGACAGAAAAAGGCAAAGCTTTTAAAAAGACTTGAAGTTGTCGAAGCGTTTAGGCAATCAGGAAATGACCCGACGTGGATGATAATCGACATACTGCCTGTCATACCGCCGGAAATACGCCCGATGGTTCAGCTCGATGGCGGTAGATTTGCCACGTCCGACTTGAACGATTTATACCGCCGCGTTATTAACAGAAACAATCGCCTGAAACGCCTGATACAGCTGAACGCGCCGGATATTATAGTCAGGAACGAAAAACGTATGCTGCAGGAGGCAGTTGACGCGCTTATCGACAACGGCCGCCGCGGCAGGGCAGTGACGGGGGCTAATTCCCGCGCGTTAAAATCGCTCTCCGATATGCTCAAGGGTAAACAGGGCAGATTCCGGCAAAATCTGCTTGGAAAACGTGTTGACTACTCCGGCAGATCGGTCATTGTCGTCGGCCCGGACTTGAAACTCTACCAGTGCGGCGTACCGAAAGAAATGGCGATCGAGCTTTTTCGCCCGTTTGTTATGAAAAAGCTGGTGGAAGACGGAGTTTCCAACAACATCAAATCCGCGAAGAAAATGGTGGATAGAGGCAACACCGAGGTGTGGGACGCACTTGAAGTGGTGATTAAAGAACATCCTGTGCTGTTGAACCGCGCGCCGACTCTACACAGATTGGGTATACAGGCGTTCGAGCCGATTTTGGTCGAAGGCCGTGCGTTAAAATTGCATCCGCTCGTCTGTACGGCGTACAATGCAGACTTTGACGGCGACCAGATGGCGATACACGTACCGCTATCGGCTGAGGCGCAGGCAGAGGCAAGGATTCTTATGCTATCGGCCAATAACCTGCTTCACCCGAAAGACGGGCAGCCAGTCACAGTGCCGACGCAGGACATGATCCTAGGCGCATATTACCTGACGTTCCAGCGCGATGACGAGATAGGTTCCGGAAAATCTTTCGTGTCACCGGATGAAGCTCTTATGGCGTATCAGTGCGGAGACGTTGGAATACACGCCCCGATACATGTGCGCGTTACAAAAGATGTTAGCGGCCGAAAAGAAAGCCGTGTAATCGCAACAACGGTGGGGCGGATCATCTTCAATGAACCGATCCCGCAGGATCTTGGATTTGTGGACAGATTGGATCCGGAGCATATGTTCGACTATGAAATAGACTTCCAGACAGGCAATAAACAACTGGAAAGTATAATAGAGCGTTGTATCGCAAAGCATGGCTTCACACGTTCGGCGAAACTTTTGGATGATATCAAGGCGCTGGGCTTCCAATTCTCAACACAAGGCGCTATTACGATATCCATATCCGACATGACGGTTCCGGATGAAAAATGGACGCTTATCAGTGAAACGGAAAAGAAAATAGTGTCTATTAAGAATCAGTTCCGGCGCGGTTTTATCACTGATGAGGAGCGGTACCGCCTTGTGGTCAAAGAATGGGAGAAAACGACAAAAGACGTTACCGAAGCGCTCACAAGTACGTTGAACGAGCTGAATCCCATCTATATGATGGCGAACTCCGGAGCCAGGGGCAGCATGAACCAAATCAGGCAGCTTGCCGGTATGCGTGGCCTTATGGCAAACGCGGCGGGTAGGACGATAGAGATTCCTATCAAGGCAAATTTCCGTGAGGGACTGACTGTGCTTGAATATTTCATATCATCCCGCGGCGCGCGTAAAGGTCTTGCCGATACGGCGTTGCGTACTGCGGACTCCGGATATCTGACTCGCCGGTTGGTTGATGTTTCGCAGGACGTGATAGTACGTGAGCATGACTGCGGCACGAAAGACGGGATCGTGGTATCAGAAATCGTCGAATACGGCAGCGTTTTGGAAACATTCGGGCAGGTTATACACGGGCGTTATCCGTCTGACGATGTTGTTGATGAATCTACGGGTGAGCTGCTGTTCTCAAAGGATCGTATGCTTAATGTGAATGACGCAGACACGCTTCTGACACATGGGATAGAGTCATTGAAAATACGCACGGTTCTGGATTGCGAGGCCAAAAGCGGCATATGCGCAAAATGTTATGGCGTGAACCTTGCCACAGGTGAGGCAGTTTCAATCGGAGAAGCAGTTGGCGTTATCGCCGCGCAGTCGATAGGTGAGCCGGGCACGCAGCTGACGATGAGAACATTCCACACCGGCGGCGTCGCGGGTGACGATATAACGCAGGGCTTACCGCGTATTGAAGAGTTGTTCGAGGCCAGAAAGCCCAAAAAAATGTCGATATTGGCCGAAATTGACGGTGTTATAGAAGTTGAAGAGACACGTAAAAGCGCTGTCGTTGCGATTACAATCACAAGCGATAAAGACGGCGAGGCAAAGGTTTATCAATCCCCGTATTCGGCCGGTATAAGGGTGAAGTCGGGCGACACTGTACAAGCCGGGGACAGATTGACCGATGGTGCGTTGAATCCGCACGACGTTATGCGGATACTTGGCAAAGCCTCCGCCCAATCTTACCTGATTTCCGAGGTTCAGAAGGTTTACCGCCAGCACGGCATTGGTATCAACGACAAGCATATTGAAGTCATAGTCCGCCAGATGATGAGAAAAATCAGGGTCGAAGACGGCGGAGATACCGATTTGCTGGTCGGCACAACGGTTGATTTGGGAGATTTCAGACAGGCTAACGTTGGGTTACAGGGGAAAACATCTCCCGAAGGGGACGCGTTGCGACCAGCCGTATCCTCACCGCTTCTGATGGGAATAACAAAGGCATCACTGGCGACGGAGTCGTTCTTGTCGGCGGCATCATTCCAGGAGACAACGAAGGTTCTGACAGAAGCGGCGATAAAAGGTAAGGTTGACAGGCTTGTCGGGCTGAAAGAAAACGTCATAATAGGCAAGCTTGTCCCAGCCGGCAGTGGCCTTGCGATGTATAGAAAGTTCGACAGCGAATCCGAATCCGTCAGCCGCGCATATTCCGAAGTCGCGAGCTATGTCGAATCCTCACCGGCAGATTACGTCGTGGTGGAAGAGGAGAACGATGTTGATTTAAGCGTGCTGATAGGCACTGGGAATGCGTTGTAGGGGACAAAACATCCGCCGCCTTCGGACGGTGCCCTCAGGACATAGCGGGTGAGGATGAGTGTTTTCGGATTTTGCCGCACATGGGCAATACGAATGGCCAATTGTAGGGGGCGCCGTCCCCGGCGTCCTGCCGTGCCCCCGTCTAATCTCCCGTGTATGGGCGTTCGTTCCACCCACCCAGGGACGGCAGAATGCCGCTCCTACAGGACGGGAGATACGATTTTGCCACGTTCCGCAAACTAACTATTGACGTATCCGCATTCTTGTGTTAAAATGATTTTTCGTGTGATGAACTTTTCACATCAATTACCAATAGAAAGGAGGAAAATAATGCCAACATTTAATCAGCTCGTCAGAAAGGGCAGGCAAACTCAGACTTATAAGTCGAACTCCCCGGCCATGCAGAAAGGCCTCAACACGCTGAAAAACAGGGAGACAGATCAATCATCCCCCCAGAGGCGCGGCGTATGTACGGCGGTTAGGACAGCGACTCCGAAGAAGCCCAACTCGGCACTGCGGAAGATTGCCCGTATCAGGCTGACAAACGGCCATGAGGTCACGGCCTATATCCCCGGTATCGGACACAATCTGCAAGAGCACTCGGTCGTTATGATCCGCGGCGGGCGTGTTAAAGACTTGCCCGGCGTGCGCTACCACATTATCCGTGGAACACTTGACACCCAAGGCGTGGAAGGCCGAAAACAGAGCAGGTCAAAGTATGGCGCAAAAAGGCCAAAATCCTAAGCTTATTACGCTTTATGCATAAGGCAGAAGCCTTGCCATGAAGGTGAATATACATTTTGTATGTTACCTCATAGCGGGCGGACGGGTGGGCGGACGCTGTGCGTCCTAATGAAGAATGAATAATTAATAGTGAATAATTTTTCACTTTTCATTCCTAATTTTTCATTAGACAAACGCAGTTTGCCGTAGCTCGTAGTACCTGTGAAATCATTTATATGAAGGAGGGAAGTATAGTGCCCAGAAGAGGCAACGTACCAAAACGCGAAGTCTTGCCGGATCCGTTGTATAATTCCGTGATGGTTACAAGGTTAATCAACAGCATAATGCTGGACGGAAAAAAGGGTGTGGCTCAGAAAGTCGTTTACGGCGCGTTTACCATCGTCGGTGAAAAAACCGGAAAAGAACCGCTTGACGTGTTCATGGAAGCGCTGGAGAATATCATGCCGACACTTGAGGTAAAGGCCCGGCGCGTTGGTGGAGCCACGTATCAGGTTCCGATTGAAGTAAGACCCGACAGGCGGCAGACATTAGGACTGCGCTGGCTGACGACTTATACCAGAGCGCGCAATGAGAAAACGATGAGAGAACGTTTAGCCGGCGAAATAATGGATGCGTCGAATAGTCTAGGCGCCGCTGTGAAAAAGCGTGAAGACACGCACAGAATGGCGGATTCTAATAAAGCGTTCGCACACTATCGCTGGTAAGAGACATAACCACGCAATGTGCGGAACAAATCCGCATGGAAGCTGCAAAATACGATTTCGGTCTTTTTCGCCGGAAAGGGGCGGTGTATCCGCCCGTCAAAACACAGCATCAGATTAGAGAGGAGTGAGTGATGTGCCGAGGCAATACCCACTTGAAAAAACAAGAAATATTGGCATAATGGCTCATATAGACGCGGGAAAGACCACGACGACAGAGCGCATATTGTTCTATACCGGACGCACGCATAAACTTGGCGAAACCCATGAGGGCGCCGCTACAATGGACTGGATGGAGCAAGAGCAAGAGCGGGGGATTACCATAACCTCCGCCGCGACAACCTGTTTCTGGAACGATCACCGCATTAACATTATAGATACGCCCGGACACGTTGACTTCACCGTTGAAGTTGAGCGGTCATTGCGTGTGCTGGACGGTTCGGTGACAGTCATGTGCGCGAAAGGCGGGGTTGAGCCTCAGTCAGAAACCGTCTGGCGTCAGGCTGACCACTATCATGTCCCGCGTATGATATACGTCAATAAAATGGACATAGTTGGCGCGGACTTTTTCAATGTGGTCCAAATGGTCCACGAAAGGCTGAAAGCCAACGCTGTCCCGATTCAGTTGCCGATTGGCTCCGAAGCGGAGTTCAAGGGTATCATCGACCTTGTCGAGATGAACGCCGATATCTATTACGATGACTTGGGAAAAGACATGCGTGTCGAGCCGATTCCGGAGGACATGATGCCGCTTGTCGAAGAGTCACGGATGAAGCTGATTGAAGCCGTCTCAGACTTTGACGATGAGATTATGGAAAAATATCTCGAAGGCGAGGAAATCCCGGTCGAGTCATTGAAAGCTGCGATACGCAAAGCGACGCTGGCGGTAAAATTTATACCTGTCGTTTGCGGCACATCATACAGGAACAAGGGCATCCAAAAGCTGCTTGACGCGATCGTTGATTACCTGCCATCGCCCGTTGATATCCCGGCTATATCTGGGACAAAACCGGGCACAGATGAAGCCGACAGCCGTCCGCCGTCTGACGACGCACCATTTTCCGCGCTGGCGTTTAAGATTATGACCGATCCATATGTCGGCAGACTGTCGTTTTTCAGAGTCTATTCCGGTGCTGTCCAAACGGGTTCAATGCTCTACAATTCCACGAAAGGGCACAGGGAGAGATTGGGGCGCATTCTTCAAATGCACGCCAATCACCGGGAGGATATAGAGACCACGCATACAGGCGACATAGTCGCGGCGGTCGGCCTGAAAAACACAACAACGGGGGACACTCTGTGCGATGAGAAGAATCCGATAATCCTGGAGTCGATGGAGTTCCCGGAACCGGTTATCCGCGTGGCGATTGAGCCTAAGACCAAAGCCGGTCAGGAAAAAATGGGCGTGGCGCTTGCCAAACTGACTGAAGAAGATCCGACGTTTAAAACCTATTCAGACGAGGAAACAGGTCAGACAATCATCGCTGGAATGGGTGAGCTGCACCTTGAAATAATCGTAGACAGATTGCTGCGCGAGTTCAGGGTTGAGGCAAATGTCGGCACACCGCAAGTTTCTTACAAAGAGACGGTTCGCAAACAGGCCGACGTTGATGTCAAATACGCACGTCAATCCGGCGGCAGAGGCCAATACGGTCACGTAAAGATCATTGTCGAGCCGAATGAGCCCGGCAAAGGTTACGAATTCGTCAACAAAATCGTTGGCGGAACGATACCGAAAGAGTATATCCCGGCGGTGGATCAAGGCATTTCCGGCGCGATGGCGGCGGGCGTCTTGGCGGGATACCAAGTCGTTGACGTCAAGGTGACGCTGTACGATGGGTCATTCCATGAAGTGGACTCCAGCGAAATGGCATTCAAAATTGCCGGAAGCATGGCGTTTAAAGAGGCGATGCATAAAGCAAGCCCCGTGCTGCTGGAGCCGATTATGAAAGTCGCTGTCACAGTTCCAGAAGAGTATATGGGCGACGTTATGGGCGACCTGAACGCGCGTCGCGGGCAGATAACAGGCATGGAAACAAAGCTCGGCGCTGCGCAGATAAACGCGCTTGTCCCGCTGTCCACAATGTTCGGATACGCGACGGTACTGAGATCTAACACCCAGGGACGTGGTAACTACGCAATGGAACCAAGCCATTATGTTGAATTGCCGAAGTCCCTGCAAGAAGAAATTATGGGAACAAAAAAATAAGCCATATCTTCGATTTTATCCGCGCAAAATTTAGACTTGCAAAAACTGAAAGAATAAGTTAAAATACCGCATAATATTAAGAATTTTTATTTGATATCGTAAGGAGGATTTATAAGCAATGGGCAAGCAAAAGTTTGAAAGAAACAAGCCTCACGTCAATATCGGTACAATCGGCCACGTTGACCACGGCAAAACAACACTCACCGCAGCTATCACGAAGTTTTTAAGCCTGACAGGCAACGCGAAATTCGAGGCGTATGACGCTATCGATAAAGCCCCGGAAGAGCGTGAGCGCGGAATCACAATCAACACATCACACGTTGAGTACGAGACGGACGCGCGCCACTATGCGCACGTTGACTGCCCGGGTCACGCCGACTATATCAAGAACATGATAACAGGCGCGGCACAGATGGACGGTTCTATTCTCGTTATCGCCGCTTCTGACGGACCGATGGCTCAAACGCGTGAGCACATATTGCTCGCCCGCCAGGTTGGCGTGCCTGCGATAGTCGTGTTTCTAAACAAAGCCGACCAGGTGGATGACGAAGAGCTTCTTGAGCTTGTTGAGATGGAAGTACGTGAACTGCTTTCGTACTATGAGTTCCCGGGCGATGATATCCCGGTTATCAAAGGCAGCGGCCTGATGGCGCTTGAGTGTGCTTCTGATGATCCGAATGCACCTGAATACGCTTGCATCAAAGAGTTGATGGACGCTGTTGACAGCTATATCCCCACGCCGGAGCGTAAGGCTGACCTGCCGTTCCTGATGCCTGTTGAAGACACAATGACAATCACAGGACGCGGAACAGTTGCAACCGGACGTGTTGAGCGCGGACAAATCAACATGAACGACAAAGTTGAGATCGTTGGAATCACAGAAACGAAAGAAACAGTCGTCACGGGTATTGAGATGTTCAGAAAGAGCCTTGATTACGCTGAGGCTGGCGACAATGCAGGTATGCTTCTTCGCGGAATTTCAAGAGACCAGATCGAAAGAGGACAGGTACTTGCAAAACCCGGAAGCATCAAGCCTCTCACAAAATTTAGAGGCCAAGTATATATCCTTTCAAAGGAAGAGGGCGGCCGTCATACCCCGTTTTTCAACAACTACCGCCCGCAGTTCTATTTCCGTACCACCGACGTTACTGGCGTAGTATCTCTTCCAGAGGGTATTGAGATGTGCATGCCCGGCGACAACGTTGAGATGGATGTTGAGCTGATTACCCCGATAGCCATTGAGAACGGACTTCGTTTCGCTATCCGCGAAGGCGGCCGCACAGTCGGCTCCGGCGTTGTAATCGCGATTAACGAATAATCCCGGCATTTTATTTAATCACAAAGGCCGCTGTTGTGAGATAACAGCGGCCTTTGACCGGCTAATTCCCGCGGGTTATCAATCCCCGCCGGGGAATCGCAGTCCCGACATAAACCCGTCAAAAGCGATGGACTGTATGTTGCCTGCGATTATCTCGCCTCTGAAGATGATGATATCAGCGACGACTTCCGATTCATAGTTTGGATAATTCAGAACCCTGTATGTATACCGCGTCGCCGCGACGCCGCCGAATTGCGACAGGTCGAATCCCTGCGCAAGCTGGATTGCGTTGTATTCTTCATAAATTCCCACAAATGCCCTGGGAATGACTATCTCCTGTTCATCTATGGCGTTTTCATCAATTTCCCATCCCAGAGACTGTAAATATTGTACCCGCTGACCGTTATTCCTGGCTATGCCGGATAATGAAACCGTCCCGTCAGGGCCGGTGCCTCCGCCGGCAATCAAGATTATCGCGCATATAACGACTGCAAGCGCCAGCGCAACAGTGACGGCCCTTTTTCTGTTGAATTTAGCAGTAAAAATAAACATACTCTCACCCCGCTTGAGTTTTTTAGGCGTGTTGGCACACCTTTGTACAGCTTATTCGTTTTTGTCCTCGGATATGACAAGGCAGTTGGTTTAGTGTGATATGATATATTATACAACGCACCCCGTAGGGAACGATAGCAATCATTTCGAAAACAGATTACCAAACGGGCGGATTGCCATCCGCCCCAACAAGGTCGTAACAACGAACGCATCACACCACAGGCGAAAATCGCAAACTTTCAAGCGATTTACAAGGCATTTCCCAAGATAAGTAACAAAAAAAGAAAAAAGTTTACAGAAAAAGACGAATTTACTATTGAATAATTCCGCATAACAGTATATTATGTAGGATGTAAGTAAATTCATAAAAATAAAACGGCGGCGGATTAAAGTTGCCGAGAGGGGGCAGTGTAGTGTCTAGCAGGATTTTTCAGAGCGTTATTGTCCAAATGAAAGATGCGACAACACGCTCAATAGGTGTTGTGGATTCTGAGGGAACGATTGTCGCAAGTAGTGATTTATCAATAATCGGCTCCAGTATTGATTCCACTCCTGAATTTTACAATGAATCCGGTGATAAAACAGTTAAGAGCCAAGGCAGAACGTTCAAAGTCCTAAGCTCTGGTGCGACCGGCGACTATGCCGTTTTCGCCGAGGGTGAGGATGATTTTGCGAGAGCCGTGTGTATTATGGCGGCCGTCGCTATTAACGAGGCGGGGACATATTTTGAAGAAAGCCACGACAACCGAGCTTTTGTCAAAAACATCATCTCCGAAAACATCTTGCCCGGAGATCTGTACGTCCGCGCGAATGAACTGAGTTTCGATTCCGAAGTGCCTAGGGGTGTAATTGTAATCCGCCACTGGGCCGCGATGGATTTGTCGGCGGTTGAGTTGCTGCAAGATATGTTCCCGGACAAGCAGCAGGATTTTGTCATCTCAGTCAGTGATACTGAAATCGCGCTGATAAAAGAACTGCCGCCTTCTGGGGAACTGAATCAGCTTAATGAGCTGGCGGAATTGATCGAACGGAAGTTAAACGACGGTCTCGGCCTGAGTGTTGTGATAGGCATAGGCACACCCGCGCGGCATTTGCGGGAACTTGCGGTAAGATTCAAAGAAGCGCAGATATCGATTGATGTCGGCAGGGTTTTTGAATCGGATAAGACGATAATCAGCTATGAAAGCCTTGGTATCGGCAGGCTGATCTATCAATTGCCGACGACGTTGTGCGAGATATTCTTGTCTGAAGTTTTTAAGAAGAACCCGATAGAGGCTTTGGATTCGGAGACGCTGTTTACGATCGACAAGTTTTTTGAAAACAGCCTGAATGTCTCCGAAACGTCACGGAAATTGTTCGTCCACAGAAATACGCTTGTCTACAGGCTTGAGAAAATTAAAAAAATCACCGGGCTTGATCTGCGTGAGTTTGATCACGCGATCATATTCAAAGTTGCCCTTATGGTAAAGAAGTATCTGGTATCACAGGAGTCTAAATATTAAATGATTAGAATGACCGACGTTTTTAAAGTATACGGAAATGGAACAAAGGCGCTTAAAGGTGTCAGCTTTACCCTTGACACCGGGAGGTTCGCGTTTTTAGTCGGGCCATCGGGATCGGGAAAATCCACGATTATCAAGCTGCTGACCGGAGAAGTCGCGCCGACGGAAGGTGAAATAATCGTCAACGGATATGACATGAATACAATCAAAATGCGCAAACTGCCTTTTTTAAGGCGAACGCTGGGGGTTATTTTTCAGGATTTTCGTCTGATTGACGAAAAAACGGTTTATGAGAATGTCGCTTTCGCAATGCGAGCCGTTAGCGTGACTAACAAAGAAATACGCCAACGCGTACCGTATGTGCTGGAGCTTGTCGGCCTTGAAGACAAGGCGAAATCAAAACCGCCGGAACTGTCCGGCGGGGAGCAGCAGCGAGTAGCTGTCGCCCGGGCTTTGGTCAACAATCCAAGCCTTATAATAGCGGACGAGCCTACAGGAAATTTAGACCCCGCGCGAAGTCTGGAAATTTTTACATTACTGCAAAAAATCAACCAGCTTGGCACGACAGTCTTAGTCGTTACGCATGAGAAAGCGCTTGTGGATAAATTGCATGAACGCGTTGTCGCAATTGACGGCGGACGAATAATCAGCGATGGGGTGGACGGGTACTACAATTATGAAGATGAAGAGAAACAGAACAGGATATTACATTAAAGAGGGCTTCAGCAGCATATTCACACACGGCTTTATGTCGTTTGCATCTGTATGCATTATAATCGCATTTCTTATAATAATGGGCAGCTTTGTCCTTTTATCCGCAAATATCAATGATCTTATAGGCGTGCTTGAGGATGAGAATGTCGTCCTGGCAATTATTGACGAGAATCTATCAGATGAGGAAGCTCGCGGAATTGAAACACAAATCCTCAGAATCCCGAATGTGTCTACAGCTGAATTTATCCATAGGCAAGACGCGCTGTATTCATTTATCGGCAGACATGAAAATCCCAACATTTTTTCCGACATTGATTACACCGTCACTCGGCATCGGTTCGTTGTGTACGTGCACAACGTGGAACTGATTGCACAGACGCAGGACGATTTACTCGGCGTGCAGGGCGTCGCGAGGGTGAATGCCAACCTGCAAGTGGCGCAGGGGCTTGTGACTTTCAGGCGGGTCGTCAACGTCATATCGGTCGTAATTATCGCCGTGCTTTTGTCAATTTCACTGTTTATAATGACAAACACAATCAAACTGGCAACGTTTGAGCGGCGGGAAGAGATTGCGATAATGCGGATGGTGGGCGCGACAAACTCATTCATACGCTGGCCGTTTGTATATGAGGGGTTTATTCTGGGGGGCAGCGGCGCGCTGGCGGCATTTGCATCCCTTTGGGCGTTATACCGGCTTGTGGCGACCAGAGTTGTCACTTTTGAGGCGGGATTTGTATCGGTCATTCCGTTTGCGAATGTTTCGTTGCCGCTGTTCGTGGTTTTTGTTGCTATAGGACTGGGCGTCGGCGCCGGCGGAAGCGGAATCGCGCTGAATAAATATCTGAAAGTGTAAATCCGGAAGTTTTACAGGGGCGGCCTGATATCGCCCGCTTAAGCATAAGTAATACAACCACAGTATCTGAGAGGTGTTGAAACTTGGTTATGAAAAACAAACGTGTTGTTGCAAGGGTTATCGCTATTCTCCTAGCGCTGTTGATGGCAGCTACCATTCTGTTTGGTGTGCTTGGCTCGCTTGCCCCCGCCGGGGCCGCTGTCACCCGGGCGCAGATTGACAGGCTGCGCGCTGAACAGCGGGAAATCCAGCAAAGAAGGCAGGAGACTCAGGCAAGAATAAACTCAATTGAGTTCGACAGGATGACCGCATTCGCGCAGAAGGAAGTCTTGGACAACAGAATCTCACTGACCGAAGCGGAAATTGAGCTTATAAGAGATACAATTGCGCAATACGGATATCTTATCGCGGCCCAGGAACTGGAGGTAATCGAAGCGCAGAACAGGGAAAACGCGCGATTGCAGCTATTTCGGGAACGGGTCCGCAGTATGGAAGAAAACGGCGTTATTACATACCTCGATATCTTGTTCAGCGCCACCAGTTTTTCAGACTTTTTGGCACGGCTGGATTTCGTCGGCGACCTTATGCGGGCCGATGAAAGCGCGTATCACAACCTGATTGCCGCCCGGCTTGAAACTGAAGCCGCAAAAGAAGCCTTGGAAGAAACCAAGGCCGAACTGGAAGCGGAAGAAATACTGCTTCAAGAACGGTATGCCGAACTTGAGATTCAGCGTGAAGAAGCCGTCCAGCTGATTTTACAGATCGAGCAGGATCGTGAAGCAGCGATGGAACTGTATAGGCAGATAAGGGAACAGCAGGAGCAGTCTCAGAGAGATATCAATCGTTTGGAAGAAGAGTGGCGCAGGCAGGAGGCAGCCCGCATAGCGAGAGAGGCCTCTGCCGGACGTACCGCTGTTGCCGTTCGGGGTACCGGGGAACTTGTGTGGCCCGTTGCGGGTACAAACCGCTCAAATGTTACAAGCCCCTTTGGAGTCAGGCGCCACCCGGTATTTGGGACAAACAGAATGCATAACGGCATTGACATCGGCGCACCCCATGGACGGAATGTCTTCGCGGCTGACAGCGGTTCGGTCATTATATCCAGACATAACGCGTCTTTCGGAAACTACATAGTTATAGCTCATGGTGGCGACAACAGAATGACAACGCTGTACGCACACCTGAGTACGCGTAGTGTATCCGTGGGGGACACAGTATCGAGAGGGCAGGTTATCGGGCGCGTAGGTTCGACCGGCATTTCAACAGGCCCGCACCTGCATTTTGAGGTGACTGTCAACGGTGTCAGGGTTAATCCGCTGGCTCATTTGCCATAATATAATTTATGTTGAACAATACAGAAAAAAGATACTCATTAAAATTTGTGTTAACGCTGATGCTGCTTGCATCAGCGTTAACGTGTTTGGTGATAGCGCTCACATTCGGGCGTGAGCTTGGGGTTTTTAACGGCAAGTTCAGATATGTCCGGGAATTTTCAGAGCTGTTAACACTGATTGACGAATTCTATATCGGTGAATATGACATGGCCGAGGTGTCCGCCATGTCAAAATGGGGCGCAGTCGCGGCGCTGAGAGACAGATACTCATACTATCTCACGCCGGAGCAATATGCAGAGCACCTAGAAAGCGCGAACAACAGATTTGCCGGTATCGGCATCAGTATCACGATAGACGATTACGCAGGCGGAATGCTGGTGTTGCACGTTTTCCGCGGCTCACCGGCTGAAACGGCCGGGATAGTCTCAGGGGACGTTATAACCGGGTTTGATGGTGAGGATATCACGCATCTTATGATTGATGAAACCCGCAACATCTTCGCACGCCCGATTGGCTCTACCGTTGAACTGACAGTTCTGCGAGAGACTGGGGTCGTTGAAACGATTACAGTCGTGTATGACTTTGTGTTTGTTGACCCTGTGTCGTATGATATGCTGTATGAAACGATAGGATATATTGCACTGTCAAATTTCGACACCGGCTCGGCAGATAGTTTTATCTCGGCTGTTGACGGCTTGATTGAATCCGGCGCGGAGGCTTTTATCTTCGACGTCAGAAACAATGGCGGCGGGCGGGTATCGGAGCTTACGGGGATACTTGACCATCTGCTGCCCGCGGGTGAGATATTCATCGCGGTGGATAGACACGGCAATGAGGATATAATAAGATCCGGACCCGGGGTGATTGATTTGCCGGCGGTCGTACTGGTGAACAGATACTCATTCAGCGCGGCAGAGTATTTCGCGGCAATGCTGCGTGAATACGATTACGCTCATATCGTCGGGGAGCAGACGACAGGGAAAAGCCGATCTCAGATATTGATCCCGTTATCCTGCGGCGGCGCTATGCGCATTTCATCGGGGCAGTATCTGACTAAAAACAGAGTCAGTCTCTACGACGTCGGCGGTGTGACCCCGGATTATCTGTTAGAGATGTCAGAAGATGAATTCACGCTGTTCAGATTCGGAAACCTTGAAAAGGAAGACGACACGCAACTTCAGCTGGCGCTTTCGCTTTTGATTGGGCATTAGGGCGCGAAAAACACGTTGTAGGGACGACCGTCCCTACGGGGTCACAGAACGCCGGGGGCGTCGCACCCCACGACGGGTATGGGGGTGACGGGCGCACAAAGTGCGTCCCTGCAAACAATTCAGCATGTTTCGCGATTTTTCCTGCTTGACAAAGTGGGAAGACTTTAATATAATCCCATAAACATAAACTCACTGCCCGGCGGAATCCGGGCTGAATATATTGGCCTTGTTTAAGTCATTGAACAAAGCAAAAGGATGTATGAAATGGTAAAAGAAGCAAGATTTAAAATGAGCCAGGAACGTTTGCAGGAGCTGAAGGATGAGCTTATCTACCTTCAAACGGTCCGTGAAAAAGAAGTCGCCCAGCAAATAAAAGAGGCGAGGTCTTTCGGCGATCTTTCTGAAAACAGCGAATATGACGAGGCAAAGACAGAACAGGGCAAGCTATATTCAAAAATCGCCGAAATTAAAAACCTTATTGATAACGCGGAGATCGTAATAGTATCTGCCAGAACTGATGTCGTCAGCATCGGCAGCCGTGTCACGGTAAAAGACCTTGAGCTTGGTTCCGAAGAGACTTATGAGATCGTCGGCTCTCAGGAGGCGGATCCGATAATGAGCCGAATATCCGATGATTCACCGTTCGGCAAAGGCTTGTTGGACCACAAAGCGGGTGATGTCGTGGAAATTGATGCCCCGGCGGGTATTTTGAAGTTTGAGATACTTAAGATAGATTAAGTGGGTGCATTTATGGAAGAAATTACGCAAGATCATCAAGAGGAGCAAGAACTTTCAGAGATTCTGCAAATACGCAGGGATAAACTGAAAAAACTGCAAGATGAGGGCCAAGACCCGTTTGAAGTCACAAAGTTCACGCGCACAGTTTATACATCAGACGTGCATGAGAATTTTGATGCGATAGAAAACAGCGACGTATCAATGGCTGGCCGCGTCATGGCTAAACGCGGAATGGGTAAGGCCATTTTCGCTGATATTGTTGACGACAAAGGGCGGATTCAGCTCTATATCAAACTCAATGACGTTGGTGAAGAGGCGTTTGAGGGGCTGAAAAAAGGCGATATCGGCGATATTATTGGTGTTACCGGGCATGTGTTCAGGACAAAGATGGGCGAAATATCCATCCACTGCAAGACGGTGACGTTGCTGGCAAAATCTCTCAGGCCGTTGCCCGAGAAATTCCACGGACTGACAAATCAGGAGCTGAAATACCGCCAGCGGTACTTAGATCTTATTATGAATCCGGATACGCGCAAAACGTTTGAAGTACGCAGCGCGTTTATCCGTCATGTGCGATCATTCCTGGATAATCGCGGATATATGGAAGTCGAAACGCCGGTTCTGAACACAGTTTCAGCCGGAGGGACGGCAAGACCGTTTATAACTCACCACAACACGCTTAACTTAGATATGTATGTGCGTATTGCGTTGGAGCTGCCGTTAAAGCGTCTGATTGTCGGTGGGATTGAGCGCGTCTATGAGATTGGTCGGATATTCCGCAACGAAGGCATGGATACGAAGCACAATCCAGAGTTTACAATGATCGAGCTTTATGAGGCATATGCCGATTATAACGATATGATGGATTTGTTTGAGGAACTCTTAGGCACAGCGGCCCAGAAGCTATTGGGCAACTATAAAGTCCAGTGGCAAGGTGTTGAAATTGACCTCACTCCCGGTTGGAAGCGCCAAACAATGGCGGATGCGGTCCTCGAACACACCGGAGTTGACTTCATGTCGTTCACCACCACGGAGGACGCGGTCAAAGCCGCCGCCGGGATCGGCGTCAAAATGCCGGAAGACAAAGAGCCGTCTTGGGGAGATTTACTGTTCGAGTGTTTTGATCAACGCGCCGAAGATAAGCTGATACAGCCGGTGTTCATAATAGATCACCCGGTCGAGGTCTCGCCGCTGGCAAAAAGAAAACCGTCCGACCCGAGACTTACCGAGCGTTTTGAGCTTTTTATCTGCCGAAACGAGATGGGTAACGCTTTCAGTGAGCTAAACGACCCAATCGACCAGAAGCAGCGCTTCCAACGTCAGGCAGCGATGAGAGCCTCCGGTGATGACGAAGCGGGCATGATGGATGAGGATTTTATCACCGCGCTGGAATACGGTATGCCCCCGACAGGCGGGCTTGGCATCGGCATTGACCGCTGCGTGATGATGCTGACGAATAATTCGTCTATAAGAGATGTACTGCTGTTCCCGACGATGAAACCGATTGAAGATTAATGGAACTGATTACGAGCCGTAAAAATCCGCTCTGTGTGCATGTTAAGAAACTCGGTGCGAACCGCGCCTACAGGCAGGAGCGCGGCGAGTTTCTCTGCGATGGTGCGAAACTTCTTGAAGAAGCGATAAAAAGCAATGCCGATATCACAGCCGTATTTACAACGGCGGACATACACTTGCCGAAGGGTGTTCGAATATTCCGGGCCGCACAAGAACTTCTCGATTCGTTGTCGCCGCTGAAGAATGCACAGGATGTTCTGTTCACGTGCAAAATGCCGGAACCAAGCGCTTTCACCCCGGATTCCGCCAGTGCAGGGACACATATATTGCTCGATGGCATACAGGATCCTGGGAACTTGGGTACAATTATTCGCACGGCGAACGCGTTCGGCATAAGCAGCGTTATACTGCTGGATGGCTGCGCGGATTTGTACAGCCCGAAAACAATCCGCGCGTCAATGGGTGCAATTTTCCGTCAGCATGTTTACTATACAAACGTGTCTGAGCTTAAAGCGTTTTCTAACAGAAGCAGTTTGGAAATTGTCGGCACGACGTTGGAGGGTGCAGATGTTTCCGGAATAAGTCTCAAGAACGCAATAATCGCAATCGGTAGCGAGGGGCAAGGATTATCAGCCCCCGTGTTGTCGATGTGCCGAGAGTTGGTGTCAATACCAATGTCACAAGGGTGTGAATCATTAAACGCGGCGGTTGCAGCCTCAATTATAATGTGGGAGGCAGTGCGGCACGAAACGGCTGAGAACCTAACCATGTAGGGGCGGAGAGCCCCCGACCGCCCGCGGGCAACCGAGACGGTCGCCCCTACGTGGTCAACGCGTAAATGTAACCACGGCGCGTCAGGTTGCCGCGCCCAACAAAAAATCCCCCTCCCTTGGAGGGGTACCCCATAGGGGGCGGGTGGTTCTTTCGTCTAAAGCCCCCTTCGCGCACGAAGGTGGCTGTCCCTCGCATACAAAAACATGATATTTTAATAAGGTGGTGGAGAACAATGTCGTCGCTGAAATACTGGGTGTGGCTTTCTTCTGTAAGCGGTGTCAATGCTGCCGTGGCAGGGCTATTGCTGAGACGTTTTGAAACGCCGGAACAAATCTATTACGCGGACGTTGGGGAGTTTAAGGAAATAGGCATCAAACCGGCTGACATTTCTGTTCTCACGCGCAAAAATATCGAATTCGCGAATAGAATACTTACCAAGTGCGAAGAAGAGCGCTTCCGTGTCATAACCCTGCAAGACGTGGAGTATCCCGATAGGTTGCGGAACATCTACGACCCGCCGATTGTACTGTATATTCGAGGAACGCTGCCGGTTATAGACGAAGAAGCCGCCGTTGCGATAGTCGGTACTCGCTCCAGTACTCAGTCTGGGATAGCCGTGGCTGAACGGATAGGTTACGAGCTCGCAAGATACGGCCTGCTTGTTGTGTCCGGATTAGCGCGTGGGATTGACTCAGCCGCCGCGAAAGGCGCGTTGAGAGGCGGCGGGAGAGTCCTTGGCGTTTTAGGCTGCGGACTGGATGTTGTGTATCCGTCTGAGAATGAAGATTTGTTTGACGACGTGACCAAAGCCGGTGCTATAATCAGCGAATACCCACCCGGTACGCCGCCTCACGGAGGGAACTTTCCGGTGCGGAATCGAATATTAAGCGGCGTAGCACTGGGTGTGGCAGTGGTGGAAGCCCCGAAAGGCAGCGGCGCATTGATTACGGCGTCCCGCGCGTTAGAGCAGGGAAGAGACGTATTCGCCGTGCCGGGCAGCGTGACTTCCAGCGTCTATGAAGGCTCGAATATCCTGCTGCGTGAAGGCGCGATTCCGTTGCTTTCGGGCGAGAATATAGCGGGTGAATATGAGGCGTTGTTCCCTGATAAAATAAGACTCAAGCGAAAAGAATTAGTCCCGCTTGACAAGCGGGGCGAGGAGCGGCTTGTCAAAAAATACAAAAGCGATACAACGTCTGACGATGAAAAAGTGATTGACATTGTCCCCGATGTGGAATATATTGACGTAGATAAAGTGTTAGAAGGCTTAGAGGGCACCGAAAAAGCCGTCGCGTCCGCAATCGGTAACGCAATGCTGCATGTGGACGAGATAATCATTAGCACAGAACTCCCTGCACCGGAGGTGCTGACTGCGCTGACAATGCTTGAAATCAATAGCAAAGTTGTACGTGGTGAGGGAAATTATTTTTCGTTGGCGGCATCACCATCATAATAACATAGGTCAACTCAAAAAAACTAGCGAGGTCTGAATAATGGCAAAAGAAAACAATCTTGTAATAGTCGAATCCCCGGCGAAAGCGAAAACTATCGGCAAATACCTTGGCCCCGATTATAAGGTAACGGCTTCTATGGGGCATTTGCGTGATCTGCCGAAAAGCACGCTTGGGGTCGATATTGAAAATGGCTTTATCCCGGAGTATCATCCGGTCAAAGGCCGTGAGGACACTATCAAAGAGCTGAGGAACGCGGCGAAAAACAGCACAAAAGTCTTCCTGGCCACTGACCCTGATAGGGAAGGCGAGGCTATTTCATGGCATTTGAAAGAGCTTTTAGAGTTGCCTGAAGAGAGTACGTTCAGAGTCACTTTCAACGAAATAACGAAAAACGTTGTGAAGGACAGCATCGAAAATCCGCGCGTTATAGATGAGGATCTTGTCAACGCCCAACAGGCTCGGCGCATACTGGATAGGATTGTCGGCTATAAGTTAAGTCCGCTTTTATGGAAAAAGATTCGCCGCGGCCTATCCGCCGGGCGGGTGCAGTCTGTTGCCACCAGGATGGTTACAGACAGGGAAAACGAAATACGCGACTTTGTGCCGGAGGAATATTGGCACCTAAACGTTGATCTCGCGCTTTGTGACGCCCCCGGCAAGTTCACCGCCGCGTTTCATGGGAACGAGAAAAAGAAGATGGAACTCACAAGCGCCGAAGAGGTGAACACAGTGGTTTCTGCCGTGAAAGAATCCCCGTTCTCGGTGAAATCGGTGAAACGCGCTGATAAAAAGCGTTCCGCCGCGCCGCCGTTTATCACGTCCACGTTGCAGCAGGAGGCATCCCGCAGACTAGGCATGACTCCGCGCCGTGCGATGTCAATCGCCCAGCAGCTGTACGAAGGCGTTGACATCAAAGGCGAGGGTACCGTCGGTCTTATAACGTATATGAGGACGGATTCACTGCGCATATCGGAGGATGCAATACAGGACGCGCGAAAATATATCGCAGGGCACTACGGCGATAACTACGCGCCAGCCACGCCGAACCGGTATAAGTCAAAAAACAATTCCCAAGACGCGCATGAGGCTATCCGGCCAAGTAGCGTGTTTATCACACCGGAGCAGATAAAAGCCAGCGTCACAAACGACCAATATAGGCTGTATCGGATAATCTGGAGTCGGTTTGTCGCAAGTCAAATGGCACAAGCGATATATGACAGCGTCACGGTGGATACGGTGTCGGCCGGATACGTCTTCCGGGCGAATCACACGGTAATCACTTTTGCTGGATTCACGGCTGTCTATGAAGAGGGCAAGGACGATGAAAAGGAAGAAGTTCAATCCCCGCTGCCGGAATTAAAAGAGGGTGATCCGCTGAAACTTGCGGATATTAAAGAGGAGCAAAAGTTCACCCAGCCGCCACCGCGCTATACCGAAGCGATGTTGATTCGTGCGATGGAAGAGTCCGGCGTCGGCCGCCCGAGTACCTATGCGCCGACAATTTCGACTATACTTGATCGCGAATATGTGGTAAAAGAAGGCAAAAATCTGCGCCCAACTCCGCTTGGTGAAGTCGTGACGAATCTGATGAAAGAGCGATTCACAGACATTGTCGATCTCAAATTCACAGCGCGGATGGAAGAAGCGCTCGACAGTGTTGAGAAAGGCGAGGATGACTGGAAAAGCGTTCTGGCTAACTTCTATGGCGGATTCAACCAAGCCCTTGACAACGCTGAAACGGCGCTGGAAGGTGAACGCATAAAAGTCCCGGACGAGGTGTCTGAGGAAATCTGCGACCTATGCGGTAAACAGATGGTTGTCAAATCCGGGCGGTTTGGCAGATTTCTTGCGTGTCCGGGGTATCCGGATTGCAGCTTTACAAAGCCGATAATCGTCGAGATGCCTGGCAAATGTCCGCAATGCGGATTGCGGATACTAAAGCGCACGTCTAAAAATGGCTACACGTATTACGCGTGTGAAAACCTAAAAGAGTGCGGCTTTATGACATGGGATGTTCCGGTGGCCGACAACTGTGCCGAATGCGGACAGACTCTGTTCAAAAAATCCGGCAGAGGCGCGAAAAAGCCGTTCTGTATCAATGAAAAATGCCCTAACTTTTTGCCGGAAGATCAGCGCGGCGGCTATAAGAAAAAGACAGTCGGTGAATCGGCTGATGGGGATACGAATTCCGAGGGATCTAAAGAGGCAAAAACTACAAAATCCGCAACTGCGAAGAAATCCACCGCTACAAAGAACGCTACGACAAAGGGGAAAGCTCCGGCGAAAAAATCCGCTACGTCTACGGCTAAAAAGACGACTACCGCTAAGAAACCAACCACACGGAAAACAACTGCCACAAAAAAAGCGGCTCCGGCAGCGGAGAAGAATACGTGACGGCAGCGGTAAAAGTCATCGGCGCTGGATTGGCGGGGTGTGAAGCCGCTTGGCAATTAGCCAACCGAGGGGTTCCGGTGGAACTTATCGAGATGAAGCCGCAGAAAAGTACCCCCGCACATTTGTCTCCGGATTTTGCCGAGCTTGTGTGTTCAAACTCACTGCGGAGCAACGACCTGACAAACGCCGTCGGACTGCTTAAAGAGGAAATGCGCAGACTCGGCAGCGTGATAATCGAATGCGCCGATAAAACGCGCGTCCCGGCCGGCGGAGCGCTGGCTGTTGACAGGTCTCGTTTTGCGGCCATGGTGACGGAGAAAATCCGGAGCCATCAACTTATCTTAATAACAGAGCACGAGGTTACGCAGATACCGGACGGACGCGTAATTATCGCCACGGGCCCGCTCACGGCAGATGCGTTGGCTACGGAACTGGCCGATCTGCTGCCCGATAAAAAGATGCTAAGCTTTTTCGATTCCGCCGCACCGATAGTTACGTTTGAGAGCGTTGATATGCAAAATGCGTACTTCGCCTCGCGCTATGATAAAGGTGACGCAGATTATATAAATTGTCCCATGACTCGCGAGGAATATCAGGCATTTTACACCGAGCTGATCTCTGCCGAAGAAACCCCGGTTCACGAATTTGAGGACAAGCTGATATTTGAGGGTTGTATGCCAATCGAAGTAATGGCAAGGCGCGGGGAGGACACAATGCGGTACGGTCCGTTGAAACCTGTAGGTTTGATTGACCCCAAGACAGGCAAGGAGCCATATGCAGTTGTGCAGCTGCGGAAAGACAACATTGAAGGCACGCTGTACAACCTTGTCGGGTTCCAGACGCATTTAAAATTCCCAGAGCAAAAGCGGGTGTTTTCAATGATACCTGCGTTGAAAGATGCCGAATTTGTCCGTTACGGCGTTATGCACCGCAATACGTATTTGGATTCACCAAAACTGCTGGACAAGTATAACAGGCTTATAAAACAGCCGAGAATAAGCTTTGCGGGTCAAATAACCGGCGTGGAGGGATATGTCGAATCCGCGTCCTCGGGACTTTTGACAGGCTTGCAGACAGCGCGGGAGATTATGGGACTGCCGCCTATGGACTTCCCGAAAGAGACGGCTATCGGCGCGCTTACGCTATATACCTCCGGCGGGGCTGTTTCCGGATTCCAGCCAATGAACGTAAATTTTGGCATAATAGAACCCCTGGGTCACAAAGTAAAAGGCAAACGGAACAAAAATCTGGCAATTTCCGAAAGGTCACTTTCGATTATTGACAGCATCTGCGCATCGATATGAACCGGCGCAAGGAGGATTATTAAGTACATGAAAATAATTGTTGACGCAATGGGCGGCGATAACGCCCCGGAAGAGATCGTAAAAGGCGCGTTGGAAGCGGTCCGTGAAGAGAATATCGAAGTCATTCTCGCGGGTCGGGGTGAGGATATACTGCGCAGTATAGAAAAAATGGGCTTGAAAGAATTGCCGCGCGGCGTTGAAATCGTAAACGCCTCCGAGGTTATCGCCATGGACGAAGACCCCTTAAACGCTGTGCGGAATAAAAAAGACTCGTCTCTGACAGTCGCGCTTAATCTTCTGCGGGATGGCAGGGGGGACGCGCTTGTTTCCGCCGGCAGCACGGGGGCAATAGTATCCGGGGCAACATTTGTTGTTAAACGTGTGCGTGGAATCCGCCGCGCGGCGTTGGCTCCGCTGATACCAAACACCGCAGAGGGATTTATACTTATCGACTGCGGCGCATATGCAGAATGTAAGCCGGAATACCTGTTGCAGTTCGCTTTCATGGGTTCGTATTACGCCGAAGATATGTTAAAAATAGAGTCCCCGCGCATTGGGCTTTTGAACAATGGTACGGAGCCGTCAAAAGGCACACCGCTTCAGTTAGAGGCGTACAAGCTGCTCGAAAAAGCGGGCGAGGACGGGGACATTAACTTTGTCGGAAACGTTGAGGCAAGGGGCGCAATGCTTGATGAGTGCGACGTTCTGGTTTGTGACGGATTCTCCGGCAATGTGTTTCTCAAGTCTGCCGAAGGTATGGCGTCGTTTATTCTGACTGAACTTGCTAAAATCTTTACAAAAAATATCGCGACGCTGATTTCAGGCTTGATTGTAAAAAAACAACTGCGCAAAATGCGGGCGCGGCTGGACAGTGATAAAATCGGCGGCACAATGCTACTGGGGATTTCAAAGCCTGTGATAAAGGCGCATGGTTCATCAAACGCTACCGCTATAGCCAACGCTATACGCGCGGCGGTCACTGCCACGGAGGCTGATACGGCGGCGCGATTGCAGATGAATATAGACAGAATGAAAATTGACGATGCGGACGATAAAGCAGACGAAAATACGTAATAAAAATTATTGACAAATGGCCATATTCGTTTTAATATTTGACAGATATTAATTATGAGGTGATTTGTTGTGATTTTCGAAAAACTACGCGCCCTGATTGCCGAGCAGTTTTCTGTAAGCGAGGCATCAATAGACATGGAAACTGCTTTCGTTGATGATCTTGGCGCGGACTCCCTTGATGTTGTGGAGCTTACGATGGCGCTGGAAGAAGAATTCGATATCCCGGAGATTGACGAGGAAGTTATAGCCAAACTGGCTACTGTTGGCGATGTTTTTCGCTGGGTTTCAGAAAACTGCGATTAGATAACTAACTATGACGGCGGGTTATAAAGCCCGCCTTTGTTTTTGTGGGGGAGTAAAATGAAAGATTTGCAGGAGAAAATTGGATATAAATTCAACGACCCCGCGCTGTTAAAATCAGCGCTGACACACAGTTCTTATGCCAACGAAAATAAGAAAAGCGGGGAGGTCAGTAATGAAAGGCTTGAATTTCTGGGCGACTCGGTGCTCGGCATGACTGTGTCCGCGCTTATTTACAAGAACAAGCCGAACATGCCGGAGGGGCAGATGACGCGCCTTCGTGCGGAACTTGTCTGTGAGAAAAGTCTGGCGGCACTCGCCGAAAGCTTCAATCTCGGTGAATACCTGCGTTTAGGGCGCGGCGAGGAAAAAAGCGGCGGGCGCACCCGTCCATCAATTCTGGCCGATGCTTTTGAGGCTGTACTGGCAGCTATCTACCTTGACGGCGGATTTGAACCTGTCACAAAGCTTATAGCGGAACATTTAACCCCGCAGGCGGAGCATATGCAGCTTGAAAATCATGACTATAAAACGGCCTTGCAGGAGGTAGTTCAAGAAACAGCCGGACAGACGCTGAGTTATCACACCACCGACGAAAGCGGCCCCGACCATATGAAGTCTTTCACAGTTGAGGTGCGGCTAAACGGTAAGCTGATCGGACAAGGCTCCGGCAAAAGCAAAAAAGAAGCAGAACAGGCCGCCGCGCAATCTGCACTGGGGGAACTGGCAAAATGACGCCGCGGCGAAAGATCATCCCGTTATTTATACCGCACGCCGGGTGCCCTCATAGTTGCGTATTCTGCAACCAGCACAGAATAGCGGGTTCAGGCGCCGCAACCTTGGACGATGTCCGTGCGGCAGCGACTATTGCCAAGACAGAAGTTAATGCTACGGAGATTGCTTTCTACGGCGGCAGCTTCACCGCGTTGCCGGTTCACGTCCAAAACGAATTCTTGGCGGCGGCACAGCCATTTGAGATTCGGATATCCACAAGGCCGGATTGTATTGACGAGGAGATTTGCGAGAGGCTGAAAAGCTTCGGCGTCGCGACTGTTGAACTGGGCGCGCAATCGATGTGTGACGACGTGCTTGGCCATTCTCGACGCGGACACATCGCGTCAGATGTTTTTAAGGCGGCAAAGATAATCAAGGACGCGGGATTGTCGCTAATACTACAGATGATGACCGGGCTGCCGGGGGATGCGCCGGATACATCGCGCTATACCGCCGAAAAGTTCATAGAAATCGCCCCGGACGGCGTGCGGATATATCCCGCCGTTGTTGTGCGCGGTACTGAGCTTTTCGACATGTGGCGGCACGGCGATTACCGGGAACACACGGTGGAGGACGCCGTAAATCTGTGCGCCGAATTATGTGCGATGTTTGATGCGGCGGGAATTCCGATAATTAGGCTCGGACTGAATCCAACGGAGGCGCTGAGTTCCGGTGACGCCGCCGCCGGGGCGTATCACCCGGCGTTTGGCGAGCTTGTGTACTCAAGGATGTATCTTGACAAGGCCATCAAAAAACTGGAGGAGATTCCATCGGATTCCGATGTGATTTTGCATGTCGCAAAAAACCGTGTGTCTGTAATGACAGGCCAGCATAGGGCAAACGTTGACGCTCTTAAACAGAAATTCACAGCAATGTCGATAAGAATTGTTGGAACTGATTTGCTTCCGGAAGAAATAAAAGTTGAAATATTGACATAAAAAGTGTATAATGTAGTTTAATTATTTTAAAGGCGGTGATTTGTTCTGTACTTAAAATCTCTGGAAATACAAGGCTTTAAGTCATTTCCGGAAAAGACAAGGCTTACGTTTGACAAACCAATCACCGGCATTGTCGGACCAAACGGCAGCGGAAAATCAAATATTTCCGATGCGATTTTATGGGTGATGGGGGAACAGTCAACCAAAACCTTGCGCGGCGGAAAAATGGAAGACATTATATTCGGCGGGACACAGCGGCGCTCCCAGATGGGATTCGCCGAAGTGTCTTTGATACTTGACAATTCTGACGGTGCGTTAAAACTTGACAACACCGAAGTTATGATAACAAGGCGATACTACCGCTCCGGCGAGAGTGAGTATTACATCAACCGAGAACTCGTCCGCCTGCGGGATGTTAACGACCTTTTTATGGACACAGGACTTGGAAGAGAGGGCTACAGCATTATCGGCCAGGGCAAGATAGATGAAATCCTGTCGGTAAGAGGCAAAGACAGGCGAGAGGTTTTTGAAGAAGCGGCCGGGATATCGCGCTACAGACACAGAAAAGAAGAAGCGGAGCGCAAGCTTCTTCAAACGGACGAAAATCTTGTCAGGGCCTGTGACAAGATAGCGGAACTTGAATTGCAGATAGAACCGCTACGCGAGCAGGCTGAAATTGCGAAAAAGTATCTTCTGCTCAGAGATGAGCTGCGGGTTCTTGAAGTATCCGTCTGGCTGCGTGAGCTTGACGATTTAATAAAACGATCCGAAAAAGCACAGAGTGATTATGTCTCCGCGAAGCAATTGTTAGAAACCGCCGGGCGTGAACTGGACGAAAGTATACTGGAATCCGAATCCATCACCGAGAAAATGCACCGATACGATGTTGAGGCTGAATCGGCACGGGAGTCACGGTCTGCGGGGGAATCGCGTTTGAGTGATATTGAGAGCGCCGCCGCTGTGTTGAAATCGCAGCTGGAGGGTAATCTGAGCCAAATTGAAAGCTTGAATCTTGAACTGCAAAGCCAGGACGGGCGTCAGGACGGTCTCGGACGGCAGATCAACGAACGAAAGGGCCGACTTAACGAAATCGATGAGGCGCGAAAAGAACTTGATGCGCAGTCGGACACGCTGGTTTCAGCGCTTTCTGATATCTCCGGTTCAGCAGGTGAATCCTCGGACATGCTTAGTACGTTGCTTAAAAATGAAAGTGGGATTCAAACTGCGCTGAACGATCGAAAAGTGGGGCTATCGGCGTTAGCATTCCAGGCACAGGAGCTTTATGACAGGGATATCGCCGTGAAGCAGGAGATTTCATCAGCGGAAGATAAGCGCCTGGAAACAACGGCGGAGCATGAGAAAGTCACCGCCGAACTTGAGAAAATCAAAGAAGAGACGCAGTCGCTAAAAAACGTTATAAACGGCTTGGAATTAAAGTCGCAAAACCGCGTAAAAAATGCGGACTCAGCTGGGGAGAAGGCAGACAGGCTGTCTCTTGAGCTTAAAACGCTGAAGGCCAGAAGCGGAATGCTTTCCGACATGGAAAAGGATTATCAAGGATATTCAAAGGCCGTGAGACTGATAATGCAGGAGTCGTCGCGTGGTTCCCTGAAAAACATCCATGGGACGGCGGCAGGGCTGATTAAAACGCCGGACAAATACTCCGTGGCGATTGAAACCGCCTTTGGTGCCGCGATGCAGCATATTATAGTCGGCTCCGAAGAGGACGGCAAATCGGCAATTAATTACCTGAAACGCCGCGACGGGGGGCGCGCCACATTCCTGCCGATTTCGACAATCAAAGGCAACATCTTGAACGAGAAAGAAATTGAAAACGATCCCGGGTTTGAGGGGTTGGCGATTAACCTGGTTGAATGTGACGACAAGTACGCGGGCGTGTACAGAAACATCTTGGGCCGCGTTGTGATAGCGGATGATTTGACAAGCGCCGTCAGGATAGCGAAAAGGCACGGAAATAGATTCCGGGTCGTAACTTTCGATGGGCAGGTCGTGAACACCGGCGGATCTATGACCGGCGGGTCATCTGTGAGTAATGCAGGTGTAATTTCCCGCGCGAATGAGCTTAAGCAACTCTCAGAGCGTATAGACATAAGCTCCCGCGACTTGGCGGAGGCAGAAGCGGAACTCGCAGAACGCGTCCGCGAGAAAGCTGCCGCGGAATACGAACTCTCTACAGCAATGGGCGAACTCCGCACTGCGGAAGACGCGCTGATTAGGCAAGAAGGCAGAGAATCACACAGTTCCGCACTTATCGCCGCCGCCGGGGAGTCTATCACGGCGTTGAAAGAAGAGCTTTATTCGATAAATCAGAAAATCCAGACCAATAATAATGAGACCGAGCTGTCCCGCGCGGAAATTTCCAGACTTGAGACTGAAGCTGAGGACATAAAACTCCGGATTGAAGAATCTATCCAAGGGCAGGAACTGCTGTCCCAAGCGCGAGAGCGTGTGAATATTGAGCTGTCGGGCCTGCGTGCGCAATTAGCTTCATTAGACGCCGAAAGACAGGCGTTGTCGAAAGCCGTTTCAGAGATGTCTGCATTGCGGGATGAAATGTTCGGCAGCCGTCGGCGCCAGCTTGAAACGATAGACTCACTGAATGTAAAAAATGATGAAATACGTGCGGAGGTTCTGGAAAAAGAGCGTTTATCAACCGAGGTTGCCGACGAGATAGAACGTCAGAAGCAACGCCTTTCGGAGCTTAATGAGAAAAAGTTCGAAATTGAAGCCGAAAGAGTCGCGCTAGGAAAGTCGATTCAGGAAAAAAACAGAGAGATTCTGGATTTAGAGCGCGAATGTGCGCGGCTGGAGCAAAGAAAACTGGCGGCGGACATGGAAGAAAAGCAGATTGTGGACAAGCTTTGGGACACGTATGAGTTAAACAGAATATCGGCCAAAACAGTCGGAACCGCTGTTGAAAATCTGGCGAACACACAGCGGGAGGTTTCAAAACTGAAGCGCGAAATATCTGAGCTGGGTAACCCGAATATCGGCGCGATAGATGAGTTCGAGCGGATAAACACCCGTTATATGTACCTATCTGCCCAGCGCGACGACATCGAAAAGGCTAAAATTGACCTCACCGGGATAATTGCTGAGATAACGGCGCATATGCGGGAGATTTTTGTACGCGAATTTAAATTAATCAACGAAAGATTTGTAAAAGTATTCAAAGAGCTTTTTGGCGGTGGACATGCCTCGATTCTCCTTGAGGACGAGAGCGATGTGTTAGAGTGCGGAATTGAAATTCAGGTTCAGCCTCCGGGAAAATCGTTGAAAACGATTACTCTGCTGTCGGGCGGCGAAAAGGCGTTTGTCGCGATTGCGATATACTTTGCGATCCTGAGTGTGCGTCCGCCCCCATTTGTCGTAATGGATGAGATAGAAGCAGCCCTTGACGATGCGAATATAGTCCGGTTTGCAGAGCATATGCGCAGGATATCGAAGCACTCACAGACGATAGTCATTTCGCATCGCCGGGGAACAATGGAAGAAGCGGACGTGTTGTATGGCGTCACAATGCAAGAGCATGGTGTTTCCAGTATCTTAAAAATCGACCTTGACGAGGCCGAGCGTCACCTCGGTAATATTGTATCTCTTCGGGAGGAAGTTTAAATTGGGATTTTTAAGCAAGATTAAAGAGGGGTTATCCAAAACCTCAAAAAGCATAACAACGCAGCTGAGTGGCATGTTCAGCGCGTTTACCGGCGCGAATGACGAGTTTTTTGAAGAACTTGAGGAGACACTGATACTCTCCGACCTCGGTGCCGAAACTGCCTCAAACGCAGTTGAGAATCTGCGCGAGACAGTACGGCAAAACGGGCTGAAAAACGCAGATGAGATCAAAAACGCGCTCCGTGATATTCTGGCGGAGATTCTTGACGTTGGCGACGGCGCTTTAAAACTTGGCACAAAGCCGTCCGTTATCTTGGTAATCGGCGTGAACGGGGTGGGGAAGACGACGACAATCGGCAAGCTTGCGATGAAATTGGGGGCCGAGGGCAAGAAGGTTCTGTTATGCGCCGGGGATACTTTCCGTGCGGCGGCGGGGGAGCAACTTTCCGTCTGGGCATCCCGCGCTGGGGCTGATATTGTCCGGCGCGATGAAGGGGCAGATCCTGCGTCGGTCATATTCGATGGACTCAACGCCGCGAAATCGCGCGGGGTCGATGTCGTCATCTGCGACACGGCAGGGCGGCTGCACAATAAGTCAAACTTAATGAACGAACTCAACAAAATCAACCGAATTATAAGCAAGGAATTGCCGGAAGCTGACAAGGAGGTTCTGCTGGTGCTCGATGCCACAACCGGGCAGAACGGGCTTGTTCAAGCGCGGCAATTTAAAGAATCCGCAGAGATAACCGGCGTAGTGCTGACCAAGCTCGACGGAACGGCGAAGGGCGGCATCGTCTTCGCAATTGCCGACAAGCTGCGAATTCCCGTAAAGCTCGTGGGAGTCGGCGAAAAGGCGGAGGATTTGATTGAATTCAACGGGCAGGAATTCACGGAGGCGATACTGGAATGAAATTTGTACTTGCGACAGCCAATAAGAGCAAAATACGCGAAATGCGAGAAATTCTGGCGGAGCTTTCAATTGAAGTCGTGTCCCAGGCCGAGGTCGGACTTGCCCTTGAGGTGGAGGAAACCGGCACGACTTTCATGGAGAATGCGCTGTTGAAAGCCGAAGCCGTCTGCAAAGCCTCCGGCCTGCCCGCGATTGCCGACGATTCCGGCATCGTGGTTGACGCGCTGGGCGGCGCGCCGGGCGTTTATTCCAGCGAGTACGGCGGCGAGGGACTAACCGACAGTGAACGAGCCGCGCTTCTTTTGAAAAATATGGAAAAATCGGAACAAAGAACCGCGAAATTCGTCTCTATTATAGTATGCGTTTTCCCCGACGGCGAAATTCTGTCAGCGGAAGGTGAGTGCCAAGGCGAGATTCTGCACGAACCACGAGGCTCCGGCGGCTTCGGATACGACCCGGTGTTTCTGGTGACGGGAACGGGTAAGAGCATGGCAGAGCTGTCGCTGGAGGAGAAAAACGCGGTTTCGCACAGAGGCGTCGCGATAAGGGAGCTTGTTTCACTACTTGAAAAACGAGGTAAAATATGATAAACAGCAAACAACGCGCGCAGTTGCGCGCTATGGCTAATCCGATAGATACAATCGTCCAAATAGGCAAGGGCGGGATAACTGAAAATGTGATCTCCCAGATGTCCGGGGCGTTGAAAGCGCGGGAGCTTATTAAGGGCAGAGTGTTGGAGGCGTCCGGGCTCACGGCGCAAGAGGCGGCGGATACGCTCAGCCGTGAATGCCTTGCGGAGCCGGTTCAGGTCATCGGTTCACGTTTTGTGCTTTATAAAGAAAGCAGAGACATCCCGAAAGAGAAACGCATAAAATTAGTTAAGTAAAAAAGGTTAGTGATTTAGGTGAGAGTTGGTATCTTCGGCGGTACTTTCAATCCGCCGCATATCGGGCATGTGGATTCTGCGAAAGCGGCCGTGCGTCAGCTTGGGCTGGACACACTTATTGTGGTTCCGTCAGGCATTCCGCCGCATAAATCGCTGCCGATTGATACGCCGCCCGCCGATATGCGTATACATATGTCGCGCTTGGCGTTTGCAGAACTAGAACCGGCGATTATATCGAACATCGAAGCTGAGAAACCGGGCGTGAGTTACTCTGTTGATACGGTTACCGCGATAAAGGAAGAATATCCGAATGCCAGCATTTTTCTTTTAATGGGAGCGGACATGTATTTAACCCTAGATTCGTGGAAAGACAGCGGGATTTTGCTTAAAACAGCGACGCCGGCCGTTTTTTCACGTGGCTCGGATGACCACATAAAAATCGCTGATTACTCTCTTAGTATACAGAAGCGATTTAACGTCCATACTGAGACGGTAACAAATAATGTTATTGAAATCTCTTCATCGCGTTTGCGGGAGTTGCTTCCAAAGCGTGAGGGGTGTGAATATATAAATGATACAGTTTATTCGTATATAATAAAGAACCGGTTATATGGCGCGAAGCCCGATTGGGATTGGCTGCGGAATCGCGCGTATTCAATGCTGAAACCAAGCAGAATACCGCATGTCGCCGGTTGTGAAGAAGAAGCCATCCGTTTGGCGGAACACTGGGGTGTGGATATTGACGACGCGCGCGAGGCGGCGATTCTGCACGATATTACAAAAAAGCTTGAACCACAGGAACATTTAAAACTCCTTGAGGAACACGGAATCTCAGCAGGCATTAAGAAAGGCGAAGAAAAGTTGCTTCACGCAAAAACCGGCGCGGCATTGGCTCGGTCTGAATTTGGCGTGTCGGACACGGTTGCGGACGCGATTTTATGGCACACAACGGGCAGGGCAAACATGTCTACACTGGAAAAAGTGATCTATCTCGCAGATTACATTGAGCCTGCAAGAGATTTCGACGGTGTTGATATTTTGCGCGCGCTGGCTTATGATAATCTTGACAAGGCAATGGAAATGGGGCTTGGGCTGAGCATCCGGGATATGGAAGCTCGCGGAATAACCCCGAACAGGACGACGTTTGACGCGCTGAACGATTTGCGCAGTTAGAAACGTCGGAATTGACAACGCGCAACAGAAAGGGCTAAGATATGAAATTATCCGGCAACAAAAGAGGCGGACGGCATTTGACCAGTAATGTCTCCAGACGCAAAAGCGAAGCGACAGAAAAACCTGCAAAAAGAAAGAAACGCAAGGTCTTGCGTATCATAAGCTTGTCCTTCTTAGGTATACTTGCTGTCGGCGTAATTGTTTTCGCGCGTTGGTGGCAAACAGAGGTCATACTGCCTGACGTGACCTACGGGAGAAGGAATCCACGTCCTCCGGTAAATTCAGAATCCAACAATCCCAGTGGTCTCAATGGTGAATACGGCGTAGATCCGGACCGTCCCGCTGACCCCATCGGCGACAGTAACCCGTATAAGTTTACATTCCTGGTTCTCGGAACCGATTTAGGCGATGTATTGACCGATGTAATAATGGTTGTTAGCTTCGACACGGAGAACTATAAAATGAATATCGTAAGTATCCCGCGCGATACGCTGGTCAACGTCAACTGGTCGGTGAGAAAGGCAAATTCGATATACGCGAACATGAGGCACAGGCATCGCGGGGAAACGGATGCAGAACTTCGGCGGGAAATGATTATGGAATCTACCATTGACTATTTTGCCAATCTTCTTGGGTTTCCTGTGGACTTTTATCTGCTTGTGGATACAAGGGCTTTTATCCGGCTTGTGGATTCTGTCGGAGGTGTGGATTTCAACATCCCCGTTAGAATGACTCACGAAGAGTTCCTCCGTGCCTATTCACCGGGGCCTCAGCGACTAAGCGGCAGAGAAGCCTTGGATATCGTAAGATTCAGGGGCTTTGCAAGCGGAGATATCGGCAGAATAGGCACCCAGCAGAACTTTTTGGAAACTGCTGCGCAGCAAATTCTGGAGCGCCGCAGTTCTATCCGCTACCCGGATATTATCAGCATTTTCCTTAACTATGTTGAAACGGACCTGACTTCTGGAAACCTTGTCGCGTTTGCCCGGCATTTTCTCAGGATGGACTCGGAAAATGTTAACTTCGCAACGCTTCCGGGCGACTACACTGCCTGGATTGCAGGAGTGTCATACGTGACTGTCTACGTAGACGAATGGCTTGAGATGGTGAACGAGATGCTTAACCCATTTTATGCGGATATCACGACAGAAGACGTAAGCATCCTGACACGCGGATCTGATAGGAGGCTTTTCGTCACTGACGGCAACTTCGCCGGAAATCCGAACTGGGGCCAGCCATCGGGGAGCGGGGGAGCAAGTTCGCCCACAAATAACGCACCGACCACACCGACTGCGCCCACCAATCCGCCTGCTACGCCGGGCGGGAATCAAACAGGCAATCCGCCCGATACAGGGAGAGATATCGACGAAGACCCAGATGCCGACCAGCCGAGTATACCGACATACGGGGAGAATCCGCCCGATATCCCGGATGACCCTGATGATGACCCGCCGCCGCAGATACCAGATGCGAATATCACCCCTGATGAACCATTACCAACCGATCCTCCGCCGGAATCTGACGATTGACTTGAAAGGAACTGATAGATATGCTGACACCATATGAGATTGCAGGACTTATCGTAACAGCGCTTGACAGTAAAAAGGCGCAAGATATAAAATTATTGAAAACGAGGGACGTCACAGTTCTGGCGGACTATTTCGTTATCTGCACCGCGACATCCACAACGCAGATTAAAACACTGTCAGATGAACTGGAAAAAGCAATGAAAGATCACGGAGAGACTCCGTTGCGCCGTGAGGGTTACAGATCCGGCGGGTGGGTACTGATTGACTTTGGTTGCGTGGTTGCACATTTGTTTTTGAAAGACATACGAGAATTTTATGCGCTGGAGCACCTATGGGGAGACGCGCAAGAGACGGATATAAGCGAGTTTATTACAGAATAAAGAGGTTAAAGTACATGAAATACGAGTTTTCCCGTATAGAGAAAAAGTGGCAGGATAAATGGGAGAAAGAAAAGACATACGCCGCTAAAACAGGGGATGACAAGCCCAAATATTACGCATTGATTGAATTCCCGTACCCATCGGCAGCGGGGTTGCATGTCGGCCACCCGCGCCCTTATACGGCGATGGACATTGTTTCCAGGAAAAGACGTATGCAGGGGTATAGCGTGTTGCTTCCGATGGGGTTCGATGCGTTTGGACTTCCCACGGAAAATTATGCTATCAAGAACAAAATACACCCGGCGATAGTCACGCGGGATAATATAGAGACGTTTACCAAACAGTTGAAAATGCTTGGCTTCAGTTTTGATTGGGACAGGTGTATAGACACCACAGACCCTGAGTATTATAAATGGACACAGTGGATTTTTCTGAAGCTATTTGAAAATGGTCTGGCTTATAAGGCGTCTATACCGGTTAACTGGTGTACATCGTGCAAATGTGTGCTGGCGAACGAAGAAGTCGTAAACGGCGAATGCGAACGTTGCGGCGCACCTGTCACAAGGCGTGAAAAAAGCCAGTGGATGCTGAAAATCACCGAATACGCCCAGAGGCTTTTAGACGATCTTGACACCGTGGATTACATCGAACGCGCAAAAACTCAGCAGCGCAACTGGATTGGGCGTTCGGTCGGTGCGGAAATTGACTTTAAAACAACTGCCGGCGATACGCTGCGGGTCTTTACAACGCGGCAGGATACGCTGTTCGGCGCTACTTATATGGTCATATCTCCGGAGCATCCGCTGTTGGCGAAATGGTCGCCCGATAATCTTGAGGAAATCGCAGAATATCAGACGGAGGCGGCGAAAAAGTCTGATTTTGAGCGTACGGAACTGGCAAAAGACAAAACCGGCGTTGAAATCCAGGGCATACGGGCGATTAATCCTGCGACAGGCGGGGAAATCCCGATATTTATATCAGATTATGTGCTGGCAACTTACGGCACCGGCGCGATTATGGCCGTTCCGGGCCATGATAAGCGTGACTGGGAATTCGCAAAGAAATTTGGCCTGCCGATTATCGAAGTGGTATCCGGCGGCAACATTGAAGAAGAGGCCTACAGCGACAACCAATTGGGTACCATTGTAAATTCCGGATTTATGAACGGCCTGTCCGTTGACGATGCAAAAGCGGAAATGACGCGCTGGCTGACGGAGCAGGGGATAGGCGGGGAGACTGTCAACTTCAAGTTGCGCGACTGGGTGTTCTCTCGCCAGCGGTATTGGGGGGAGCCTATCCCGATAGTCCACTGCGAAAAATGCGGCCACGTGCCGTTGCCTGAAAGTGAGTTGCCGTTGATTCTGCCGGATGTGGAGAATTACGAGACAACCGACACCGGGGAAAGTCCGCTTGCCGCAATGCCGGATTGGATCGCGACCACATGCCCGAAATGCGGCGGTCCCGCGTCGCGCGAGACTGATACAATGCCGCAGTGGGCTGGGTCAAGCTGGTATTTTCTGCGTTATACAGATCCGCACAATAAAAACGCACTTGCGTCCCGCGAAGCGCTTGATTATTGGACGCCTGTGGATTGGTACAACGGCGGCATGGAGCATACAACGCTTCACTTGCTGTATTCGCGGTTCTGGCACAAGTTTCTGTATGATATCGGTATAGTCCCGACACCGGAGCCTTATATGAAGCGCACAAGTCACGGCATGATTCTTGCCGAAGACGGACAAAAGATGAGCAAGTCACTCGGAAACGTTGTCAATCCGAACGATATTGTGGATGCGTTCGGCGCAGATACGTTAAGACTATACATCATGTTCATCGGCGATTTTGAAAAAACGGCTATTTGGTCATCAACAGCCGTTAAAGGCTGCAAGAGATTCTTGGATCGTGTCTGGAATCTGGCAGAGAATCAGCTGGAAGATGACACGCTGTCCGCTAAGCACGAGGCGGCTATTCACCGCGCGATTAAAAAGGTCGGCGATGATATTGAGCATTTGAAGTTCAACACAGCAATAGCGACGCTGATGGCACTTGTCAATGATTTCTACGACGATAAAGAATTGCCGTCTAAAGGCGATATCAAAATGTTGCTGACGCTTCTCGCGCCGTTCGCACCGCATATTGCGGAGGAACTGTGGGAAAATCAAGACTTCAGCGGCTCGGCTGCGACTGAACCTTGGCCTGCGTATGACGAGCGCAAGACAATTGAATCAGAGCGCGAAATCGCCGTCCAAATCGGTGGAAAACTCCGCGGCACCGTAATGGCTCCGCTGGACGCGGATAATGAAACTGTTCTCAGCATTGCACGGGACGACGAAAGAATCAAACGCTTGATTGACGGCAAAGAAATCGTGCGTGTGATTGTGGTTAAGAATAAGCTGATTAATCTGATAGTGAAGTAAGGAGGCTTACATGCAAATCAGAAAAGCAACCATTGTTGATATGGATTTGCTGATAAAATTGAGATCGGATTTTCTTCTTTCTGATGTAGAGGGCTACAGCGTACAAGAGGTTGAGGTTATCAGAGAGAAAAACCGCAGCTATTTTGAGAAATGGATTCCCAGCGGCAACCTGCTTGTTTTTGTCGCGGAAGATAATGACGAAACATGCTCAACCGCGTTTCTCTCAATCGTTGAAAGACCGCCGCGAAACGCAGACACCTCAAACCTCGTTGGAACTGTGTACAACGTTTATACATATCCGCAATACAGACGAAAAGGCATTGCAACTAAAGTCATGGCCGCTCTTTTAGACGAAGCAAAAGTACTGGGTGTTGCATCTGTGGATTTGCTGGCAACGGATGACGGAAAACCGTTGTATGAAAAACTCGGCTTCCAAATTCCGAATTATACTACGATGCGAATTAAGTTTGATTGATAAAGCAAAAACCAAAGGCGCGGATATTTTACCGCGCCTTTGATTTTTGCTTTTCAATATAATGAACGCATTGCGAACTTTCAGCTGTGCCACAAGACGCGGCACGTTCAAGATTGCAATTGCCATCCTGCTGATAGACGCAGGATTCAGTGCAGGGAATCAGACTCATATTAAATCACCACCTGAGTATATTTTATGCGTATACAGTCGGAATTATTTAAATACCCCTTCTCTCGATTCTCGCCCCCTTAATTGAACAAAATTTTTATTTTGTTCAATTATTTATGGACGTCCTCCGATGGATGTGCTATAATAATCTGCGTAAACTAACGACAGGATGGTTAATTATGGATTACAGAACTGAGTCCCCCGCCATCATTCGCGATTTTCTTTTTTATCATGAGACAATCAAAGGTCACTCAAAACGGACAATTGATGAGTATTTTCTGGATCTTCGTACATTTTTCCGGTTTTTGAAGATTCATAAAAAGTTGCGTCCGGATGACATTCAATTTGAGGAAATTTCTATTATGGATATAGATCTCGATTTTGTCAAGTCTGTCACGATTTCGGACGTCTATGAGTACCTTGCGTTCCTCTCCCGCGACAGGCCTAAGCAGCACAACAGCCGGTACACAGACTATGGCCTCAGTGCGACTACCCGCGCGCGTAAAATTGCGGTAATACGTTCGTATTACAAGTATCTCACGCTGAAAACAAAACAGTTGGACGAAAATCCGGTGGCGGATCTTGATTCGCCGAAAATAAAAAAGTCACTCCCCCGCTTCTTGAGCCTTGACGAAAGCGTAAAGCTGCTAGACAACGTATCAGGCGCTAATCGTGAGCGCGATTTCTGTATACTGACCATCTTCCTAAATTGCGGACTGCGGATTTCAGAGCTTGCCGGACTGAATCTGACAGATTTACGCGCGGATTCAATTAGGGTCTTGGGTAAAGGCAATAAAGAGCGCATCGTGTTCATAAACGACGCGTGTGCCGATGCCATCAACGACTATCTCGCGGCGCGTAAAAGCGTTGCAGCGGTTGACAGAAATGCGCTTTTCCTCTCTGCCAGGCGAACACGGATAAGCACTTCCACGATACATAGTCTGGTGAAAAAACACCTATCGGCAGCTGGATTGGACAGCGCTAAATACTCATCCCACAAACTCCGCCACACTGCGGCAACTCTAATGCTCAACAGCGGCGTGGATGTGAGAACGCTACAAGAACTTCTGGGACATGAACACTTGAACACAACGCAGATTTATACCCATGTCGAAAACGAAAACCTGCGCGACGCGGCACAGCGTACTCCCCTGTCTGGGTATAAGAAGGAAGACGGATAAGGACGGACAGATGATTAGAGAAATGACAGCCTTTCATAGAAGCTTTGCTACAATGTATTCAAAAAATTAAACGCCTGCAAGCCCTTGCTTCATTCTTTGTATATATTCACACATTGCCGGTTTTGCGTCTTCGCCGTGCTGTCCGATGATACGCACAATGGCACTGCCGACAATTACGCCGTCGGCGATGGCTGAATAGTATCCAACCTGTTCCGGCGTCGAAATACCGAAACCGATCGCAACCGGAATATTGGTATGTTTTTTTATTGCAGATACAATCGCCGACAAGTCGGTTGTGATTTCACTTCGTACGCCTGTAACTCCCATAGAGGATACCAGATAGATAAAGCCTTCTGCACTCTCAGCGATTGTGGCAATCCGTTTTTCCGAAGTGGGAGCCACCAGTGTGATGATCTCGATATTATGCTTTGCTGCTATCGATTTTGCCTCACTCTGTTCTTCAAACGGTAAATCAGGGATAATCACACCGCATATCCCAATCTCTGTGCATTTGGCGAAAAAGCGCTCATACCCATATACAAATACAGGGTTTAAGTAGGTCATAAATACCATCGGAATCCGCATCTGATCTTTGATGGATGCCACCATCTCAAACACACCGTCAAGCCTTGTTCCGGCAGCTTGGGCGCGTGCGCTGGCCGCTTGTATCACTTCACCCTCGGCAATCGGGTCAGAGAATGGAATACCAATCTCGATCATATCGGCACCGGCTTCCTGTGCGGTCAGGATATATTCTGCCGAGATCGCAAGGTTCGGGTCACCAGCCATCAGATAAGCGATGAACGCCTTTTGATTCTGAAATGCATCATGTATTCTATTCATCGATATTTTCCCCCTTATATCTGGCAATAGCCGCTACATCTTTATCGCCGCGTCCAGAAAGGCAAACGATGATGATTTTCCCTTCCCCCATTTCTTTTGCGAGCTTTAACGTATGTGCCACGGCATGAGCGGATTCGATTGCCGGTATGATCCCTTCCATGCGTGATAAGTGCTCAAAAGCGTCCACGGCTTCATCGTCAGTAACAGGCACATATTCTGCACGGTCAGATTGATATAGCCACGCATGTTCCGGTCCGATGCCTGGATAGTCAAGTCCTGCGGATATAGAATGAACCGGTGCAATTTGCCCGAACTCATCCTGACAAAAAATGGATTTCATCCCATGAAACACACCAATGGAACCACATGTGATTGTGGCGGCGTGCTGATCGGTATCAAGCCCTTTGCCCGCCGCTTCACATCCAATCAAACGCACGTTGTCGTCACTGATAAAATCATAAAATGCGCCAATCGCATTTGATCCCCCGCCCACACAGGCAACCACGGCATCCGGCAGACAGTTTTCAATCCGGTTTATTTGCACACGGATTTCCTCTCCGATCACTTTTTGAAAATCTCTGACCATCATGGGAAAGGGATGCGGCCCCATAACTGATCCAAGTACATAATGTGTATCTGACACCCGCCGCGTCCATTCCCGCATGGTTTCGTTCACTGCATCTTTGAGCGTCATGGTGCCGGAGGTGACGGGGTGCACTTTCGCCCCTAATAAACGCATCCGATAGACATTGAGTGCCTGCCGCTCGGTGTCTTCTTTCCCCATGAACACCTCGCACTCAAGCCCCAACAAAGCAGCAGCGGTCGCCGCCGCAACACCATGCTGCCCGGCACCCGTTTCTGCGATAATGCGAGTTTTTCCCATATATTTTGCAAGCAAGGTTTGTCCAAGTACATTGTTTATCTTGTGCGAGCCGGTATGGTTCAGATCTTCCCGTTTTAGGTAGATTTTAGCACCACCGATTTGTTCTGTCAGATTCTTAGCGTAATAGAGACGCGAAGGCCGCCCGGCGTAATCAGTCAAAAGTCCGTTCAACTCGGTTTGAAATGTCGGATCGTCCTTATAGTGATTATACGCTTCCTCTAATTCGTATAGTGCGTCCATCAAGGTTTCGGGGATGTATTGTCCGCCGAATTCGCCGAATCTTCCTTTATTCATTTCTGCCTCCTCCTAAGCGATTCTATAAATTTTTCGATCTTTTCCGCGTCTTTTCCACCGTCCGTTTCTACACCGCTGCTTACGTCCATGCAAAACGGATTAAGTTGGCGGATTGAGTCGGCTACATTATGCGTTGTCAGCCCGCCTGCCAGAAAATATGGGAGACCGCAGTAATCGTGCAAGACATTCCAATCGAAGACTCTGCCAGCACCGCCCCGCTCTATCGAAAGCGTGTCGAACAAGAGATAATCCGCTTCCAGCGGCAAAGGCGGCAGCGCGTCGCCGACACCAACTGCTTTAATCACCCGGCAACCGCAACGCTCTTTTAGCTGCCTAATATAATCATCGTCCTCGTCACCGTGCAACTGCACCATTTCGATGATTTCGCTTTGGTAGGCCTCCGCAACGACGCCCATATCTTCATTCACAAAGACTCCCACCGCCTCGATTTGCGGATCGAGGGTTTCTTTTAATATGGCCGCCGCTTTCATATCTACTCTGCGCCGACTCGGGGCAAACACAAAACCGATATAATCCGGCAACACACGATTGACAGCTACTATATCCTCCGCCCGGCTTAACCCGCATATCTTAACCTTCGTCATAGCACACCACCTCTCAGTTCGGTTAGCGCCGCTTTTTTATTAGGCGCACGCATCAGCCTTTCGCCCACAAGTATGGCATCCACGCCATGCTTGCGAAGCGCATCTACATCCTCCGCTGTTTGGACGCCGCTTTCGGACACGAAAAGGATGTCCTGCGGCACCATTTTTCTGAGTCGACTGCTTAAAGTGATATCGACTTCAAATGTTTTGAGGTTTCTGTTGTTAACCCCAATCATCCGCGCGCCTGCGGCCAGCGCCATTTCCACTTCCGCTTCCGTATGTGTTTCCACAAGCGCAGAAAGACCTAAGCTATGGGCGATAGCTAGATATTCAGCCAGCGTTTCCTTGTCCAGTATCGCGCAAATTAATAACACTGCACTCGCTCCAAGCAGCTTCGCTTCGTAGATCATATATGCATCAACAGTAAAATCCTTACGCAGTAGCGGGATCGTCACTGTGTCGGCGATTTCGCGCAGATAGCGGTCGTCACCTTTGAAGTAATGCGGCTCGGTCAAAACAGAAATGGCCGCAGCACCCGCCTGTTCGTAGTCCTTGGCAATATCCAGATAGCGAAAGTCCAAAGCGATCACGCCCTTTGACGGGGAAGCTCGCTTGATTTCGCAAATAAAGGATATATCCTTTGACTGTAAGGCTTTCTCAAAGGCAAAATCATGGGTGCAATCAAGTGAACAAACCATTTCTTTCACTTTCGGAAGCGGCAACACTGTTTTTTGATCCTCCACGCGCCTTTTTGTATGCGCCGCGATTTCTTGCAGTATGCTCATAGTATTTTACCTACCTTTCATTTGAAAAGCGGATAAACTCTTCCAGCTTTCCATATGCTTTTCCGCTGTCGATGACCTCTTCCGCGACCTTTACAGCCATTTCGATGGATTCATATCTTCCTGTGATGAACATGGCTGCCGCCGCGTTGAGAACCGCAGCATTTCGTTTCGCACCTTGTTTGCCTTTTAATATCGCTGTGAGGATTTCAGCGTTCTCAGCAGGTGTTCCGCCCTGCAACGCATCTGAATGACAGCGCTCAAACCCAAATTGCTCCGGCGTAATCGTGTATGAACGCACCCAGCCGTCTTTTACTTCACAAACAAATGTGGGTGCGCTTAGTGATATTTCATCCAGCCCATCCTCGCCGTGTACCACCATGGCATTTTTTACGCCCAAGTTGCAAAGCACCTGCGCCAAGGGCTCCACCAGTTCTCGATCATAAACCCCCATCAGCTCCATTTTCGCGCCGGCGGGATTTGTGAGCGGTCCTATGATATTGAACACCGTTCGGATTCCCAATTCCCGGCGAATCGGTGCCACAAACTTCATGGCGATGTGATAGTTTTGTGCGAACATAAAGCAGATTCCGATACGCTCCAGCAGTTCAGCACTTTTCTCCGGCGGGAGATTGATATTTACGCCCAAGGCTTCCAACACATCAGCGGCACCGCATTTGCTTGATGCGCTTCGATTGCCGTGCTTTGCCACCGGGATACCCGCGGCAGCCGTGATAATGGACGCCGTAGTGGATATATTGAAGGTATTGGCGTGGTCTCCGCCGGTGCCGACAATTTCGAGGGCATCCGCATCATGCAAAAGACGCACACAATGGGAACGCATCCCGAAAGCGGACGCGGTAATTTCATCGGTTGTTTCGCCTTTTAGACTCAGCGCAGTCAGATACGCGCTCATTTGAACGGGGGTCGCTTCACCGGTCATAATTTCGTGCATGACCGCTTCCGCGGTTTCATAGGTCAAATCCTGTTTCTTCGCCAAGGATACGATGGCTTCTTTGATCATGTTTGATTCCCTCCTAAACATTTAAATATAATCTATATAATCTACGTTCTTATCCGAATAGCCCGGCATTGATCCACATGGGGATTGCCGCGACCAGAGCAATCAGGCACGCCGCAAAATAAATCAGGCCGTATCTACTTTGGTGCTTATTCGTCCACGCCCTGTCTTCCGCGATAGAACGGCTCATAACAGCCCACATATTCTGGTATGCCAAAAAGAAAGCATTGCCTGCAAGTATAAAGACAGCGAGCCAAACGAAGGGGCTGATCTGATACGCCTCTTGTATTTTGGGGAGTATCGGCGCCATGATTGAGATTGTCGGAAGAAACATGGCGACATCGACCAAACTCCAAAGAAACATAAAAGCCGTGGCAGAAAACACAAACAACCAAGGATTGCCAGCAATCGGCGCAAGCGCAGGCACAACAATCCCCGACAGCCAGTCAGAAATCCCGGTCGCAGAAAAGATAGGACCCAGGCTGAACGCCATAGCGATAAAAATGACCAGATTCCAGTTTGCTGCGGCATTGAAATCTTTGGTTTCTAACACACCGAACACAAAGAAACACAGCATAGCTGCAATGCAAATGATAGCGGTGGAAAGGCCGTGAATGTTAGCAGTTAAGGACAATCCAAATACCGATATTAATATCACGGCGGATATCATTTCGTTTTTCCCCATTTTTTCCATGGGTTGTTTTTTTACCGCTTCAATCGCTTCTTTGGAGAGTTTTTCTTCTGGCTTTAAAAGAAGCAAGCCACCCACGACTAATAAAATCGTCGCTATGATAACAGGCACAAGCAATACTCCAAGCCAATCTCCAAAGGTAAGGTCTATACCGGCGTTCGCCATTTGCCCCTGGATAAACGGACCCCAGATCACACCTGTCAGCCAGCCTGACCCCGGAATGAGTGCCATCGCAAATGAAGTTAATAAAATCAACGAGTTGCCCTTCGATCCTTTTTTTAGGTCAAATAGTTCACCGCACTGAACGGCGATCGGGAGCATAATTGCCACACGTACAGTTGTCGCCGGAGTCAGGATAGACAAGATCATGCCGATCGGAATCCAGGCGAAAATAAGCGAAAGATACGTAGGGCGGCACACTTTAATAACCGCCATCGCGATCCTGCGCCCGAGTCCGGTTTTCTGAAGTGTATACCCAAAGAAAAACGCAGGTACTAAAGTCCAGAGCGCCGTTTGCGTGAATCCGGAAAAGATAACCGTTGGGGGAAGTTCAACGATCAGTCCAAACAAAGCCAGAAGCAGCCCGCCTATGGCATAAGTCAGCTTAAAGGGCTTAAAAATCCAAATACAAAGAGCAAGTATGATAGCTCCGAGCATAATGTGTCCTGTGTCGTCCAAATCAGCGATGGGGCGCGCCGCCATAATAATGACCGCGATCAGCGCCATAAAACCGCTTCCAATATAGGGTACTTTTATTTTTTGTAGCATTCTTTATATTCTCCAAAACTTATTTATTTTGACGTATCAGGTAAACCGATGCCACATCCGCCATCGAAAGATAAGTTCTCGCTTGTCGTTTGGATGATTGTTTTTCATCTGATACATTTTCTATCTTCCCTTCAAATGCAAAAAATCCTTGATAAAGCATTATGCTTTATCAAGGACGAATAAGTTTATCCGCGGTGCCACCTTGATTTACGAGAAAAACCCGTACTCTCTGCAGGATACAAACATATCCCTCGCAACTGACGTATGCGTCACGTCATGGAGTACTCAGCGTATCAAACGCTTTTGACCATGCCCTCAGCGGTCCATTTAGCAATCTGCATTTCAATCCGGCTCTCAGCTGCCCGGACTCTCTGTATGCGCATATACTGCTGTTATCTCCACTTCAACGGTTTGAGATTGATATTAAACTATAAGGTATATTACACGATTCCATAACGGATGTCAAGTAAAAATATTTTAATCAGAGGTGTCTGAGAAAAGAAACTTCAAAAATGAGGCAAACACTAAGGTTTCGGGACATGTTGCGAAAGCCGCTAGGCGTAAGTATCACCTCATGCAACGCTTATTCGCGGAGTCGGACAATTGTTATCCGGTAATATCTTCTTTCAAAATTGAATATTGCAGACAATCACAAATCTCCCCCGCGAACATTGAGCCGCCTCTGATTTTCCCTTCAAAGGTCATGCCGCATTTTTGCATAACTCTTCCGCTCGACGGATTCAGTGGGTTATGATGTGAAAAAACTCTGTTAAAACCAATGTCAAAAAAATAATTTATAAGGGCTTTACTCGCTTCAGTGGCTATTCCTCTATTCCAGCAAGATTTTGTTATACAATATCCGATACAGATGCTCCTGATATCCTCGTTTATCTCATTTCCGCAGACCAAACCAATAAGCTCATCTTCAAAGACAACGGCCCACATGTACCAATCCGCATTGTAATAATTTTTAACATATTCGTTGATCTCTTGTTCTGTTTCTTCAATACTTTCATGCGGAGGATACCAAAACCTTGAATCATAGGAACTTGTCCATTTTTCAAAAGCGTCTTTACTGTCATCTGCCGTAAATCTGCGCAAAGTCAACCTGTCAGTGGTTATAGGTTGACTGCCGATGTGATTTATCATAATTGCCTCCATCCTTTGTTGCACTATGTATCTCTATCCTCCATCGAACTTGCCGCGAGCATTATGCCCAGCTTGCCGGATTCAAACGTCAGGCCGCCTTGGAGGTATGCCCTGTACGGCTCACGCAACGGGGCGTCGGCGGAGAGTTCTATCGACGCACCTTGAATGAACGCTCCCGCCGCCATAATAACTGGGCAATCATACCCCGGCATATCCCAGGGCTCCGGCGTGACATACGAGTCTACCGGCGCACCGAGCTGGATTCCGCGGCAGAATTTCCGCAGCAACTCCGGCGAGCCAAGCTCCACCGTCTGTATTATATCCGACCGTGTATCCAATGAGCTAGGGGATGTTTTATAGCCCAAGAGTTCAAACAATCTTGCGCAGAAAACGGCAGTTTTCATCGCCTGTGCCGTGACATGCGGAGCCATAAACAATCCCTGAAACAGCAGTCTGTTGACGCCGAGCGTCGCACCGCATTCCGCGCCGATTCCGGGGACTGTCAGGCGAGCCGCTGCCGCGTCCACAAGCTCTCCCTCACCCGCAACGTATCCACCGGATGGAGCAATCCCGCCGCCTGGATTTTTAATCAACGACCCAGCGATCAGATCCGCGCCGATATCGCCGGGCTCCAACGTCTCGGTGAACTCACCGTAGCAGTTGTCCACGATAACCGTGAGATTTCTACTGTGCGCGAGGTCGGCAATTTTACCGATTTCCGCCACGGTCAACGACGGGCGCTGCGAATATCCGCGCGAACGTTGGATAAATACGGCAGATGTGCTGCTGTCAGAGTCGATTGCCTGTTCGATAGCTTGTAAATCAGGCTTTCCGGTGGAGTCAAGCTCCACTTGCGCGTATTGGATGCCATACTCCCGCAGTGATCCCCGGTGTTCACCTGTTATGCCTATGACTCCGCGTAGTGTATCATACGGCGCGCCGGTTGCCGACAGCATCGTATCCCCGGGACGCAGCGCGGCGAACAACGCCGATGTTATTGCGTGAGTACCGTTGACAAATCCGGCCCGCACCAGCGCGGAATTGGTACCCATCACGTCGGCAAACAGCAAATCCAACGTCTCGCGCCCTCGGTCGTTGTAGCCGTAGCCGGTCGTTTCGTTGAAGCAGACGTCGGACACTCGGTGTTTTTGGAATGCGGCAAGGACTTTCTGCGTGTTTGTTTGTGCAATCTCGTCTATTTTCCTGAATTGGGCGGTAATGTCTTCCATTGCTTGGGTTGCTAGGGTTTGTATTTTAGTTGTGATGTTCATAAAATGTCAACTTTCGGTGAATTTATTGCGGGAAACGGCAAAACACCCGGCTCTGCGGAGCCACCCTCGGGACATAGAGGGCAGGGGTTTGCTTTACGTTTTCCCCGCCCTCTTTAGTAAAGAGGGTGCCGACCGCAGTCGGCGGGTGTTTTGTTCCATCGCCCCCTACACGTGTGCTTCCACAAACAACCGCACGAGCTTACGTACTTCCTCCATATCCGATACTTTCCCAACACATGCCGGTGAATGCAGGTTCCGCGTGGGAATCGCAATCCCGGCGGTCTGTACTCCTGCACGGGAACGTTGGACTGCCGCTGCATCGGTGCCGCCGGCGATCACATTTTTCGTCTGCCACGGGATACCGTTATTTCTAGCCAGTTCTGTCAGCATTTTGTACAATTCGCGGTCATAAATCGTGCCGCCGTCCATGAACGGGATGACAGCACCGCCGCCTATCTTTGTTATTTTCTTGTCGGCCGTAACGGACGGGAAATCCGCCGCCGTTGTGGCTTCGATTATAAGCGCGATATCCGGGTTCACCTGGAACGCCGCCGTGTGTGCTCCACGTAAGCCAACTTCCTCCTGCACAGTGAACGCGAACCAGCAGTCCACCGGCAAGTCACAGGCAACTAATTCCAGCATAACGGCACAGCCGAATCTGTCGTCAATGGCTTTGGCTTTGATAAGCCCGTCGCCGAATTCGACAATGCCGTCGTCAAATGCGGCCGTGTCGCCAAGCGCGACGAGATTTTCGGCCGCCTCTTTGCTTGCCGCACCGATATCTATATACATGTCCTCTGTCTTCATCGCCTTGCCGCGCTCGTCCGGCTTGACTAGGTGAATCGCTTTACATCCAATTACGCCGAACACGCGATTCGGCCCGATAGTCACAGATTTGCCAACGCAAACTCTGCCGTCAACACCGCCGGCCATCGCGAATTTCAGATATCCGTCATCGGTGATTCCGGTGACAATCACGCCGACTTCATCCATGTGAGCACACAACATCAGCGTTTTCTCCGTAGTTTTTGCGCCTTTCTTGAACACCAGCACGTTACCCATAACATCGATTATAACCTCGTCCGCATGTCCCGATACCTTCTCTATTATATAGTCCCGCACAGCCCCTTCGTTGCCGGAAACGCCATCCAAAACGCAGAGTTCTTTCAATAAATCAAGCATTATTCCCACCGCCTTTCAGGGATTTTGCCATCTCACACATCAATTTTGCCGCACTCTCAATATCGTCAATGGAACACACTTCAAACGGAGTGTGCATGTATTTCATCGGTAGCCCAAATAGCGCGGTCACCACGCCATTGCGGGATATCTGGATCGCCCGGGCATTTGTGCCGCTGCTGCCGCCGGGAACGACGTCTATCTGATGCGGGATTTCCTGCTCTTTCGCGAGACGTACTGCCGTTTCTGTGAAATCGCGGTTCATGTTCGGTCCCCGGCTTATAATCACGCCTTTGTCCAGCGCCTCTTTGACCTCCTGCGGTTTGGAATCCGGCGTTTTGGCGTGTCCGACATCTATAACAACACAGTAATCCGGGTCAATCGCAAACGCGCCGGTTTCAGCTCCGCGAGTCCCGACTTCTTCCTGCGCGCTGGCCATGACGTACAAGTCCACATCCAGCTTTGAGTCTTTCAGAAGTTCCAGCGCACACAGAATCGCGGCAAATCCCGCGCGGTCATCCAAGGCTTTGCCGCACAACAGATTATCGCCGAACTTTTGCACACCGTTATACATCACACCCGGTGTGCCAAGCTGAATGGCTTTTTCTGTGTCTTCCTGGTTCAGGCCAATGTCGATGAACAGATCCTCTATTTTTAACGCCTTGTCAGTGTCCTCTTTCTTCAAGACATGCGGCGGCATCACGCAGATAACCCCATATAGCGGCGGGTCGCTGAGTATTTGCACCTCCGCCGCGGGCAAAGTCCGCGCGTCTAATCCACCCAGCGCGTGGAATCGCAGAAAACCTTCCTCAATGCCGGTGATTATCAGGCCAATCTCGTCAACATGCGCGTCGAACAGCAGTTTCGGCGCGTTGTCTTTCCCGCACTTGCGTACGCCTATTGCGTTGCCTAAAACGTCAATCCACGTGTCAGTCATATACGGCGCGAGCAACTCCCGGCAGCGTTCCGCTACCGGCTGCTCAAATCCGGCCGGGCCGGGGAGCGCGCATAGTTCAATCAAAATATCTTCTATCATAGCAAAAGCCCTTTCACAATTTCACGAAAAGCGTTTCCGCGCTCTTCAAAATTTTTGAATCTGTCGAATGACGAACATGCCGGAGATAGGATCACCACGTCGCCCTCCTCTGCCGCGTCCGCCGCAGATTTTATCGCGTCAGCAAAATCTTCCCGCATAATTATTTCCGGACTCCCTGCGGCATATCCCGGTGAGTTAACAACCGCGTCACGAATCTGCTCCGCCGCGTGACCTGTCAGTACAAGCGTTTTCACGCCGGACACGATTTCGGCTCCCAGTTCGTCGAACGGCACGCCTTTGTCCTTGCCTCCGGCTATCAGGATCACTTTTTCGCCGAACGATTTCAGCCCCGCGATTGTCCGTGTCGGGCTTGTGGCGATCGAATCATTGTAAAACCGCACGCCGTTGCGTTCGCGGACAAGCTCAATCCTGTGCGCCACGCCATTGAATGTGCGGGCTGTCTCTGCCATTATTCCCCTACTGACCAATCCCTGCACCGCGGCAAATGCCGCCATGAAATTCTCCACATTATGCACGCCCGGCAGCAGGATTTCGTCCACCGTCATTATCTTTTCTGTCTGCCCGTCGTGCGACAGCCAAATTATCCCGTTTTCAAGAAACACACCATCACGAATCCGCTCCCGACGGCTAAAATACCGGATGTTCCCGGAAGGTGCGGATTCTGCATAGCGCCTTGTAAAATCATTGTCAAGGTTGAAAATCGCCGTGTCTCCGGCACTCTGGTGCATAAAAATATGACTCTTCGCCTCGGCGTATTCCTCCATGTCGTTGTGAACATCCAGATGATTCGGCGCAAGATTCGTCACAACAGCAATATCCGGACTCTGCCGCATTGAGACCAGTTGAAACGAAGACAACTCCAGCACAGCAATGTCATCCGGCGACATGTCGTCGGCATCGCACAATAGCGGTCTGCCGATATTCCCGCCGACGTGTATTGTCCGGGAACCATCCCGCCGCAGCAGCTCCGCGATTATTGAGGTCGTCGTCGTCTTGCCGTCACTGCCGGTTATGCCGATAATTCGGCATGGACAAATTTGGAAAAAAACTTCCATTTCGCTGGTCAGCACAGCTCCGTGAGCCACGGCTGCTTGGATATCCGGATTAGTCGGCATAAGCCCCGGCGTGCGGAAGATAACATCCGCGTCCAAGCCCGCGAGATACTGTTCTCCAAGCCTAAATTCCGCTCCGAGATTTTCAAATTTTACCAGAGCTTCGCCCAGCTCTTCGCGGTTGCGCTTGTCGCAGATTATCGTGTTGATTCCAACATTGAGAAGTCGCTCAATAAGCGGCGTGTTGCTGATGCCCATCCCGACAACAGCAACACGAGAGCCAGCGAGGGATTGGATATATTGTTTGAAGGTCAATGTATTTAACACTCCCGTCCAAATTTGCATATCATAATTATACCTCAGTGTGAAGTAATAATCAAACATAAAATAGTGGGTTGGGGGAATATAGAGATAAGGATGATGTTTCATATTAACAAAAAACATTAAATTAAAGTTGAAATTTTTTCTTGACTTTAACACAGAAAAGTGGTATAATTGCCACTGGCAATTATGGGGGCTATGCCCTCTATAAGAGAGGGTTGTATGAATGCAAACAACTAAAAAGGGACAGGAAACGTTACTTGAAACAGACAATGATCTGCCTCAAGGGGCAGAATGGTATGCCGCATGGTTCATTAACAGAGGGATTGACGAAGCGGACAAGAAAAAAGCTAAAAACGCATCGGAAAAAGAAATAAGTAATTGCTATATGACTTATGCCAAACTGCATAAGGTTCTTTACCTCACTTTTGGAATGGTTCTTTCAAAATCAGAGTGTGGTTTTCCTATCTTTGGAGGAACTATTCGTGCCCATGAGTGCGGCGCTGTTGTCCATTCAATTTATAAAATAGCAGAGAAGTTCGACTATGGTCTTATAGAAGAAAAGTTATGGACTGATGCATTAGACGTATTGGAATATGCACATCCTGAGATTGTTGAAGTTATGGAGCAGGTCTATCAAAAGGTTTGGACTAAGGATAGGCGTGAAACAATACGTTTTTGTAAAAATGACTCTCTGTGGGTTACGTATGCACCTAAATATGATGAGAACAATTTCAAAGTGATTCCCGCAGATAAAATCCGTGAGCACTTTAAAAAGTACGAGTTTGGTGTTAGTGGCTTCAACGAAATTACGAAAAGTGATCTCGATGAAATGCGTAATTTTGAGGTTTGTGGAGTTGCAAAAATTGACTACACTAACGGTGGCATTTCCAGCAACCTTGTTGATCAGGTTGCCACACTGTGCGGGATACGAGGTTATTCAAACATTACAAGCGAAGGCCAAACCGCTTATGATAATCGCCTTAAGGAGATAGGAGATAATATTAAAAGGCTAAGCAAGGCGGACGACAATGATGAATTAAAGAGAGCAATAAGGAAACATTATACTGAGGCCATTAAAATGCGTATAGACGAGTACAACGGAAAAAGTGTTGACTTCCCAGTTGCTGAATTTGTGTTAAGCCGAGCAAGGAATAATATTGATGCATTTTTAGGCTTGGATGACTAAATAAATTGACTGCCCTTATCAAGAGAGAAATAGAGGTGAGCAGATATGTCTTTTGATAGCCTTAATCATGAATTTTTTGAAGAGGAAAAGGCTAGGAGTCCACTTCGCCCTGCCAAAAGCGAGAATTTCTTCACTAGACTTTTGGCCGTGTCACTAACAGTCGAAAAAGCCGAAGAAATTGCAAAATTTGCTGAAAAACAAGCGTGCGAAGCGAAAACAAAGGCTACTAATGCGACGGAATCTGCTGAGAGAGCTCTTCCGCATCTTTTAACTGTTATAGGAATACTGATTGCTGCGGTTATTGCCATCATGAGCATCTATCTAACATCAATCCATGGTCGTATTGATAGACTTGAGAGAGCTGTTAGAGGGCAAGCGGAATCTTATCAGATGCTGTTCTTAGGATTATTGGTACTTAATACAGTATGGGTTTTTATCTATCTCTGTTCCAAAATGATTGATCGGCTTAGAACAAGCGACAAGGATAACTCATTCTTTTCAAAACCTAAACACTTCTTCGGCTTTATTTCGGTACTAAATGTCGCGTTCATAGTTCTTTACATATTTGTACCACGGTTGGTTAATTTGTTAAGATAAACGATATACTCACCACCGCCTCGTAAAGAGGCGGTTTTTTCATCACCCGCTCACCCATGTCTCCTCGCCCGATTTTGTCTCAATCTTCCGCTCTCTGCTCATCAGCTCACGCATGGCCGTCAGCGGATCTTTCCCCTCGTACAAAACCCTGTACGCCTCGCAGCAAATCGGCATTTCTACGTTTGAGGATTTTGCCAATTCAAACGCCGCCTTCGCCGCAAAATAGCCTTCCACGACTGCGCCGACTTGAGCCATTGCCTCTTGCGCGGACATTCCTTGTCCGATCATCACCCCGGCGCGGCGATTGCGCGAATGGTGTGACATACATGTAACGATCAAGTCACCGAGTCCGGCGAGACCCGCAAGCGTCTCTTTCCTCCCGCCCATTTTGACGCAGAGCTCCGCCATTTCAGCCAGTCCGCGCGTCATCAGCATTGCCAGCGTGTTGTCGCCGAAGCCGAGGCCATCGCATATCCCGGCACACAGCGCGATGACGTTTTTCAGCGCAGCCCCGAGTTCGACACCAGTGACATCGGTACTGGTGTATACACGTAAATATTCGTTCATCAGCAAATCTTGCACATATCCGGCGACCTCCAAATCGTCAGAAGCCGCAACGCAAGCTGTTGGTATGCGCTTCGCGACTTCCTCCGCGTGCATTGGACCCGATACCGATGCTATAGGCGTTTTTTCGCCGAGCGTGTCCTTTAAAATTATGGAAAAGAGGTTAGACGTATCTTTTTCAATACCTTTAGACATGCATATAACGACGCAATTTTTCGGAATCTTGTTGCGTAAAACTTCCGCCGTATCCCGCAGGGCGAACGACGGGACGGCAATTACCGCAGCGTCAATTCCGCCGGTAGCAGATTCTTTGTCGGATGTTATGTTAAGCTCCTGCGGTATTTTTATGCTTTTTAATAGCGGGTTTTCCCTATTTTTGCGCAAAGACTCAGCCTTATCGGCAGATCTTGACCACAGTGTCACGTCATGTCCGTTCTCATGCAGAAGCATGGCGATGGCTGTGCCCCACGCGCCGCTTCCGAAAACCGATACTTTCAACTGCTATTCCTCTTCTTTCTTTCTGCTGAAATTTATCTTCGACTCCTCGCCTTTTACAAGCCTCCCGATGTTCGGATGATGGCGCGCGATAATCAAGATAGCGCACAGCGATGCGGCGATAAGCTCCCGCCATCCGCCGATTCCGATTATCGCTTGAGCCACAGGAAATGACGCCGCGCCGAGTATCGAGGCGAGCGACACATACCGCGTAACCAGAGTAATAATAATGAACACGCCCCACGCGATGAGCGCGAGCCGCCAGTCAACTATAATAAGTATCGTGCCTTCCACCAACACTCCCCTGCCGCCTTTGAATTTATAAAATACTGGATAACATGTTCCCAACAGGACGAACATTCCTGCGAATAACCTTCCGAACATTACCATGTCAGGATCAACAAACCGACCTAACAACCATCCGCTAAGCAAGACGGGAAGTATCGTCTTCGCGGCATCGATTAGAATCACCAGCAATGCCCCGCCTTTCCCAAAAACGCGGTAAAAGTTAGTAAGCCCCGGATTCCCGCTGCCGTATTCGCGGATATCCTTGCGATAGAAGCACATCGAAGCGATGATAGAACCGTTCACACTGCCCAGCAGGTACGCCGGTATTGCGATGGCAATTAGTAGTAGGTGGAAGTTCATGTTGATTCTCCTTGTAAGGGGCGGCATCCTCGACACCCCGTTTGTCAGTGCGTGGGAAGGGGGAGATCCTAATCATCCCCGCGTTCTCGTATCACCATCCGCACGGGAGTCCCTTCCAGGCCGAACACGTCCCTGATCTGATTCTCCAGATATCTCCTATACGAAAAATGAAACAACTCAGCATTGTTGCAGAAGCATACAAATGTCGGTGGGCGCACTGAGGCTTGGGTCATATAGTAGATTTTCAACCGCTTTCCTCTGTCGGTTGGCGGCTGTACTCTTGCCATCGCATCGCCCAGCAGGTCGTTTAACATACCCGTCGATATCCGCGTTGCGGCTTGGGCGTCCACGTAATTGATCAACTCGAATAATTTATCCACCCTCTGTCCGGTCAAGGCGGAAATAAACAGCGTCGGCGCGTATGTCATATAGCTCAGGTCGCGTAAGACCTCAGCACGCATTTTGTCCATTGTGTTGGTTTCTTTTTCAATTAAATCCCATTTGTTGACAGCGATTATACTGGCTTTTCCGGCTTCATGGGCCAGTCCGGCGACCTTTGTGTCCTGCTCGGTAACACCCTCACGTGCGTCTATCATTATAATGCACACGTCGGCGCGTTCTATGGCCATCTGTGCGCGTAAAACGCTGTAATGTTCAATCCTGCCATCAATTTTCGACTTGCGGCGTATCCCAGCAGTGTCGATAAACACGTACTTGCCGTGTTCGTTTTCAAAAGGCGTATCAACAGCGTCACGAGTCGTACCCGCAGCTTCACTGACGATAACCCGCTTCTGCCCCAGAATCTTGTTGATAAGCGAAGATTTCCCGGCGTTCGGCTTGCCTATCACCGCGACTTTAATAGCGCCATCCTCTTCCTCCTCGTCCGATTCAGGCGGAAAGAATTTTACGCACTCATCCAGCAAATCACCGGTGCCGTGCCCGTGTGCGGCGGATACCGAAATAGGCTCGCCCAACCCCAGTGCGTAGAACTCATATATATCAGGATTCGTCGCGCCGGTGGAATCCATTTTGTTCACAACAAGAATCACCGGCTTTCCAGATTTTCGCAAACTGACCGCGACATCGTTGTCATTCGCCGTGACTCCGGTGGTAAAATCGGTAACAAAGACGATTACATCCGCCATTTCGATGGCAATATTCGCCTGTTCGCGCATGAACAGCAATATCTCATTGTCAGTGCGAGGCTCAATGCCGCCAGTATCGACTATATCGAACTCCCGTCCATTCCAGTCGGACTTGGCGTACAGCCTGTCCCGCGTGACTCCAGGCGTGTCTTCAACAATAGCCAAGCGCATTCCGACTATCCTATTAAACAGTGTCGATTTGCCCACATTAGGCCGCCCGACAATCGCAACCAGCGGCTTTTTCATGTTTTTCCTCCTGTGTAAAAAATGCTTATATTACTCGTTTATAAGCAAGATATTATTTTGTCGAAGCCATTGCACACTACTTTCAAAATCACATTCCAACACAAATGTGTGCGCATCGGTATATTCCAGTAAATCCCTCATTATTTCCGCCATATCTAAAATACCCTTTCCTAAAGACCAATGCCTGTCTGAAAGTTTATCGTTATTATGCAAATGCACGTGCTCAATCCGCTTGCCCAATACTTTTATCCATTCAGTTGTGTTGATTGATGAATTACAACAAGCGTGCCCTGTATCAAGGCATATCTTGAATCGAGAATCGCCAACATCATCGCATAACTGTGACATTATCTCGGGTGTTTCGTCTATAAGGTTTTCAATATAAATTTTAGCAGATGGCGGTTTGTCTTGTAAAAAATATTTCCAAAACAAAGTTTGTCTATTAAGCCAAGATGATTTTGTTTCAAAATCGACTGAATAGTTTGCATGATATACAATCCTGCTTATATTGTGTAAACACGCATACTCATAAGATTTATTGTATATTGCTATCAATTCTTCATCGGATATCTTATTGATTTCGGTAATATCTCTGTTCACTATTGTCCCGTGAAAAGAAAATTTAGTAAATCCACCCATTAGCGTAGGCACATACTCATGCTTTTCTTCAATTTCATCTTCATTGTACATCATTAAATATTCTTCTACTTCAAGACCAAAACCGCAGTCTTTAGCTTTTTGTAGTGAATTTTTGTTAAATGTATTTACTGAAAATAATTTGCTTGATATCATTACAGCCTCGCAACCTCCACTAATATAAATTTCTGAACTACCCTCCCAACACAGCCCGCAAAAAATCCGCCCCGTCTTGTTCGACTATTCTTATCGGAATCCCCAGCGATTCGACAACATCCGCAACTGTCACATCGTCCAGGAATACATCCTCACCATTGCGCAGCATGTTTCGCGGAATCAGCAGCCTGTTGCCCAGATTCCGCCCTTTTAGCTGATTTATCAAGTCACCCCCGGTGACAAGTCCCGATACGGTGACGCCCTCTCCGAAGAAATCATTTCTTATGGCGTACACGTTACTGTCTATAATACCATATTTTTCAGCCGCTGTTTTTAAAAGATTTGTTAAAAATTCGGCGGCCAGCATCCCGGTCGCTATTGAGAAGTTTCCACCGGGAACCGCTGCACCCGGATTTTTCGCCAATTCGTGCTCAAATTCCGTGATAAACAGCCGCATCATGCCGACGCCGTTTTCAAGTTGGGGGTAATCCCGGTAAAATTCGTGTTTCGGCAGCGGCAATCCAGCCTTGATATACAATTCATCGGCGCAGAAAAATATCCCCTGCCCAAAACTTTCAACTTGTCTCACTGTTTTGAGTGCACGCTCCGAATCAAACGGACGCAGCTCCGCAAGACCGGTACGGTGCTTTGTCAATCCAACCGGTACTATCGACACACTGTTTATGTTTGGTCCGAGCGCGATTAGCCTCTCGATAGTGCGATCCAGCGCTGCGCCGTCGTTGATTTCCGGGCAGCAGACTATCTGGCAATTTATCGTGATTCCAGCATTGACGAGGGTTCTAAGCGAGGCAATCCCCGCGCCCGCATTTTTGTTGCCGAGTATGAAATTGCGCAATTCCGGATCCATAGTATGAACCGATACGTTTATCGGACTCAGGCGCAATTCAACAATGCGACTGATATCGTGATCGGAAAGATTTGTCAGAGTTATATAGTTCCCCTGCAAAAACGAAAGGCGCAGGTCGTCGTCTTTGTAATACAACGTCTCGCGCATACCACGTGGCAGCTGGTCGATAAAGCAGAACACGCACTTATTCGCGCAGGATTTTGCGTTGTCCATCATAAACGTATCAAACTCCAGCCCGATATCCGCGCCCTCCGGCTTCTTAATCCGCACAAGCTTCATCTTGCCGTCCGGGGCAGTAAGCTCCAGCAGCAAGCGGCTTTCATATGAGTGATATTGATAATCCAGCACGTCGCCGATTCGCTTCCCGTTGATTCGCCGCAGGGAATCCCCCGGGGCGATGATGGTTCGTGACGCGGGACTGTTGGGTTGAATTGATTTGATGACGTTCATTATGTCTCCCGGCAAAAAACAACGGGCGGCCAATGGCCGCCCATATTCAGGTCTAATAATCAGACTTCGCGTCCGTTATACGTTCCGCACGCGTTGCAACGCCTGTGCGGCAGCCGCAGCTCTCCACAGGAACATTTTGCAAGCCCCGGGGCTGTAAGCTTCCAGTGTGAGGAGCGTCTTTTATCTCTTCTCGCTTTTGATACTTTACTCTTTGGAACCGCCACTTAGAACACCTCCTCATCGTTATCCAAGAGCTGCCCTAAAGCAGCAAGCCTGGGATCAATCTCTGTTTTGCAATCGCATGACCCTTCGTTCAAATCCGCGCCGCATTTATCGCAGAGTCCGGCGCAGTCGGGGTTGCATAGAAGCGTATCTTCCATGTCCAGCACAAACTCGGTGACTATTATCTCGTCAGCATCCACCATGTCGCCTTGCAGGACGTAAGCGTCATGGTCTTCACCATCCTCGCCGCCTTTGGTAACATACGCCGAAATAAGCTTATGCACCAGAAGCGAAAACTCAGCCGCGCACTTGGCACACACGCAGACACAGACAGCGTCCACTTCCGCCGAGAACGTCAACACTCCCGCGCTGTTGGAAACCTGCCCAATAGCCCGAGCTGGTTTCTCCACCCGGATAATAGACCCGCCTACAGCGTCTGACAGGTCAGGTTCGTAATCGAACAAAACCCTGCCGCCGGGAATATCAATTATCTCACGTAGGTCAATAAGCATGAATAGAATCCCTCCATGCATTCGCTAAAATATTATAAGTTATAATGCGGCGATTGTCAAACACTTTTTTTGATTCCTTCATTTGGGGGAGACTTTTGGGAGCCCCCGCCTCCAACGTCTCGCGGTGGTTTTTCCCGAAAATTTAAACTAAGTCTTGACAATTACGCACTAAGCCGTTATAATATCAACGTTAAAGCCATGCTGATGGCCCTTAAAGCGTGTCAATCGGCGCGCATTTGGAGGGAGGGAAATAGAAAAATGTCGGAAGTCCATGTCAAGGATAATGAATCTCTGGATAGCGCCTTGAAAAGATTTAAGCGTAATTGCGCAAAATCAGGCGTCCTCTCGGATCTGAGGAAAAAGGAGTATTATCAGAGTCCAAGCGTTAAACGCCGCAAAAAATCAGAGGCGGCGCGCAAGAACAAGAATAAAAAGTATTAATTAACTGAGATTATTTAACCGGGCTGTATTTAACACAGTCCGGTTAATCGTTTAGTGCGCTTTCATCGCAAAGTTCCAAGCATCGCGGCACATGCCGTCAATTGTCAGCTCCGCTTTCCAGCCCATTAGCTTTTCCGCTTTTGCAGGTGAGGCATAATATTCCGCCAAATCCCCCGCGCGGCGCGGGCCGATTTTATACGGAACTTTTACGCCGTTCACACGTTCGAACGCTTCGATCAACTCCAGCACGCTGGTTCCGCGACCGCTGCCGAGATTTATCGCCTCCACGCCTTTGTGATCCATGCAGTATTTCAATGCACTGACGTGTCCCTTCGCTAGATCGACGACATGGAGGTAATCACGTATGCAGCTCCCATCCCGCGTTGGGTAATCGTCCCCAAACACGGTGAGCTCCGGCAGTTTCCCGGTGGTTGCCTGTGTGATAAAGGGCATAAGATTGTTCGGGATCCCGTCAGGGTCATCGCCAATCAGTCCGCTTTTATGCGCACCAACCGGGTTGAAGTAACGCAGAAAAACGGCGGATAGTTCGCTTGCCGCTGCCACGTCGGTGATTATGCGCTCACACATCTCCTTGGTGCTGCCGTACGGACTTGATGCCGCGCCGAACTGCAATGATTCCGTATACTCCACAATACCGGGGTCGCCGTACACAGTCGCCGATGAGCTGTAGACGAACTGAGTAACTCCGTGTTTTTCCATCGCTTCCAACAGTGACAGTGTGCTGTCCAGATTGTTCCGGTAATATTTCAGCGGTTCCCGCACCGATTCGCCGACGGCTTTGTAACCGGCCAGATGTATCACGGCGTCAATCTTAATCTCTTGGAACATCCGCTCAACCTCGGATTTGTCAGTCAGATCAATTTGGCAAATTGCCGGGGTTGTTCCTGTTATTGTCTCTATGCTTTTGATCACATCAGCAGAGGCATTTGAAAAATTGTCGGCAATTATCACGTCGTATCCCGCATCTAAAAGCTCCACCGCGATGTGAGAGCCTATGTATCCGGCCCCACCTGTTAATAATATCATAATCAGTCTTTCCTTTTACAAATAAAAATTATCTCCCGCCCACCGGGTGGGGATTTGTCATACCACGAATATTCCTCGACCACAATCATCCCCGTCTTTTCAATCTCGGCACGGAGTTGATCGCTGTAGTAGTATTTCAGTTTCAAATAGTCTAAAATCCGTTCTGCCCTGCCGTCCGGATATGTAACCTCAAACACATAATAAGGGTAGATCACCCGGTTTTCTGTGTCTATCTTATCATGCACAACCTTCTTAACCACATAGTTGCCGGTTTCTTCATCAAGCCGCTCCCATATGAGCATTTCAGGGCGACACCATGATTCGTCCATCACCGGGTATGGATTGAAAACGTTGACGATAAAAATGCCATCATCGGTCAGGTGTTCGCGGACACAAGTAAGGGCATTCGCAATATCGCTGTCATCAGTCAAGCACTGAAACGCCCTGAACGGGGCTATAATCAACGCAAATTTGCGATCAACCTTGAAATCCGCTATGTTGCTGTGGACTATCTCAATGTCAAGCTCCGGCCTGTCTACGAGCTTTTCACGGAAAATACCCAACATCTGCTCCGACAAGTCAAGTCCGGTGACATGGAATCCGGCTTCAGCAAGGGGTATTGACACGCGTCCAGTGCCGCAGGCGAGTTCTAATATCTCGCCCTGCTGCTGTTTTGCGTATTCGAGGTAAAACAGCACATCTTCGCTGAGTGCTTCGTTTTTTGGACTGACGCGAACGTCAAGATCATACAGCCATGCCGAGTTGATGTATAAATTTTCCATATTATCACCTTTTTTTCCACTTTGACTGATTATAGCATAGCTTCTCATATTTTTGCAAATTATAATACTATCAATCAAACAAGAGGTATAATCACATTGAGCAAAAAACATATCGGCAAGCAGAGCGTCGCATTGCCGAATCCGCCGTCTATTGCAGGGCACGCCTGCGTTGTCGGAAAAAAAGAGGGTGAAGGCCCGTTGCGTGATAGCTTTGATCTTATAAACGAAGATTCTTTTTTCGGCGAAAAGACTTGGGAAAAGGCCGAAAGCGCCATGCAGAAGATGACATTGTCTATGGCTCTCGATAAAGCCTCCCTCCCCCCGTCTTCCGTTGAGTACGTATTTGCGGGAGACCTGCTGAACCAGTGCATCGGCTCATCATTTGGGCTGCGTGATATGGATATCCCGTTCTGGGGACTTTACGGCGCGTGTTCAACAATGGGCGAAAGTCTGTCGCTCTCGGCAATGGCTATAGACGGCGGATTCGCTGACACAGCAGCGGCGATTACGTCTTCGCACTTTTGCTCGGCAGAGCGCCAGTTTCGGTATCCGCTTGAGTACGGCGGACAGCGCCCACCGACCGCCCAATGGACTGTGACAGGCTCCGGCGCTATCGTGCTAACAGCTGACGGAGATGGGCCTTATATCACGCACTTGACATGCGGCAAGATAGTGGACCAGGGAATCAAAGACGCAAACAACATGGGTGCGGCGATGGCTCCGGCGGCGTATTCAACACTAAGCGCACATTTTGAAGATCTGGCGATTGAACCTTCGCACTACGACCTCATCGTCACAGGCGATCTCGGTGCGGTTGGCGCGGAAATTCTTGTGGACTTTTTCCGCAACGACGGAATTGACATCGCGCCGAATTACGACGACTGCGGCTTGATGATATTCTCCCGCGATCAGCAAGATGTCCACGCGGGCGGTTCCGGCTGTGGGTGTTCCGCGTCTGTTTTGACAGGGCATTTGCTAAACGGAATGCGTGCCGGCAGGTGGAAAAAAATCCTGTTCGCCGCAACCGGCGCGTTGCTTTCGCCTGTTTCAACGCAGCAGGGCGAGTCGATTCCGAGCATATGCTACGCAGTGAGCATATCTAATACCAGATAATAACCGCAAGCGGTTATTATGATCATGTTTCGCGGTTTCGCGTATCGGCGGCGTTCGCTGAGGGCCACTGCACCGAAGCGGTTCCGCCGAAACGCGGGAGCGAAACGATTTTAAATCAAGCTGAGGTATGTTTATGGATACTTTAATCATGTATGGCAAGGTTTTTCTTGTTGGGGGGATATTGTGCCTGATAGGACAGATACTTGTTGACAGGACGAAATTGACTCCCGCACGGATTTTGACGGCTTATGTTGTCGCGGGAGTTATCCTGGGTGCTATCGGGCTGTATAAGCCGCTGGTCGAATGGGCCGGAACCGGGGCAACGGTGCCGCTCACGGGATTCGGATACCTGCTGGCCGAGGGCGTAAAAAAAGCAGTTGATGAAAAAGGGATTCTCGGCATTTTCACAGGCGGTCTCACGGCGGCCGCAGCAGGTCTCTGCGCGGCGGTTGTGTTTAGCTTTGTTTTTTCTATGGTATCTAAACCGGCAAACAAGGGCTGAGATACACACCATAAATAAAACCCGGCAAGGATTTTTCACCTTGCCGGGTTTTATTTATGGTGTGAACAGCTTCTTGTAATAGCTGTGCGCGTTATAAAGCGCCGCCGCCGGGTTGTGTCCAAGAACCCTGTCTTTGGTTATAAGCGTCGTGACCGGTGCGTTTGAATACTTTATAAACAATGAATCATGCCCGACGCACAGGCCAACAATCACGTTTAAATCAGTCTCTTGCTCATTGAGTATTTCCGCCTGCAATACGGGATTGCACATACCCTCAAAGCAGCCTTTTTGAAGCTTTAGCTCCTCCGGAATGCCTATCTCGGCTTTGTCTATTGATCCGATTTTGCAATTTGTGCAAAAACTCACGACCCCGTGTGCGTCCAATATCTTTACGAAAGTTTTCGTCTCGTTAATCAGACCCGTACATGAGGCGATGCCTATCTTTTTTGCCCCTATACGCTTTGAAAAGTCTATTATTTCTTCTGCCCTTGTATACTTGCAGTAGTTTAAACTTTCAACTTCCGCCGCGGCTTTTGCGAATGTTGATACCATTGGGTCATTGCGGTACAATTCCTTTATCCGCTCTGTATCAACACCGCCGCCGGGACAGCTTTTGGGAAATTCCTTGTCCTGTCTATAGCAGCTTGTTACGCCGCAGTCAGAACAGCTGAATTGATTTTTTTCACTCATAATTAATCACCCTATAAATCCGCCGTACTTTTTCCTTGAATACTCATAGATTTCTTCACAAAAAGCGGGAGTTGCCATATCCCCGGCGTAATAATAGCTCACCATAGACGGCTTGCCCGGTTTGCAGAAACGGTCAACAAAGCTTCTGGCATAAAGCCGCTGGTCGGCCTCTGACGCGATTTTGGGGTCATACTTATCCGGCATTACCGAGATGACGATTTTATCGCCGACTTGCTCATACAACCCATGTGTGTCGTTCATCGCCTGCGGATCCCACCCGTCGAATCTCGCGTCGATAAAACACTGCACCCGCGTGAAGTTATGCCCGCAGGAATGGAGCGTCGCGTAGCGGCCCTTTGAGTGTATATGATCGTTCAGCGCCCGCAGATATGGGACGAATAACTCATACGCTGTTTCCTGGGAGAAGAATGGTGCCTTTTGCGCGCCCCAGTCGTCATGGATGTTAAATCCGTCGATTGCGGGCCAGTATTCGCAGAACTTGTCAACCAGTTTTATCGCGAGGTCGGTCATCGCCTCAAACATCGACTTAATCGCGTCTTTCTGATCCTCATCGATCAAAGCCATCGCCGCGGGGAGGAAATCCATGAATGAAATCAGCCGCTCGAACCAAAACCCGTTTATGAACGTCATCTGCATTGAGCGCCGCGTATCGAACTGGTTTGCCTCGGCCTCTGCAGCCCAGTCCCACTTGTCGATATCGGGGAGTATGATTTTGTCCTTCCACTCGTTGACATCCGACATCAATGGTGCGCCCGGACGGACAATGCTGCCGCCCGCGTCCTCCACCCATTCCCATGCGATGCCGAAAGTGTCTGTAAGACCCTCCGGCCCTCCCCTGCCCAGCATATTGTTATAAAGCGGGGGAACGAACATGCCGGAGTCTGCCCTGGTCGGCGTCCAATACGGGTGCTTATCATAGAACAAGGCGGCGACATTCTCTTTAGGCGTAACAGGGGTTGTGAGTAACGGCATTTCCGGACTGTTAAACATGCCCGGCAACATTTCGGTGGCCTTCAGCTCGTTTTTCTCAAAGGGTATTTTCCGGTTCATATGTATCGTCCTTTCTTTACTAATTTCCCAGATATTGTTCTGTCCGCATTCTATCAGCTATTGTACCACAATAGATTATGCATTCCAAGGTGCAATAAAAAGAATTGACAAAATCGGCCACACTTTATTGTGACTGATTTTGTTTAGCAGCGTTATACACGTTCTGAAAATTTTAGTCATCTAAGTTAAAGCCTGCAAACAGACCACTTTTCATAATGATTCTTAAAACAATTATTGACTATATTAATAAATTGTGATAAAATTCATTATTCATTAAATGGACAATTCCAAAAGAAAAGCATAAACTTGACACAAAATCAAAAAATTCGAATGGCAGGTGCTGGAGTGTATAGATATAGAAAACAGCTTGTGGCTACTTTGGTTATACTGTTCGCTATATTCCTTTTTCCGCAATCAGTTTTAGGCGTTGCCTCGGGTGACGCAGATTCGTTTGATTCGGCATCATCCGCGCATGAGGTAATTCTGCTTTTTGACACCGGCGCATCTATAGGTTTGAATGATCCTGCTTTTTTAGCGGCGGATGCCATGCAGCAAATTGCAAGCAGCTTGCCGTCTCTTTGGCACGTGGGTCTTGTAACATTCAATGCACAAATTGTTGATTATGTACCTCCGGGGGACGGAACATGGGCGGAGATTCACAATATCTTAGAGAACATTAGCTATGCAAACCTCACGAACCCCAACGCCGGTCTGCTGAAAGCGGTAGACTTGTTTTCTGATTATGCACTCAGCCGCACAATCATTTTCTTGACAGACGAGCATGACAATGACACAGCAAAAGATCTGACAACAGATGTGCAGCAAGAGGAAGAGATTGTCGCACAAATTGCGGCCTACGATATCAGAATGCATGTGGTTGCGCTTGGCGATATGGGCGATATTCTCCCGACTCTGTGGCTGTCGCCTCACATGGACGGTCTTTTGTTAAGAGATTTACGTGCAGAAGATTTAAGCAGCATTGCGTCCGCGCTGGTGTTTAACATTTTGGGAGTTGCCGGCAGTCCACAGATAAGTGATGCCAATGGCAACTTTTCAGTACGCTTCCCGGCAGAGGGCATTGATTCCGCAAGAGTGATTGTTACGGCAGAGTCCGCGATTGAAGATTTTGCAGTAGACAGCGGCGGCGGACATGTCGATGTACATATAGGGCATCGCTTTGCGCTTATAGAGATTTCAGACCCGGCAAGCATTTCGGATCAAATGATCAATATTGCGCTCACCACCGCAGGAAACAGCAGTGCAGAGTTGATTGTTGAATGGGACTTGCAACTTATGTCTGCGGCCGGAAATGATGACTCTGCCAGGTTCTGGCTGGCTGACAGCGAAGGCAGAAATGCTTTCCTAAACCCATTTTTTGATAGAAGCATTTTCCCTATTTCTGTAAACGCAAACGAGCTGCACCTTGAAGATGGATATTTACATTGGGATGCCGACGAAGAAACAGTATTCTGGCTCTTACAGACGCATTTGGGAGCATTCGGGATTAATTTGCCGGATTTTGTCGCAACGCCTGTGAGCGAGCTTCCGCCGCCCCCAGCCGAAACGCCAGCTACCGAGCCTGCACCCACCGATCCACTTTCCACTGATCCGTCACAAAATGATAATGATGAAGTATCTGTCTTTCCTCTTCGGACTTTGTTAGGCCTTATTATAGGCATCATTCTTGTATTGGCAGCTCTGCTTTTCATTTTAAGGCTGGCCTCTATCCGCAAAAAAGCTGCATATCCGCAGAATGAACCTGCTACCGATGCAAACGAATTTATATTCGCCGGAAAGCTTGATCTGTATGTTGTTAACATAGGCGCAACCGATAATAATACAGAAGACATCAAGCCTCGTATATTTAAGTTCCCGCGCTCGCGCAAGACATCTTTGAAAGACATTCTGCAAAAATGCAACCTTTCCAATACTTTTCCCGGTTCAAACCAAATCTATTTTGAAATCGACGGACAAGGCACACTGCAAATTATAAATGGCTCAGACTGCGCCATTTCAGTTGGCTCAAATGTGCTTAATAAAAATGAGCCCTACAAACTGCACCATAAAGGGAACGTGTGTGTCCGCGATATATATGAAATCAGCGAACTGATAATCAGCCCACGTTTTTTGTATCAAGCCTGATCGGATATCCTTTTACTTGAACAAACTTAAACTTTTAAGGAGACGTTGAAATCATGGATAAAATCGAATTTGCAAAATCTACCTTTGGCGGATATCGAATGGAGGATGTAGACCTCTTTGTAGGCTCGCTTCAAAAGCGAATCGTGGAGCTGGAGCAAGTGAACGAACAAGTGAGTCAGCTCGAGCAGGAAGTCAGCACACTTCGTAGTGAAAAAGAAGAGTCTGAGCAAAAGCTTGATATGATAAAACTTGAACTCCAAAAGTTGGAAACACAGATCAAGAACTCTTCTGAAGATAGAAAAGAGTTAGAAGCTTCTAAAGCGACGATTGAAGAACTAAGGGACGAGCTGCAGAAAGCTAAGACGCAGAGTAACGGTGACGAGCGAGTCAACGAACTGAATGGCGAAATACAGCGCTTATCTGATCTTCAAAAGACAAGCGAAGAACAGCAAGCGCAACAATCACAGCAAGCTAAGGACAAGATTGCTGAGTTGCAAGCGCAAGTTGACACGCTGACTGACACGCTGTCCGCAAATGATGCTTTGCAACAGGAAGACTTGATGTTCAGGGAATTCATGGATAGATTTTCTTCTGACTTCATTGCAATATTCGAAAAAGGTAAAAATTTTGCCAGCGAATATCGGCGCCAGGCGGAAACAGACGCAGAAGCGCTGAAAGCGCAAACTGAGGCTGAAGTTGCGCAAATGCGCGAGGAAGCAAGAGTTCAGTCAGAAACACTCGTGCAGGACGCAGAAAAGACAGCGGTTGCATTACGGGAAACAGCAGAAGAAGAAAGTTCGCAGATCATAATTGAGGCGAATGCGTCTCTGAATAACTCAAAAGAGGAAGCTGAAAATACCATGCACCAAGCCCGGCTGGAAGCAGATCAAATCCTTCAGAAAGCGCAAGAAGACAGCGCAGGGCTTATGAAAAAAGCGGCGTTCGAGTCTGGTGATCTATATGCCCAGCTGGAAGCAGACAAACAGGACGTGGCGAGCCGAGCTGAAAAAATCCTCACCCATGCCCGGGAAGAGGCTAAAGAGATATTGGACGAGGCTCGCATGACGGCAGAAGAAACTGTGAAAGAGGCGGAATATAAGTTGCAGATGGCCAAAGAGCGTGGAGACAAGATGCTGGCTATAACTAAGGAAAAGAACGAAAAACAAATAAAAGAAGCCAAGGAAGAATATGACGAGCTTCGGAGTTTGATTGATAAAAGCCTTGACCGCTATCGTGGCTTAGTGAGTCAAACTGAAGAGATAGACGAAGACACAACTGACTATGAGTAACATCAAATAGAGCCATTCTAAGAAAGCCCCCGGTTCAGCCGGGGGCTTTCTTGCACATAAAGTGATGAAAACCACTAGTTTAATAGTGGTTTTCATTTCAAATATAACGTTGAGCCATTTTCCGCTTTACAAAAACAGTTGTAACAGAAAACCGCGTCCGATTCAAAACATTTCTATATTGTTCTATCTCTTGCCACCAAAGCGCTTATGGCGGAGCTAATCATTACATAAACCAAGTCGTCCGTAGTTTTGGGTGTCAAGGAATTACGTACTTTTGCGTTCTTGCCCTTGTTGGCTAAGTGTGAAACAAAGTACGTGCCATCACCAATCTTAGACTCGCCATCCACTGTACTGATATCCAGATGCAAATCCATCATCGGATGCAATTTGCGCAAAGAAATCGACCCTTGGTTAACAGGCGTAGAAATTTTTGTCATAAGCTCAATAGGCTTACCTACATCTTTGCCATCAACATCAACCATCTTTGCTTTTGTGGCAAAGTTGCCGACATCCACAAAGACATAGCGCTGAAAGTTCTTTCTGCCCGTGCCTTTTTTCAGTACAATGTACTTACCCAAACCGTTTACGGACTTCCATATGGCCCGATTGACTTTTTTAATTTCCACATACTCGCCTACAAACTCGGCAATTTTTTCTTTTACCAGTCTGCCGAACATTTCGCTGCCGCCGCCTACAATCAAGATCGTGTCTAGTGCTGATTTGTTGATACCCCGCACTTTGAATAGCATGTCTAAATAACGTTTGAGAACATTGGCCACACTCTCTGCCTTGTCGTTAAATACGGAGTTAACAATGTCGGAAATGTCAAACACTTTTTGACCTATACGGATCATATTGCGCTTCATTTCAAAAGTGCCTCCGCAAGTACATGCTTTGCTGGTTGCGGAAACTGCGCCACATGAGGCACACACGCCCAATGGAAAGCGTACTACATTAGAAATCTGTGAAGTTTCGATATAGCCGCATTTAAATTGGCGCTCAACTTCTTGTGCAATGTCTACAAACGCATCATTTGTACCAACGTTAAATTGACGTTCGGAGTCTGGGATAATGTCAAAGCCTTGTATGGATGCCATATCAGTGGTACCGGAACCTATATCAATAACGATGTTTACAGAATTTGCATAAACGCCCTTGTTAAGTTCCCCATTGTCGTCAATAGCTTCATCCAACAGCGCGGTTATTCCGTCAGGCATAACATCGATGCCTACAACGTTGTAGTTTACCACTCTGCCGTCAAATTGATCGGCACAGAATTTAACACTCCGCTTTGCAATAAGATTATCTTTCAGGATCGCAACGTTTTCAGGAGTAAATTCGTCAGGAGATACTACTACGCCCAAATGAATATTTACGGCATCATCCGCTTCTTCATGCTGGATGTCAGCCTGTATCGTGTCTTCACTCGCTACAACATCCGGAGGCGTGTCATCTTCCATGCCCATCAAAACATTTTCATCTTCATCCTCTGTTTCAGGCATATCATCGCTTTCCACATGAATATTTACGGTATCATCCGCTTCCTCATGCGGGATATCTTCCTGTATTGTGGCTTCATACGCCACAGTCTCCGGGGGCATGTCATCTTCCACGCCCATCAAAACATTTTCATCTTCATCCTTTTTTTCAGGGGCATCATCTTTTTCCACCTGAAAATTTTTCTCATACCAAGTGTTCAAATTTTCGTCTTTCACAGTAACATCTCCTTAAGTTATTGGTAGTGCTAATTTTTCTTCAACTAAAATACTCCACATTATAAGATACTCTATATTACAATGTCGCGCAATAGTAATTTTGCACAAATATGAAGCCCTGCTTGACATATTTTGGCTTAATGGCCATTTTTATATGTTTCAGCTGGGGCTTCATATTTATCGTCTGTTTGCATAGCCCATCATCTGCACAATCGCAGACGCTGTCGCTAAGGGTATTCCGGCTCACTCACTTCCGGTTCTGTAGCCAGTTTGTGGTGGGGTTACCCGCTATGGTTGAGGTCTTTGCCCCAAAACAGGCCGCGGAGCCATGCCGCTCACATAACGCATTAACATGTTTGCATCTAGTGGCGTTACACTGCCGGTGCGCGTAACATCTGCCGCCGCACGATTAATAACAGGCTGCGGG